>NZ_WBXM01000003.1:0-452500 GCF_033042135.1 Haloechinothrix sp. LS1_15 | reverse complement strand
TGCTGCGTGCAAGCTTGCGTGCCGATCGCTCGATGTAGCGCATGTGCTTGGCCAACGAGCCGAACTCGCCGTACGAGGCAGGGACGTGGCCCTTACCGGCGACCAGCTGTGGCAACCACCGCGCGTAGAAGCCGCTCGCCTTGGCCGCGGCCTTGGCCTTGCGCTGCAGATCCGACTCGGGATCGGCGAGATCCCCTGCCGCGCGCAGGTGGGCGTCGACGGCTTCCCTCGCGACGAGCAAGTGCATGATCTCGGTCGAACCTTCGAAGATCCGGTTGATGCGTAGATCACGGAACATCTGCTCCACCGGGACCGCGCGCTCGCCACGCGCGGCGAGGGAGTCGGCCGTCTCGTAGCCGCGCCCGCCACGGATCTGCATGAGCTCGTCGGCGATCAGGCAGGCCATCTCGCTGGCCCAGAGCTTGGCGAGCGCGGCCTCGATCCGGATGTCGTTGCGGTTCTCGTCACTCATCTGCCCGGACAGGTCGAGCACGCTCTCCAGCGCGTAGGACGTCGCGGCGATGAACGACAACTTGCTCGACACCGCCGCATGCCCACCGATCGGCTTGCCCCACTGCACCCGCTCGGCCGACCACTCGCGCGCGACCTTCAACGACCACTTGGCCGCGCCCGCGCACATCGCCGGTATCGACAGCCTGCCCGTGTTCAACGTGCCGAGCGCGATCTTCAGCCCATCACCCTCGCGACCCACGACGTTCTCCTTCGGCACGCGCACCTTGTGAAAGCGGGTCACCCCGTTCTCGATGCCCCGCAACCCCATGAAGGCGTTGCGGTTCTCGACCGTGATGCCGGGCGAATCGGCCTCCACGACGAAGGCGGTGACACCGCCACGCCGTCCCTCGCCCTTGGGCACCCGCGCCATCACCACCAGCAACTCGGCGACGACACCGTTGGTCGTCCACAGCTTCACCCCGTCGAGCTCGTAGGCCTCGCCGTCGTCGGTGGGCTCGGCGGTCGCCGCCAGACGAGCGGGATCGGACCCCACGTCGGGCTCGGTAAGCAGGAACGCCGACACCGCGCCCTTAGCGCACCGGGGTAAGAAGCGTTGCTTCTGCTCCTCGGTACCGGCCAACTTCAGCGGTTCCGGAACACCGATGGACTGGTGCGCCGACAGCAGCACCCCCAACGTGGAGTGCACCGACCCCACCAACATCAGCGCCTTGTTGTACGCGACCTGGGACAGCCCGAGCCCGCCGTACTCCTCGGGGATCTTGATACCGAAGCAGCCGAGCTCGGCCAGCCCCTTGACGTAGTCGTCCGGGATCCGTGACTCGCGCTCGATCAACGCCCCATCCAGTGTCTCGCAGTAGGCACGCAGCCGCTGGAGGAACTGGTCGCTCTTCTCGGTCGCCTGCTGCTCCGGCTGCGGGTAGGGGTGGATCAGATCCGTGCGGAACCGCCCGAGAAAGAGCTCCTTGGCGAACGACGGTTTCGTCCACTCGCCCTCGCGTGCTTGCTCGGCGACCTCACGTGCTTCCCGTTCGGTAACGCTTGCCTGCTGGGCCACGGGAACCTCCTCGTCGATGCCGGTATCAGGCCGGTGCCGGGCCGCGCTTCCCGGTGGGACCGGCTCGGGTACAGCTCTCCGGCTGCGCGTGCGATCACACGCAACTGTGACGTAGGTTACCCATCGGTAAGGCTCCTGCAAAGGCCCATGGCCAGGATGTGCCGAATCGATGTAAACCGGTACGGGGAACTCCCGGGTACAGCCGAGACCGCATCGGCGGGGGCGCGGCCGGCTGCCAGCGGCTCACCTCAGGCGCACGCCCGCGAGGGTGCGCTTGCCGCGGCGCACCACCAGCCACCGCCCAGCGAGCGCGTCTGCCGCGCTCGGCTGCCAGGACTCGTCGGTGATCTTGACGTTGTTCACGTAGGCGCCACCCTCGGCGACGGTGCGCCGCGCGGCGCCCTTGCTGTCCACCAGTCCCGCGACCAGCAACAGGTCGACGATCGACGGCTGCGCGTCGAGAGTCACCTCCCCCGTCGGCACCTCTGCCATCACCGACTCGAGGGTGGCCTCGTCGAGGTCGGTGAAGTCCGCCTTGCCGAACAGCGCCTGGCTGGCTGCGGTCACCTTGCGCGTCTGCTCGGGGCCGTGGACCAACGTGGTCAGCTCCTCGGCGAGCCTGCGCTGCGCCGACCGCAGCTGCGGCTTGTCCGCGGTGAGCTGCTCGTAGGAGGCGATCTCGTCACGGGACAGCGACGTGAACAGCTTCAGATAGTCGATGACGTGCGAGTCGGCGACGTTGATGAAGTACTGGTACCAGGCGTACGGCGAGGTCAGCTCCGGATCGAGCCATACGTTGCCGCCGCCGGTCGACTTGCCGAACTTCTGCCCCTCGGCGTCGGTGACCAGCGGCGTGGTCAGCGCGTGCACGCCAGCGCCCTCGACCTTGCGCACGTACTCCACGCCACCGATGATGTTGCCCCACTGGTCCGAGCCCCCGACCTGGAGCGTGGTGCCGTAGCGCCGGTACAGCTGCAGGTAGTCGTAGGACTGGAGCAGGATGTAGCTGAACTCGGTGTACGACATCCCGTCGGAGTTCAGCCTCCGCCGCACCGTGTCGCGCGCGAGTAGCACGTTCATCGAGAAATGCTTGCCCACGTCGCGCAGGAAGTCCAGCGCGTTGATCTCGCTGAACCAGTTCAGGTTGTTCTCCAGGATCGCACCGGTCGGCGAGTCGTCGAACGTGACGAACCGCTCCAGCTGGGCTCCGATCTTCTCCAGCCGCTCGGCGACCACATCCGCGCTCACCAGCGATCGCTCCCCCACCTCACGGGGATCGCCGATCTGGCCGGTTGCCCCGCCTGCCAGCACCACCGGACGGTGCCCTGCCCGCTGCAACCGCGACAGCGTGAGCAGCTGCACGAGATGCCCGGCGTGCAGGCTCTCCGCGGTTGGATCGAAGCCGCAGTACATCGTGACCGGGCCGGCGTCCAGCTCGGTCCGCAGGGCGTCGAGATCGGTGGACTGCGCGATCAGACCGCGCCAGGACAGCTCGTCAATGATGTGCTCACTCACGCGACTCATCTTCCCAACCTGGTCACCACCGGCGCGCACGGGCCTGGCCACCCACCGGCGGCGCCTGACCTGATCAGCCTGCGCCGCGGGACCGACCGCCACCAGGGCGGTAAGCCGACACCGCGCGCGAGCCATCCACCCAGAACCGCCACGGCACGTCCGCCGCCACGCTCACGCCGACGCGGCCACCGCTGCGGACCTGATCGGCGGGGATCGTGTCGCCTGCGTAGAGCCGTACCGCAGTGCGCGGCGCGGTGAGGTCGGTGTTGTTGTGCTCGACAGTCAGTCCCAGTGCCGAGGCCAGCCGCGCGGGGCCGCGGCCGAGCTCGTCATCACTACGGGCCGCCCGCCTTCGGCTGCGCGCCAGGCGCTCGCCTGCCACGATCTCGCCCGCACGCAGCAGCACCGCCCCGGCCACGCCGTCGTCGAGGCACACCACGTTCAGGCAATGGTGCATGCCGTAGATCAGGTACACGTACAGGTACCCGGCAGGCCCCCACATCACGGCGTTGCGCGCGGTTCGCCCGCGGAACGCGTGCGAGGCGGGATCGTCGCCGCCCCGGTAGGCCTCGACCTCGACGACACGGGCGGCCACCGTGCCGCCGGGCGTGTCCGCCTCGATCACGCTGCCTAGCAGGACCGGGCAGGCGTCCACCGGGTCGACGGCCAGCTCGTCGCGTGCGAGCCGGGGCGAGTCACGCTGCGCGGGCGAGGTGTGCATGGCTTGACCCTCTCGTGCGGGATACGCGCGGTCACGCTAGCGGGCCGGAACCCGGCGAGCTCAGCCGGACGCCCATGTACGGGCGTCGGCCGCCCGCTGCCGCAGCCGCTCGCGCTGCTCGCGGACCCGTTCCGGCGCGGTACCGCCACGCGCGTCCCGCGAGGCGATCGAGCCGGGCACGGTGAGCACCTCCCGCACCGCCGGGGTGAGCACCGGGTCGATCGCGGCCAGCTCGGCGTCGGTGAGCGCCTCGAGGCCGACACCCCGTTCCTCCGCGGCCCGTACGCACTCACCCGAGACCTCGTGCGCACGCCGGAACGGGACGCCCTGGCGCACGAGCCACTCGGCGATGTCGGTGGCCAGCGTGAAACCCGCGGGCGCCAGTTCGGCCGTCCGGTCGGTGTGGAACGTCACCGTGTCGATCATCCCGGCCATCGCGGGCACCAGCAGTTCCATCTGCTCCACCGAGTCGAACAGCGGCTCCTTGTCCTCCTGCAGATCCCGGTTGTACGCCAGCGTCTGCGCCTTCAACGTGGCAAGCAGGCCGGTCAGGTTTCCGATCAACCTGCCTGCCTTGCCACGCGCCAGCTCGGCCACGTCCGGGTTCTTCTTCTGCGGCATGATCGAGCTGCCTGTCGCCCACGCGTCGTCGAGCGTGACGTACCCGAACTCGGCGGTGTTCCAGATGACGATCTCCTCGGCGATCCGCGAGAGGTTCACCCCGAACATCGCAACCGCGAACGCGAACTCGGCCGCGAAATCACGGCTGGAGACCCCGTCGATGGAGTTGTCGACCGCCCGGTCGAAACCCAGCTCGGCGGCCACCGCGTCCGGGTCGAGATCGAGAGAGGAACCGGCCAACGCCCCCGAGCCGTACGGCGACTCGGCGGTCCTGCGGTCCCAGTCGCGCAACCGGTCCACGTCCCGCAGCAGCGCGTGCGCGTGGGCAAGCAGGTGGTGGGCAAGCAACACCGGCTGCGCGTGCTGCAGGTGGGTACGGCCGGGAAGCACCGCGTCCGGGTATCGATCCGCCTGCCCGGCCAACGCGTCCACAACATCGAGCGCGCCTGCCGCGATCCGCCGCGCGGCGTCCCGCAGCCACATCCGCATCTGCGTCGCCACCTGGTCGTTGCGGGACCGGCCCGCGCGCAACTTGCCGCCGAGCTCGGTTCCCGCCCGCTCCAGCAGGCCCCGCTCCAGCGCGGTGTGCACGTCCTCGTCGGCCATGGTCGGCGTGAACGTTGCTGCTGCCACATCGGCCTCCAGCGTGTCCAGCGCCGCCAGCAACTGGGTCAACTCGGCATCGTCGAGCAGGCCCGCCTTGCGCAGCACCCGCGCGTGCGCCCGCGAACCCGCGATGTCGTACGGCGCCAGCCGCCAGTCGAAATGCGTCGACGCGCTCAGTGCCGCCATCGCCTCGGCGGGGCCGCTGGCGAACCGGCCACCCCACAGCTGCGTGCGCTCCCCTGTCACGTCGTCTCCTGGTCCCTCCGGGCGGCGATCTTGCTGGGCAGGCCCCACAGCTGCACGAAGCCCTTGGCCTGCGACTGGTCGAAGCTGTCTCCCTCGTCGTAGGTGGCGAGGTTGAAGTCGTACAGCGACCGAGCACTCCGGCGACCGTTCACCGTCGCGGAGCCGCCGTGCAGGACCAGCCGGATGTCGCCGCTGACGTGCTCCTGCGAGTTCGCGACGAATTCGTCCAGCGCCGACCGCAGCGGCGAGAACCACAGCCCGTCGTAGACCAGCTCGCCCCACCGCTGCTCCACCTGGCGCTTGAAACGGGCCAGGTCCCGCTCCACGGTGACCGCCTCCAGCTCCTGGTGGGCGGTGATCAGCGCGATCGCGCCCGGCGCCTCGTAGACCTCCCGGCTCTTGATGCCGACCAGGCGGTCCTCCACCATGTCGATCCGGCCGATGCCGTGCGCGCCTGCCCGCACGTTGAGCTGCTCGATGGCCTGCAGCACCGACACCCGCACGCCGTCGATCGCCACCGGCACGCCCCTGTCGAAGGTGATCACGACCTCATCGGGCTGGCCCGCGTTCAGCGCGGGATCGGAAGTGTAGGAGTACACGTCCTTGGTCGGGGCGTTCCACAGGTCCTCGAGGAAGCCAGTCTCCACCGCGCGCCCGAACACGTTCTGATCCACCGAGAACGGCGAGGACTTGGTGACGTCGATGGGCAGGTCGCGCTGCTCGGCATAGCCGATCGCCTTCTCCCGCGTCCACGCGAAGTCGCGCACCGGCGCGATCACGTCCAGCTCCGGCGCCAGCGCCCCGATACCGACCTCGAAGCGCACCTGGTCGTTACCCTTTCCGGTGCAGCCGTGCGCCACCGTGGTGGCACCGTGCTGGCGTGCGGCGTCGACCAGGTGCTTGGCGATCAGCGGCCGGGACAGGGCCGACACCAGCGGGTACCGGTCCATGTAGAGCGCGTTCGCCTGTACCGCTGGCAGGCAGTACTGCTCGGCGAACTCGTCCCGCACGTCCGCGACCACCGCTTCGGCGGCGCCGCAGTCGAGCGCGCGCTTGCGGATCGTCTCCAGGTCCTCGCCACCCTGACCGACGTCGGCCGCCACGGCGATCACCTCGGCGCCGGTCTCCTCGGCGATCCAGCCGATCGCCACCGAGGTGTCCAGCCCGCCCGAGTAGGCGAGCACCACCCGCTTGGTCATGTGTCGTCCTCCACTGAGTTCGTTCGATTGCCTGATTCGCTGTGTGCTTCCGTGCTCGACGCCGTCCTCGCGAGTGCCGTGAACCGTTCGGCCAGGTCGGCGCCGCGCAGCGGCTCGCGGGCGATCACCATCACCGTGTCGTCCCCGGCGATCGTGCCGACGACCTCGTACAAGGCTGCCCGATCGATCGCGCTGGCCAGGAACTGGGCCGCCCCGGGTGGGGTGCGCAGCACCACCAGGTTCGCCGAACCTTCCGCGGCGACCAGCAGTTCATTGAGCAGCCGGGACAGCCGCCCGGTACCACCCTGCACGCCCTTGACCGGGCTGCCGTCCTCGGGGATGACATACACCGGGGCGCCGCCGTCCGGCGCCCGCAGCTTCACCGCGCCGAGCTCGTCGAGGTCTCGCGACAACGTGGCTTGCGTGACCTCGATGCCCTCCCCGGCGAGGATCCTGGCCAGCTCGGACTGGCTACGGATCCCCATGCTGGACACCAACTCCGCGATGCGGGCCTGCCGTGCCACGCGGGTCGTCGCGTGACCGCCTACCGCGTTGCGGCGCTGCTCGGTGTCGCTGGATTCACGGCTCATCTCACGCCGCCCCTCGCACCTCCATCAGCCAGGCCAGCAGCGCCTTCTGCGCGTGCAGACGGTTCTCGGCCTCGTCCCAGACGGCGCTGGCAGGCCCGTCGATCACCTCATCGGTGATCTCCCAGCCGCGGTGCGCTGGCAGGTCGTGCAGCACGACGGTGTCCGTCCCTGTCCGTTCCAGCAGCTCGGTGTTCACCTGGAACGGGCGGAACGGGCTGACGCGATCCTTCCCGTCGGTCTCCTGTCCCATCGACGTCCACGAGTCGGTGGTCACGACGTCCGCGCCGTCCACCGCGGCGACGGGGTCGGTGAACACCCCGATCGAGCCGCCGGTCTCCGCGGCGCGGGCACGGACCAGGTCGAGCACCCAGTCGACGGGGTGGAACCCCTCAGGTGCTGCGATCCGCACGTGCATACCCGCCGTGACGCCACCCAGCAGCAGCGAGTGCGCCATATTGTTGGCCCCGTCACCCAGGTATGTCAGGGTCAGCCCGGCCAGCTTCCCCTTCCGTTCCCTGACCGTCTGCAGGTCCGCCAGCACCTGGCAGGGATGGAACTCGTCGGTGAGCGCGTTGACCACCGGCACGCGCGAGGCCCTCGCGAACGCGTCCATCCGCGCCTGCGCGAAGGTACGCCACACTACCGCGTCGGTGTACCGTCCAAGCACTCGAGCGGTGTCCTCGAGCGTTTCCTCCCTGCCGAGCTGCATCGACCGGCCGTCAACCACGATCGGATGGCCACCGAGCTGCACGATGCCGGTCTCGAAGGAGAATCGGGTCCTGGTCGAGTTCTTCTCGAAGATCACCGCCACGGTGCGGGGACCGGCCAACGCGTCGCTGCCGAGCGGATCGGCCTTGAACCGGTCCGCGAGGTCGAGGATCGCCTCCTGCTCGTCGGGCAGCAGGTCGTCGTCACGAAGGAAGTGTCTGACCATCACGTTTCCTTGGAGGTCGCAGCGGCATCGGACAGGATCGGAGGTAGGTCGGCGACGAAACGACGGGCGTCGGCGGCCTCCAGCACCAGCGGCGGCGCCAGCCGGACGGCATCGGAGCTGACCGCGTTGGCGAGGTATCCCGCCCGTCGCGCGGCGTCGGTCACCGCCGACGGCGCCACGTCGCGCACCAGCAGCGCCAACAGCAGGCCCACACCCCGCACGCCGGCCAGCTGCGGGTGAGCCAGCGCCTCCACCCCGGAAACGATCTCCTTACCCACCGCGACGGCGTGGCCTGCCAGGTTCTCCGCTGCGATGGTGCGCAGCACCGCGAGGCCTGCCGCGCAGCTGACCGGGTTGCCGCCGAAGGTGACCCCGTGCTGCCCTGGGCGCAGCAGGTCGCCTGCTCCGCCGACGCCGATGACCGCGCCGAGCGGCAACCCGCCACCGAGCCCTTTGGCCACGGTCACGATGTCCGGGACGATCCCGTCCCGTTGGAACGCGAACCACTTCCCGGTCCGGCCGATGCCTGTCTGCACCTCGTCGAGCACAAGCAGCGCGCCCCGCTCGGTGGTGATCTCCCGCGCGGCACGCAGGTACCCCTCGGGAGCCGGGACGATCCCGGCCTCCCCGAGCACGGGCTCGACGAACACCGCCGCGGTCTCGCCGTCGACCGCGTCCCGCAGCGCCGCGGTGTCCCCGAACGGTACGTGACTCACCTCCGGGAGCAGCGGCTCGAACGGCTCCTTCTTGGCAGGCTGGCCGGTCAGCGTCAGCGCCCCCATGGTCCTGCCGTGGAAGCCACCCTCGCAGGCCACGACCTTCCGGCGGCCGGTCAGCCTGCTGATCTTCAGGGCCGCCTCGTTGGCCTCGGAACCGGAGTTGGTGAACAGCACCTTGCCGTTGCCTGTCACGCCCGCGATGTCGAGCAGCATCTCGGCCAGCTCGAGCGCCACCGGGTTGGCGTAGAGGTTGGAGCTGTGGCCGAGCGTGGCGATCTGGCGTGTCACCGCGTCCACCACGGCAGGGTGGGCATGGCCGAGGGCGTTGACGGCGATACCGGCCAGCAGGTCCAGGTAACTGTTGCCGTCGGCGTCGACCACCCGCGCCCCGTCGCCGCGCACCAGCTCCACGGGCGGCGTGCCGTAGTTGTTCATCAGCACCGACTCCCACCGGAGCCGGGCCTGCTCGTTCGAGTTCACCGCTCCCCTTCCGTTCCGTCCCGCTCGGCCTCCTGCGGCGCTGGCAGCACCATCGTGCCGACCCCGCTGGTGGTGAACACCTCGAGCAGTACGGAATGCGCCAACCTGCCGTCGATCACGTGCGCACGTGGCACTCCGCCACGGATCGCACGTGCGCATGCCTCCATTTTCGGGATCATTCCGCTGTCCAGATCGGGCAGCATCTCTTCAAGCCGGTCCACCGTGACCTGATCGACCAGCGACGAGCGGTCCGGCCAGTCCGCGTATAGTCCTTCCACATCGGTCAACACGACCAGCTTCTCAGCACCGAGCGCGGCCGCCAGTGCACCCGCCGCGGTGTCGGCGTTGACGTTGTGCACCACGCCATCCGCGTCGGGTGCGACCGTGGAAACCACCGGTATCCGACCAGCGTTGACGATGTCGAGTACCGCTTCCGGGTTCACACTCGACACTTCTCCGACTAGTCCGATATCGACGGTCTCACCATCCACGGTGGCTTCCTTACGAGAGGCGGTGAAAAGCTTGGCATCCTCACCGGACATGCCAACGGCGTAGGGACCGAAAGCGTTGATCAGGCCGACCAGCTCCCTGCTGACCTGACCGGTGAGCACCATGCGCACCACATCCATGGTTTCCGGCGTGGTCACGCGCAACCCGCCGCGGAACTCGCCTTCGATACCCAGCCGAGAGAGCATGGCGCTGATCTGCGGCCCACCACCGTGCACCACGACAGGGCGCAGGCCAGCCAGCCGCAGGAACACCATGTCCTGAGCGAATGCCGCCTTCAGCGTGTCGTCCACCATGGCGTTACCGCCATACTTCAACACCACGCAGGACCCGTGGAAGCGCTGCAACCAGGGCAGTGCCTCGATCAGCACCTCTGCCTTCTCGGCAGCGGTCGCCAACCGTTCGTCCGCTGCTACCTGCTGCTCCGACGTGCTCATGACGAGTAAGCGCTGTTCTCTTCGACGTAGTCGTGCGACAG
The DNA here is from genome assembly GCF_033042135.1 of Haloechinothrix sp. LS1_15. Lineage (NCBI taxonomy): Bacteria > Bacillati > Actinomycetota > Actinomycetes > Pseudonocardiales > Pseudonocardiaceae > Haloechinothrix > Haloechinothrix sp. LS1_15. Next base: position 442,356 of record NZ_WBXM01000003.1, on the reverse strand, counting down.
GTCAGTGGTGTAGATCCGAGTCGTTCCTGAACCGATACCGAGATCAATGACGATCTCCACGCGGGTACCGGTGAGGTCGGCGGCGGCGCGGTCGCCGACCGGCTCGCCCCCGGCGAGCAGCGACACGCCGTTCAGCGTCACCGCCAGCCGGTCGGGGTCGACCTCGGCCTGGCTGCGCCCGACCGCCATCGCGACCCTGCCCCAGTTCGGGTCCGAGCCGAACAGCGCTGTCTTGACCAGGTTGTCCTCCGCGACCGTACGACCGACCTGGACCGCGTCGGCCTCGCTGCGTGCGCCGCGCACCACGATGTCCACCAGCTTGGTGGCACCTTCCGCGTCGGCCTGCAACTGCCGCACCAGGCTCAGCGACACCTCGGACAGCGCGGCGGTGAACTCCCCGGCCTCCGGCACCACGTCGCTGGCGCCGGAGGACAGCAGCAACACGGTGTCGTTGGTCGAGGTGCCGCCGTCGACGTCGAGCCGCTCGAAGGTGGCACCGCTCGCCGTGCGCAGCGCGCTGTCCAGCACGTCACCGTCCAGTTTGGCGTCGGTGGTGATCACCGACAGCATCGTCGCCATGTTGGGGGCGAGCATGCCCGCTCCCTTGGCGAACCCCCCGATCGTCCAGCCTGCCGAGTGCCGCAACGCGGCCTGCTTGGGCTTGCCGTCGGTGGTCCGTACCGCGTCGGCGGCCTCGTAGGCTGCGTGCTGCCCGGCCGAGAGTTCCCCGGCACAGCGGACGATACCGCCGAGCACGGCGTCCATCGGCAGCCGCTCGCCGATCAGTCCGGTGGAGCACACCGCCACCTCGATCGCACCGGTATCCAGTACCTCGGCCACCTTCTCGGCGGTTGCGTGGGTGTCCTGGAAACCGAGTGGGCCGGTGGCGGCGTTGGCGCACCCCGAGTTGAGCACCACCGCGCGGAGCCTCCGTTCCCGCAACACCTGCCGGGACCACAACACGGGCGCCGCTTTGACGGCGTTGCGGGTGAACACCCCAGCGGCGGCCAGGCTCGGCCCGTCGTTGACGACGAGCGCGAGATCCCGCCCGTCCTCCTTGATCCCGGCCGCGATGCCGGCGGCCCGAAACCCTGCCGGGGCGGTCACGCCAGCGGTGACATCGACCCCGTCGACAGGAACCGGGGTCAGCCCGGTACCGGGTGCGTCCACTGAGCTCATGGGGCCACTCCCGTCACTGGTAGCCCGGACGTCTCGTCGAGCCCGAGCGCGAGGTTCATGGATTGCACCGCACCACCCGCTGTGCCCTTGGTCAGGTTGTCGATCGCGGAAACCGCCACGAGCGTCCCGGCGTCGAGATCCACTGTGACCTGGAGCAGCACATGGTTCGAGCCCAGCGTCGATGCCGTGGCCGGCCACGTTCCCTCCGGGAGCAGGTGCACGTAGGGCTCGTCGCGGTAGGCCTTCTCGAACACCGCTCGCGCGCTCACGGCGTCGACGCCCTCCCGCACCGCAGCTGTGGCGGTGGTCAGGATGCCGCGCGGCATCGGCGCGAGCACGGGGGTGAACGACACGCGCACGCTCGTGCCCGCCGCGGCGCCGAAGTTCTGGATCAGCTCCGGGGTATGCCGGTGGGCGCCGCCGACACCGTAGGCGCTCACCGAGCCCATCACCTCCGCTGCCAGCAGGTGAGGCTTGAGGCTCTTGCCCGCGCCCGAAGTGCCGGTGACCGACACCAGTGTGGCCTCGGGTTCGACCAGACCCGCACCGAGTGCGGGAGCCAGCGCCAGCGAGCCGCCCGTGGGGTAACAGCCGGGAACGGCGATGCGTCCCGCGCCGCGGAGCTGCTCGCGCTGCCGTGAGCCGCCAGCCAGCGGCAGCTCGGGAAGGCCGTACGGCCAGGCACCGCCGTGCTCACCGCCGTACCACCGCTGCCAGGCCTCGGGGTCGGTCAGCCGGTGGTCGGCGCCGAGGTCGATGACGACGGTGCCGTCATCGAGCTGTGCGGCAAGCTCCGCCGAATGCCCGTGCGGCAACGCCAGGAACACCACGTCGTGGCCTGCGAGCACCCCGGACTCGGTCTCCTGGAGGCGTCGTTCGGCGAGCGGGATCAGCTGCGGGTGGTGCTCACCGAGCAACGTGCCCGCGTTGCCCCCCGCCGTCAGCGCGCCGATCTCCACCGCAGGGTGTGCCAGCAGCAGCCGCAGGAGCTCGCCTCCCGCGTACCCGCTCGCACCGGCCACAGCCACCTGTACCGTCATACGAATAAGTATGCATCACCATGCAACTTCACTCAAACTGGGGGTGGGGCCGGACGCCACACGTTCAGCTCCACGGTGAGCGAGGGCGTCGCGCGTCGGTGGCGCGAAAACGCCTCGACAGGCCTGTCATGCTCACTACGTGAGCCGGAACGAGACCGCCTATGCCATCCAGCCAGTCGAGCCGAGCAGTCCCGAGGCGATGGGCCTGCTGCGCGAGTACGTCGGTGAGATCATGGCTCGTGAACTGCACCGCGTCCCGTCCGAGCAGGAACTCGCCGAATCGGTCGCCGAGCAGCCCGGCCGCGACCTGGCGCCGCCCCGTGGCGCGTTGCTGGTGGCATATGCCTCGGATACTCCGGCAGGCTGCATCGGCGTCCGCCTCCTGGATGCCGAGACCTGCGAGATCAAGCGCATGTTCGTGCGCCAATCGCACCGGCGGCGCGGTCTCGGGCAGGCCTTGCTCGATGCCGCCGAGCGGCACGCGCGCACGCTCGGCGCCCAGCGCGTCGTGCTGGATACCCGCAGCGATCTCACCGAAGCCCGCACGCTGTACACCGCACACGGTTACACCGAGATCGCCGACTACAACGGCTCGACCCAAGCCGACCGCTGGTACGGCAAGCCGCTGCGCTGATCCCCGGGCGGTGTGGGGCTGAACGTGACGTTCAGCGCCGTAGACGGCACGAAAGCCACGTTCAGCTCTCCCTCCCCCTCGACGGGACCGGCGCACTCAGGCCGGGTCGACGATCACGTCCGGGCGAGGACGCTGGGCGGTCTGCTCGTACGCCGCGCGCAGTTCGGCGACGACGGCGGCGGGGTGGCTGCGCAGGCGCGCGGGCAACGTGTGCAGCACGACGATGCCTGCGGCAGTCATCGAGGAGTGTCGCTCCACCGTGCGCGCGTACCCGGCCGGGCTCAGGTGCCATTGGTACGAATCGATCTCCCACGCCAACCCGACGTCGTCGAACCATGCGTCCGGCACGACGATGCGGCCGCAGGTAGTGAGCCGGAGCCGGACGTTCCATCGCGGTGGGGGCAGCTGCGCCCGTACCGCCAGCCGCATGGCGTCGGCCTCCGGAACCGACCGGGCACCACGGCTGATGCTCCGCAGCGCCGACCGTGGTCGTGCCGAGCCACGAATGGAGCCTGCCTCCAGCTCGACAGACAGACGTTCCGGTGTGGTCAGCCCGACCTGTACCGCCTCGGCCAGCAGCGCCGTCACCGCGGAGGTATCGCGCAGCCGCCGCGCGGCATCCAGCACCGCCCTGGTGACCTCGGCCGTAGGAAACCCCTGACGATCGAGACTGCGCGGCATCCTCGTGGTCCGCTCGACCAGTACGAACCCGCAGGAGTTCGGCTGGCTGCGCTCCGGAACCAGCAGGTGCACCTGCTGCTCGGCATCAACCTGCCGCAAGCCGTGCAGGTACGACGCCGTCGCGCCGCTGACCACAGCTCCCGCCCCGGCGTAGCGCAACGCGCCGTGGATACGCTGCATCCACGTCGGTGTGCCGTTGCACAACATCACCACACCGGGAAGCAACAGGCGCCACGGCCCTCCCGTACAGGTGCGCCGCCAGATCATCTTCTGGGTCACGCCGAGGGCGTGTAACTCCCGCCGCGTGAGAATCCGGTGCTGCGCGGCGACCGAGACTGCATCCCAATCGACTGGCTTTCGTCGAGGCACACCCGCAGCATCGCGCCGACCACCCCTGGGCGGCTAGCCCGGTACTCCGCCGGTGTGGACACCTAGCGCCCTTGTGGACGACCCCGGCCGGAGCCGAACGTGGCATTCGTTCCTTCTAGGGCACAGAACGTCACGTTCAGCCCCACTGCTCACCCGCGCAGCGTGGCACCGAGCCGAGTGGCTGCTTCGGCGACGGCTGCGTCGCGGGCGGAAGTGGCTTCCTCCACCGTCAATGTGCGGTCCGGGGCGCGGAACCGGAGCTTGTACGCGAGCGAGCGGTTGCCCTCGCCGACCTGCTGTCCGGTGTAGACATCGAACAGGCGTATGTCCTCTAGCAGCTCGCCGCCACCGGCGCGCAGCGACTCCGCCAGGTCGGCGGCGGGCACTGCGGCGTCGACAACCAGCGCCACGTCCAGCAGCACCGGCGGGTACGGCGAGATCACCGGGGCGGGCCTACGGTGGCGGATCGGGATCGCGTCCAGGTCCAGCTCCATCGCCACGGCGCGCTTCGGCAGTCCCAGCCTCTCGACCACGGTGGGGTGCAGCTCGCCCGCGTGGCCGACGGTGATGCCCTCGACCAGCAGCGCCGCGCACCGCCCCGGATGCCAAGGCATCGTCGCCGCGGCACGCACGTCGAGCTCAGCCCCGGCCGCCGCCGCGACAGTACGCGCCGCCTCAACCGCGTCACTCCAGCCTGCGGCCTCGCCTGCGCCCCACCACCCGGCACGACGACGCTGACCGGTGAGCACGGCGGCGATGTGGACCGGCTGGTCCGGCACCGCGGCCTCCAGCTCGGCCACCTCCTCGTCGCTCGGCCGCCGGTCCACGGCCGGATCCGGGGCGGCGTCGACCCGCTTCGTCGGTGCCACGACGCGTCCGAGGTGGAACAGTGACAGGTCGCGGAAGCCACGTGAGACGTTCCGTTTCGCCGCATCCAGCAGCCCGGGCAGCAGCGTGGTCGCCAACTGGTCCTTATCGGACTCCAGAGGATTCAGCACCGACACGGTGTTCCTGCGCGGGTCGTCCTCGGCGAGCCCGAAGTCGTCCCAGACGGTACGCGCGACGAACGGGAACGGCACCACCTCGACGTACCCCGCCTCGGCGAGCGCCCGCGCGACACTCCGACGCCGCCGCTGCGCTTCGCTCAACCCGCTTCCCGCCGGGGCAGGCGGCAACGTGGAAGGGATGCTGTCGTAGCCTTCCAGCCGCAGCACCTCCTCGACCAAGTCCGCGGGCCGGGTGAGGTCCCCGCGCCACGACGGCGGCTCAGCGGTCACCATGGCCGTACCGTCGTCCCCGGTACTGATACTGACCTTGCACCCGATCTGCGTCAGTCTGCGCGCCGTCACCCCGCGCGCGTAGCGTACCCCCGCGGTGCGATCCGGCAGGTCAATCGGCATCGACACCGGCGGCATGGCGGGTACATCACCTTCGTCGGTCCGTCCAGCCTCGACGGTGCCGCCGCCGTATCGTCTTAACAGCTCGGCCGCGAGCTCCACGGCGACAGGCGGGACCGCGGGATCGGTGAACCGCTCGAACCGCTTCGCCGCTTCCGAGTACAGCTTGTGCCTGCGGGCTGTCCGGCTGATCGACGCCGGATCCCAGTGGGCCGCCTCCAGCAGCACATCCGTGCTACCGGCACCGATCTCGGTGCTCGCACCACCCATAGTGCCCGCCAGCGAGATCACCCCGCTGTCGTCTGCGATCACGACGTCGTCCGGGTCCAGCTCGCGGTTCTCCCCGTCCAGGGTGACCAGCGACTCCCCATCCTTGGCGCGGCGCACCACAAGACCACCGCTCACCTGCTCCGTGTCGAAGGCGTGCAGCGGCTGACCGAGCTCGAGCATCACGTAGTTGGTGACATCCACCGCCAGCGAGATCGACCGGATGCCCGCAAGCAGCAGCCTGCGACGCAACCACCACGGCGACGGCGCGTTCGGGTCCAGACCGGACACACGACGAATCGTGAAGCGGCTACATCCGTTGGGATCCTCGATCCGCACCGGCCAGGCGTGGCCGTCGGCGGGTTCCAGCTCGCGCTGCGCAGGGTCACCGAACGGCGCGTCGAACGCGCAGGACAGCTCCCGCGCCAACCCGCGAACCGACATCGCGTGCCCCTTGTCGGGCGTGGGCTCGACCTCGAACACCGCATCCTCGAGCCCAAGCACGGAGCGGGCGTCGTCGCCGGGGAGCGCGCTTCCCGGATCGAGCACGAGGATACCGCTGTGGTCCTCGCCGAGCCCGAGCTCACGCACCGAGCACATCATGCCCTCGCTGCGGTGTCCGTAGGTCTCGCGTTCCGAGATGGCGAAGCCACCCGGCAATACCGCCCCAGGCAACGCGACCACCACGAGATCACCCTCGGCGAAGTTAGTGGCCCCCGCCACGATACCGCGGGTGTACTGCTGGTCGGCGAAGTTGCGCTCGGTGACCTCGAAACCCAGCCCGGTGGTGGTCTCCGCAGCGGTTTCCCCCACGTCGACGCGGCAGTACCGGATCGGCTTGTTGAAACCGGTCAACTCGGTGACTTCGATCACCATGCCGACCACGAGCGGGCCGGTCACTGCGTCGAGGGAGTGCACCTCCTCGACCTCGATCCCGACCCCGATCAACGCGTCGGCCAGCTGCTGCTGGGTCACACCCTCGCCCAGCGCGAGATGCTCGGTCAGCCAGCTCGCAGGAAGTCGCACTCACGCCTCCGTTCCGAAGGGGAGGGTGAACCGCACGTCACCCTCGACCATGTCACGCATATCCGGGAGGCCGTTGCGGAACTGCAGCGTCCGTTCCAGCCCCATCCCGAACGCGAACCCGGAGTACACCTCGGGATCGATCCCGCACGCGCGCAGCACGTTGGGATCGACCATGCCGCAGCCACCCCACTCGACCCAACCCGCGCCGCCCTTGCGCTCGGCGAACCACACGTCGACCTCGGCCGACGGTTCGGTGAACGGGAAGAAGTCGGGGCGCAGCCGGGTGACCGCGTTCTCGCCGAACATCGCCCGCGCGAATGCGTCCAACGTCCCCTTCAGGTGCGCCATAGTGATGCCCTCGTCCACCGCGAGACCTTCGATCTGGTGGAACACCGGGGTGTGGGTGGCGTCCAGCTCGTCGGTGCGGTAGGTCCTGCCGGGGCACACCACATACACCGGCGGTGCGCGGTGCAGCATGGTCCGCACCTGCACCGGCGAGGTGTGGGTCCGCATCACCAGCCGGGAGCCTTCGGGTGCCACGTAGAACGTGTCCTGCATCAGGCGGGCCGGGTGGTCCTTACCGAAGTTGAGCGCGTCGAAGTTGAACCACTCCGCCTCCAACTCGGGACCTTCGGCGACCTCGTAGCCCATGCCGACGAACACGTCGCTGATGCGCTCGGCGAGGGTGATCACCGGGTGCCGCGCGCCGCGCGGCACCCGGTCCCATGGCAGCGTGACGTCCACCGCTTCCTCGCGCAGCACCCGCTGCTCCCGCTCAGCGGTCAACTCCGCGTGCCGCGTGTCGAAAGCGGCCTGGATCGCTTCCCGAGCCGCGTTCACCCGCTGACCCGCCTCGGCCCGCTCCTCCTTGGGAAGCGCGCCGATCCGCCTCCTTGCCTGCAGCACCGGAGACTGCTCCCCCAAGTGGTCAGGCTTGACCGCCGCCAGCTCGTCCAGGTCCGACGCTCCGGCGAAATCCGCGGCGGCGCTGTCCACGGCGGCGGTGAGGGTCTCCTCGGCGAGTACCGACCCCGGCTCGCCGCCCTGTGTCTCGTCTGATCCTGGCATCGCCCTGGCTCACCACTCCTTGACACTGCTGCGCAACTACCCCAGATAGTGCCGCATCGTCCGTGGGTCTGACCGACCGGCCCTCCCCGTCCGGCCGTGCCTTACCGAGACGGCGGCGCGGCCATCGCGCTCGCGTACAGGCAGACCGCGGCGGCACTCGCGAGGTTCAGGCTTTCCGCCCCGCCGTAGATCGGGACGCGTGCGGCGGTGTCGGCGGCGGCAAGGGCCGCGCTGTCGAGGCCGTGTGCTTCGTTGCCGAACACCCACGCCACCGGCTCGGCGAGCGTGCCGTCACGCTGCAACGTACGCAGGTCGGTCGAAGCGGCACCGTCGGCGGCGATGACCCGCAGCCCGACGCGGCGACACGCCTCAGCGGCCTCGCTCACCCCGGCGGCGCGCGCGACGGTGATGTGGAACACGCTACCCGTCGAAGCCCGGACACACTTGCCGTTGTGCACGTCCACTGTATCCCCCGTCAGCACCACGGCATCGGCACCGGCCGCGTCGGCAGTGCGGATCACCGTACCGGCGTTACCGGGATCGGACGTACCCGCCAGCACCGCGACCAGCCGGGCCGAGCCGGGCAATGCCCGGTACAGCGGGACCTCGACGGTGTCGCACACCGCCACCACGCCCTGCGGGGTGACGGTCTCCGAGAGCAGCTCACCGGCACGGTCGGTGATCCGGGAGACGGTGACCCCCTGCTCGGCCGCGCTGCGGAGCAGCTCCGGGTGACGTTCGGCGGCCGTGGCGGTGGCGAAAATCTCGCGTACTCGTTCCGCTGCCCGCAAAGCCTCCCGCACCGGCTGGACTCCTTCGGCGAGAAAGGCGCCTACCTCCCGCCTGCCTGCCCTGGTCATCAGCCGCCGGGCCGCAGCGACCCGAGGTGTCTTGTGCGTCAGCACCTCGGGTCGCCGATCGGTGGACACCGGCGGGCTCAGGCGGGTTTCTTGGCGTCCTGCGCGCCCGAGTGCTGCTTGGCGACCTCGACCAGCGCGCCGAACGCCGCGTCGTCCCGGACCGCGAGGTCGGCGAGGTTCTTCCGGTCCACCTCGACGTCCGCGGCCTTCAGCCCCTGGATCAGCCGGTTGTAGGTGATGCCGTGCTGCCTGGCCGCGGCGTTGATCCGGGTGATCCACAACTTCCGGAAGTCACCCTTACGCGCCCTGCGGTCACGGTAGGCGTAGTTGAACGAGTGGAGCGTCTGCTCCTTCGCCTTGCGATACAGTCGCGAACGCTGACCGCGGTAACCCTTGGCCCGCTCGAGTGTTGCGCGACGCTTCTTCTGGGCGTTCACTGCCCGCTTGACGCGTGCCACGAATCCATCCTGTCGGTCGGGGGGCGGTTTCCGCCCCGGCGGTTCGGTTCCGGTCGTTGCTGTCGATGCGGCTTCAGCGGCGCAGCAGCCGCCGGATGGCCCGGGTGTCCCTGCGGGAGACGTCGGTGGTGCCCTCCAGGCGCCGCGACAGCTTGCTCGACTTCTTCTCCATCAGGTGGCGGCGCCCCGCCATCTGACGGCGAAGCCTCCCGCTGCCGGTGACCTTGATCCGCTTCTTGGTGCCACTGTGGGTCTTCTGCTTCGGCATCTCTTCCTCATTTCCCTCATCCGGCACCGCTCGCGCGCGGCTAGCCGCTACGAACACGCGCGGGTCCAGCACGCGCACCAGGCGGTGCCAGCTGTGGTTGTCGCGAGCATGCCATGCTCGCACCCGTACCGGCGGCAGCATGTGCCCACCGCCCGCTGACCGCTCGTCAGCTGCCTCTCGGCCTACGACTTGGCGTCGTTCTTGTTGGCCTTGCTCTTGGCCTTGGCATTCTTGTGCGGCGCAAGCACCATGATCATGTTGCGACCGTCCTGCTTCGGCTGTGATTCCACGAACCCGATGTCGGCCACGTCGTCGGCAAGCCGCTCCAGGAGCCGGAAGCCGAGCTCCGGCCGTGACTGCTCCCGACCACGGAACATGATCGTGACCTTGACCTTGTTGCCCTGATTGAGGAAGCGGGACACATGTCCCTTCTTCGTCTCGTAATCGTGCGGGTCGATCTTGGGCCGGAGCTTCTGCTCCTTGATCACGGTCATCTGCTGGTTGCGGCGCGACTCACGGGCCTTCTGCGCACTCTCGTACTTGTACTTGCCGTAGTCCATGAGCTTGGCCACCGGTGGCCGCGCCTGGGGAGCGACCTCGACGAGGTCGAGGTCCGCCTCCTCGGCGAGCCGAAGCGCGTCCTCGATACGGACGATGCCGACCTGCTCGCCGTTGGGTCCGACAAGGCGGACTTCGGGAACGCGAATGCGCTCGTTGATACGCGCGTCAGAGCTGATGAGGCCTCCTTGGTCCGAATATTCTCTGCTGTGCCAGCACGGGTGTGCCTGCCTATGCTTCTCCCAGGGCCCCAACTACTAAAGGCCCCACTACCGCCCGGCGGCAGGTGGGGCCCATGAACCGATCACCATCCAGGCCAACGCCCGGATGGCTTCACGAGTTCCCGAGGAACTCGTGTGACCGGACCCGGCCGCCGCGATCGGCGACTCGGGTGGGAGCGGGGCTCCACTTGCTCACCCCCGATGCTTCGGGAGTTGGTCGCGCATGGAAGGGTATCAGATGTGGTAGGCAGCGATCCCGAACAGTCCCGGAAACAATCGCCGACTTCCCCCGAATGGCAGAATCCGCCGGATCGTGATCTGGCAGACATACCGAGCGTCGAGGTCATCAGTCGCGCCGCGCTGATGCTGCTTTCCGCCTCGGCCGAACGGCTCGGCCTCGCCGATCCCGACCCGGATAACAGCCCGCGTCGTGACCTCGACGAGGCCAGGCGGCTGATCACTGCGCTGGCCGGTCTGGTGACCTCGTCGGCGGAGTACCTCGGCGCGCACGCGGGCCCCTTGCGCGATGGGCTCCAGTCGATGCAGCGCGCCTTCCGCGAGGCATCGGCCATCCCCGATCCACCCGGACAGGGACCCGGCGAGAAGCTCACCGGCCCGGTCGTCACGCGCCCGGCTTCCGAGGAGCGGTGAGGTAGTGGAGTAGCCCACGCCTGCCCCGCCACATCATGGCCGCGTGATTGGCCCGGTACAGCGGCCCGAGCCAAGGCTCAACGCGGCGCAGCTGCGGCTTGCGGAGCTCGACCTCCTGGTAGACCACCACCTGTGATCGGTGGCCGTTGCCGGTCACCAGGCAACCGCAGTACCCCTCGAGGTCCCCGGTGAGATCGACGCGCAGACGCCCCGCGCGGTTGTCCTCCTCGGCGCGGCGCAACCACAGATCGAGCGAGTACGGCAGCACCGAACGGCAGGTGACCTGCGCGGTGTCCTCGTCGAGCTGCCGCACGGTGCGCACGTCGCGCCACCATCGCGGGTAGGAGGCGAGGTCGGCCAGCGCACCGAACACCTCCCGCGCGGGCGCAGCGAGTGACCAGGTGTTGCGGAACCGGTAGCGACGAAACACGTGCCAGGATAACGAGCCCCGCGCGGCGCGCCTATGTCGGCGATCAGTCGCGGTGCTCGAGGATCGGGCGCAGGAACCGGCCGGTGTAGCTGGCGTCGATCGCCGCGACCTCCTCCGGCGTGCCCTCCGCGACGACGGTTCCGCCTCCCGAGCCGCCCTCGGGGCCCATGTCGATGATCCAGTCGGACGTCTTGATGACATCCATGTTGTGCTCGATCACGATCACCGTGTTGCCCTTGTCCACCAGTCCGTTGATCACGCCGAGCAGCTTGCGGATGTCCTCGAAGTGCAACCCCGTCGTGGGCTCGTCGAGCACGTACATGGTTTTACCGGTGGACCGTTTCTGCAGCTCGGCGGCCAGCTTGACCCGTTGCGCCTCGCCACCGGACAGCGTGGGGGCCGGCTGGCCGAGCCGGACGTAGCCCAGCCCCACGTCGACCAGCGTCTTCAGGTGCCGGTGTACCGCCTTGATGGGCTCGAAGAACTCCGCGGCCTCCTCGATCGGCATGTCCAGCACCTCGGCCACGGTCTTGCCCTTGTAGTGCACCTCTAGTGTCTCGCGGTTGTACCGAGCACCCTTGCAGACCTCGCAGGGCACGTACACGTCCGGCAGGAAGTTCATCTCGATCTTGATCGTGCCGTCGCCCGCGCACGCCTCACAGCGCCCGCCCTTGACGTTGAACGAGAACCGGCCCGGCTGGTAGCCACGAACCTTGGCCTCGGTCGTAGCGGCGAACAGCTTCCTGACGTGATCCCATACCCCGGTGTAGGTGGCCGGGTTGGAGCGCGGTGTCCGCCCGATCGGCGACTGGTCGACCTGCACCATCTTGTCGACATGGGTCAGCCCACGCACCCGGGTGTGCCTGCCTGGCACCTGCCGTGCACCGTTCAGCTTGTTCTGCAACACCCGCGCCAGGATGTCGTTGACCAGCGTCGACTTCCCGGAGCCCGACACACCGGTCACCGTGATCAGGCAGCCCAGCGGGAACGATACGTCGAGGGAACGCAGGTTATTCTCCCTGGCGCCGACGACCGTGACCTGCCGCTTGCGATCCCGCGGCCGCCGGGAAGCCGGAAGCGGGATCTCCTTGCGGCCCGCGAGGTAGTCGCCGGTCAGCGAGTCCATGTTGGTCAGCAGATCCTCGTAAGGTCCACTATGGACGATCTTGCCACCGTGCTCACCCGCGCCTGGCCCGATATCGACCACCCAGTCACTCGACCGGATGGTGTCCTCGTCGTGCTCGACGACGATCAGCGTGTTACCGAGGCTGCGCAATCGGGTCAGCGTCCCGATGAGCCGGTGGTTGTCGCGCTGGTGCAACCCGATGGACGGCTCGTCGAGCACGTACAGCACGCCGACGAGTCCGGAACCGATCTGGGTCGCCAACCGGATCCGCTGCGCCTCGCCACCGGAGAGTGTGCCTGCCGGCCGGTCCAGCGACAGGTAATCCAGCCCCACATCCAGCAGGAACCGCAGCCGGGCGCGGATCTCCTTCAACACCGCGGCGGCGATCATCGCCTGCCGCTCGTCGAGCACCAGATCGTCGAGGAACTCGGCGGCCTCCGACACCGACAGCGCGCACACCTCGGCAATGGAGCGGGCTCCCTGGCTACTGTTGCGCAGGGTGACCGCCAGGATCTCCGGCTTGAGTCTGGCCCCTTGGCAAGCGGGGCAGGGCACCTCGCGCATGTAGCCCTCGTAACGCTCCCGCATGAAATCGGACTCTGTCTGCTCGCGGCGGCGTTCGAGGAACGAGATGACTCCCTCGAAGGTGGCGTAGTACGAGCGCCTGCGCCCGTACCGATTGCGGTAACTGACGTGCACCTGCTCGTCCACGCCGTGCAAGATCGCCTTCTGCACCTTGCCTGGCAGCGAGCGCCACGGGGTGTCGGTGCGGAAACCCATCGTCTCGGCCAGCGAGGTCAGCAGCCGCTGGAAGTACTCGGCGCTGTGCCCGCTCGCCCACGGCGCGATCGCCCCCTCGGCCACGGAGAGCTGATCGTCGGGCACCACCAGCTCGGGATCGACTTCTTTACGGGTGCCGATCCCGGTGCAATCGGGGCAGGCGCCGTACGGCGAGTTGAACGAGAACGAACGCGGTTCCAGGTCCTCGACCGCAAGCGGATGACCGTTGGGGCAGGCCAGGTGCTCGGAGAAGCCCCGGACCCGATGCGGGTCGTGCTCCGGCAGGTCCACGAACTCCAGCTCGACGAGCCCGCCTGCCAATCCCAGCGCCGTTTCGATCGAGTCGGTCAGCCGCTGCTTGGCACTCGCCTTCACGACAAGGCGGTCGATCACCACGCCGATATCGTGCTTCTCCTGCTTCTTCAGCTTCGGCGGGTTGGTCAGCGGGTGCACCGCACCATCGACGTGCACCCGCGAGAAGCCTTGCTGCTGGAGGTTTGCGAACAGATCGACGTACTCGCCCTTGCGGCCGCGTACCACCGGAGCGAGCACCTGGAAGCGAGTACCTTGCTCCATGTCGAGGACCTGATCGACGATCTGCTGCGGGGTCTGCTTGCTGATCGGCTCACCGCACTGCGGGCAGTGCGGCTCGCCCGCCCTGGCGAACAGCAGCCGCAGGTAGTCGTAGATCTCGGTGATGGTGCCGACGGTCGACCGGGGGTTGCGCGAGGTGGACTTCTGATCGATCGACACCGCGGGCGACAGGCCCTCGATGAAGTCGACATCCGGCTTGTCCATCTGGCCGAGAAACTGCCTGGCGTAGGCCGACAACGACTCGACGTAGCGGCGCTGCCCCTCGGCGAAGACGGTGTCGAACGCCAGGCTCGACTTACCGGAGCCGGACAGCCCGGTGAACACGATCAGGCTGTCCCTTGGCAGGTCGACATCGACGCTGTCGAGGTTGTGTTCGCGGGCACCACGAACCACAAGATGGTCGGACACTCCAGGTCCCTTCACTCGCTGATTGCCGGCCGGATCCATCGACACGAAGCGGCCTCCTCCATGTTAGGAGCCCACCCCGACACCGCGACGTCCCCACGGCGTTCCCACCTCCCGCCACGTCCCGTTCCGGGGGGACTAGGCTGACTGTTGTGAGGATCACCGACGAGTACACCGGACACACCGAGCCCGGCGGAGACGCCGCGCGCAGGACCCTGGATGCGCTGACCGTCTGCAAGCTCTCCGTCGGTCCGATGGACAACAACACCTACCTACTGACCTGCAAGAGTACCGGTGAGGCGCTGCTGATCGACGCTGCCAACGACCCCGATCGCATCTCCGATCTGATCGGCTATGACGGCGCGCGAGCGAACCTCCGCACGATCGTCACCACCCACCGGCACGGTGATCACTGGCAGGCTCTCGGCGCGATCGCGGGTGCCTACGGCTGTGAGACGGCCGCCCACCCGCTCGACGCGCCCGAGCTCCCGGTGCCCCCCGACGTCCTGCTGGAGCACGGCGACACCATCTCCGTCGGCGAGTGCCGGCTCGAGGTGATCCACCTGCGCGGGCACACCCCGGGGTCGATCGCGCTGCTCTACCGGGACCCCGCCGGGCATCCCCACCTGTTCACCGGCGACAGCCTCTTCCCTGGCGGCGTCGGCAAGACCACCTCGGCCGAGGACTTCACCTCGCTGATCAACGACGTCGAGGAGCGGGTGTTCGCGCAGCTTCCCGACGACACATGGTTCTATCCCGGCCACGGCGACGACTCCACCCTCGGCGCCGAGCGCGGCAAGCTCGGCGAGTGGCGCGAGCGGGGCTGGTAAGCACCTGGTCTCACACCGGCAACCGCGAGCGGTGATCAACACTCACCGCGTTCCAGGTCATAGGCGATCAGGGCGGTCGCGAGCACCCGCAGCTCGTCGGGATCGCCCGGGTCGAGCCCCACGAACTCCGCCACGCGTTGCAGCCGATAGTCCAACGTGTTCGGGTGCACGTGGAGGGCGCGCGCAGCACGCCTGCGGTTGAGCTTGGCGTCGAACAACGTGCGGAGCGTGCCGAGCAGTTCGGGTCGCTCGCACAGCGGATCCAACCTCCGAGCGAGCCGGTCACGGGCAACACCGGGACGAGCCACCTGCACCTCGAGCAGGACGTCGTCCAGCTTGTAGACGCCCGGTTCCCGCCCGAGCCGCCCCACCACGTCCAGCACTTCTCTTGCCTCGTCCACTGCCGAAGGCACGGCCTGGCGCGTGCCCGCGAGGCTGGCCGCCGCGGTGACCGTTGTGCCGGTGATCTCGCTGACCTCGGTGACGAAAGCTCGCATCGCCGAGGTGCGCTCCGCCCCCTCATCACCCATCGCCGGGATCAACGCCGTACCGTCCCGTTCGCCGAGCACGCTGAGCACGGTGGCACGGAACCGCTCTTCGAGCGCGGCCCGCACTCGCCTGCGCCGGAGCAGCTGGGCGGCCGCGTCGCCGACGGTCCCGCTCGCACCCTCCGCGCGCCAGCTCAGGATTGCGTACGAATCGGCAGCGGTGACACCGGCGCGCTGCTCCAGATCCGTCACCGGCTCCCCGGCGAGCAGGGCCGCGGTCAGCTCGCGACGCGCCTCGCCGGCTTCCCCGTGTGCCCTGTGTTGCTCGTCGAGATAGGCCTGCGCCACAGCCACGAACAGTCGCCGGTTCTGGCGAGCGAGCGGATCCACGAGCGCCACCAGCCAAGGCGCATGCTCGCTGCCACAGTACGAGACGATCCTGCGCCAGGTTTCCCTTGCCCCAATAAGGTAACCGTCAAGTATGTCTGCAAAGGATGGTCGGACCGATACCCTGGCCATCATCGTTCGCATCGGTTCGGCAAGGAGATCGGAGTCCACCTCGCGACCGTCCACGAGGGACCCAAGGACCATGGACACGCTGTCCGCGACCGAGCGCCTCACCTCGTCATGCAGTACACCCTCCGGAAGCGAGCGGAGCCGAGGGACCTCCCGCACGATGCAGGCCACGACGTCACCACTGAGCTCACCCACCTCTTCCCGCACCCTCGCGAGCACGGTACGCAGGCCGGCTTCAGGATCCATGACCTTGCATTGTGACGCTTCACAGCCGCCCGCGCAGCAACTTTGGGGAGATGACGGAGAGACGCCGGTGCCCTCATGGCCTGATCCTTGTGCGCACAGTCAGTCACGCCGCGTGCCGCCGCTCGACGGAGGCACGTGGCAACCGAGTTCGCGCAGAGGAGATGTCATGCGCCGTCCCGATCGCAGCACGTTCCGTAGCAAACATCGAGGTTTCAGCCTCAGGGCCGCGGCACTGTGCCTGGCACTGGTGCTGGTGCCCTCGGTTCCCGCCGCCGCGGCGGCGGGAACCGAGGGCACGGAGGTGGAAGTGCAGGACCAGCACCGCAACCCTGTCATCTTCGTGCACGGTTACCAGGGATCGAGCTGGAACTGGTCGAGCATGATGGCCGACTTCCGCGGCGACGGCTACCCGGACGAGTACCTCTACGCCTGGGACTACGACACGACACAGTCGAACGAGACCACAGCGCACGAGTTCGCCGAGGTCGTCGACGAGCACCTGGACCGTACCGGCGCCGACCAGGTGGACGTGGTCACCCATTCCATGGGCGGGTTGAGCACGCGCTGGTACATGAAGTTCCTCGACGGTGACGAGACCGTATCGACCTGGGTCTCGCTGGCTGGCCCGAACAACGGCACCTACGTCGCGTCGTGGTGTTCGCTGGCGCACCAGTCGTGCCGGGACATGCAGCCCGGATCCGACTTCCTGTCCGAGCTCAACGCGGGTGACCCCACGCCGGGCTCTGCCGACTACGGCACCTGGTGGTCGCGGTGCGACGGCATCATCGTGCCCGCACGGAGCACGGTGCTCGACGGGGCGGAGAACCATCGCGCCTGGTGCACGGGACATCTGAGCTTCCTCACCGATGACTCGGTGTCCGAGGAGGTGCGCGAGTTCGTGCGTTGAGATCCCACGGGTCGACACACGCCCGCCACGGCCACCGACACGCCGCCGCACCACCGCCGGGGCAACCCGGCGGTGGTGCGGCGCGTGGCAGGACAAGAACCTGTGAGCCGGAGGTGACGATGACGACCCCGCGGACGCTGAGCATGCTGCTGACCCTGATGTTGATCATGGCGACCGGAGCCTGCGCGACCGGCGGCCCGGACGACGACACCAACCCGACAGGTGGGGGTGGACAGCTCGTCTCCGATGCCGACCGCCTCAGCCCGGCCGAGGACGCACCGGTGGAAGCAGCGGTCGCCGGGCTGCGTTCGTTCACCGGCGACTACACCGAGGCACTGGCGTCGCGGCAGGACACCGAGGCGCAACCGAACACGGTGTACTCACCGATCAGCCTCGGTTACGCGTTCGCCATGCTGCGGGCAGGAGCGACCGGCGACACGGCCGCGCAGCTCGACGACGTCTTCGGGTTCCCAGAGGGCGTGCACGAGGCCTACAACGCGCTCAGCGCCGAGATCCTGAACACCGGCGAACCACCACCACGGGAGCAGGTTGGGGCGACACGGGACCCCGACGAACCGCCGGAGGACCCGATCGTCAGCATCGCCAACGGCCTGTTCGTGCAGCAGGGCTTCGAGGTCGGCGAACCGTTCCTGCGCGCGCTGGCCCAGCACTACGGGGCGGGCGCCCGGGCCGTCGATTTCCCCTCGGGCGAGGCCGTGGACATCATCAACCGCTGGGTGTCCGAGCACACCGAGGAGCGCATCGAGCAGCTCTTCGAGGAACTCGACCCCGAGACCGTCACCGTGCTCGCCAACGCGATCTACCTGAAGGCCGACTGGCAAGCGCCGTTCGAGGAGCACCGCACCGAGCACGAGCCGTTCCAGCTGCCGGACGGGGACACCACGGAGGTTCCCATGATGCACCGTGAGGCCGCGGAACTGGGGTATGCGACCGGCGACGGCTGGCATGCCGCGCGGTTGCCGTACGTGGGACGCGAGCTGGTGATGTGGGTGGTGGTGCCCACGGACCGCGCCGTGACGGCCCCGCCGATCACCGGGGAGCTGCTCAGCGAGCTCGCCGAGGCCGGGACCACCATGGTCGAGCTGGCGATGCCGCGATGGGATTTCGCCTCCGACGTCGAGGTGCTCCCGCTACTCGCGGAGCTCGGGGTCACCGACCTGGCTGGCCTGGACGGCATCGGCGAGGCTGTCGAGGTGAGCGACGCAATCCACCGCGCCACCATCACGGTGGACGAGAACGGCACCGAAGCCGCCGCGGTCACCGGCATCGCCGGGGCCGTATCCGCCCCGCCGCCGTCCGAGGTGAGCGTGCGGGCCGACCGGCCGTTCTCCTTCGCGCTGACCCACGAGCCGACCGGGGCGCCGCTGTTCGTCGGATCAGTCACCGACCCGACCGAGGAGGATTGACGTGGCTGCCGAGGGCAACCGGCGCTATTGCCACCGGCCGCGCCCATACCGCAGGATGCTCGCTATGGATCATGGACAGTTCGCCGAACTCGCCGCCGCCGCGCACCGCGCCACCGACTCGCTTCACGCGATGCTGTACTTCGCCCCGGAAGCCGAGGAGGAGCTGACCGCCGCGGGGCTCCGACCAGGGCGCATGAGCTACTTCGCCAGCCGGGCGGCAGCCATGGGTCCGGTGGGCCCTGGGGTGGTGACGGCGACGTTCTACAACTTCAACCCGGAACTCGTCGCCAGGCACATCCCGCGCGCGTGGTCGCTCGCCTCCCCGGACAGCATCCTTGAAGCCCGCTTCCGGGCGGCAGGCACCGCACTGCAGCGGCTGCTCGGCGACGCGGCATCCGGTGCCGAGGTCGCCGAAGCCGCCGAGCTGGCGCGCGAAGCCACCCGCGGCTGCGTTCCGGAGGGGCGCCCGCTGTATGCCGCGCACGCGGAGCTGGACTGGCCGGAAGAGCCGCTGCTGGTGCTGTGGCACGCCATCACACTGCTACGCGAGTTCCGCGGCGACGGCCACATCGCGGCGCTGGTCTCCGCGGGGGTGGACGGGCTCACCGCCCTGGTGACCCACACCGCCACCGGACGCGGCTTCACTGAGTCCGGCGCGCAGGCCAGCCGTGGCTGGACGGTCGAGCAGTGGACGGCGGCCGTGCGCTCGTTACAGGACCGCGGCTTGCTCGACGCGGACGGCGCGCTCACCTCCGAAGGGCAGGCACTGCGGGAACGGGTGGAAGCGGCCACCAACGAAGCCGCGACCGGGCCGTGGCGCCACCTCGGGGTGGAACGGACACAACGCCTGCGGGAGATCGGCAAAGACCTCAGCAAGCGGGTCGTGGCTGCGGGCGCGTTCCCCGCCGAGCTGTTCGGCAGGTAGGCACCCGGCTTCGCTGTCCCGGTCAGCCCCGAGCCCGACGGAACCCGCGCCCCGCACGTACCAGCGCCCTGACCAGCATGGTGCAGCCGAGCTCGGCACCGAGCGGGTCGACCTCGAGCAGCGGCGTACGGCAGGCCTGCTGCGCGATCCGGTTCGAACCTGCTCGCACATCCCCCCCATCGTGATCAATCGCACCGGCGCCAGCGTAATGCAACGACCGCGTAGCACGAGCTGCACGTGCTACTTTAGAAAGGTGACTGTTGCGCTCGAAGCTGTTCTGGCGAAGGCCGGGCTCCGGGTGGACGCAGACGAGTTCCTGCGGCTCGTGGAGGACACGGCACGCAGGGTGTCGGTGCCGCACCCCGAGCCTGCGGAGCACTTCTCGGCCGAGCAGCAGGAAGCACTCGCCGAGGTGGGCCTCGACCTGTCACCCTACGCTGACGACGAGCCGTGCCCGCGCGCGAAGTCCGTGGTGGCGCACGCGGTCTTCACCAAGTCCGCCTATTCGGTGAGCGAAGCCGCGCGACTGCTCGACCTCACCCAATCCGAGGTCAGGGACCGGCTACGCCAGCGGAAGCTGTTCGGCTGGAAGGACAGCGAGTGGCACCTTCCCGCCTGGCAGTTCACCGAAGGCGGCCCTTTGCCCGGCCTGCGTAGCGTGATCCCCGCCATCCCGCCTGACCAGCCACCGATGGTGGTCGCGGCGTTCATGAACACCCAGCAACCGGACCTCGAGATCAACGGGCAGCGGGTGACACCGCGTGAGTGGTTACTCGCCCACGGTGACCCGAAGTCGGTAGCGAACCTGGTCACCTCGATCGGCACGGCCGCGTAGCCCCGCCGGTCCTGCATGTCTCGTCTTCCACTGCCACCTTCGCCCGCAGCGCTGGCCACCGGCTTGCGTATGGACGAGGACATCGTCGCGGTACACCCGGCGACCCGACTGGTCCGGATCTTCAACGCCGAGGGCAGGCATCGGCAGACCTGGGATTCGTTCCGTTACACCGGGCCGCTCCCCCATGGCCGTTTCGACCCCCAGCAACCGGACGAGGAGGGCGGCCCAACCACCGACCCGGAGAACGGGGTGCTGTACTTCGGGCTGTCCGCGCGGACCGGCATTGCCGAGGTCTACCAGGCCACGTCCACGGTCGACCGGGTAACGCGGGCGCCGCATGTGGCGGTGATCCGTCCGGTGCGTACGCTGCGGCTGCTGGATCTGACCGGTCTGTGGCCCACCCGGATGGGGGCCTCCCAGGAGATCGCCAGCGGTCCGAAGAAGATCACCCAGGTCTGGGCACGCGCGATCCGCGCCGCCTACCCGGACCTCGACGGGCTCTGGTACCCGTCGTCGATGGATTCCGGCAACCCGGCGATCTGCCTGTGGGACCCGTCCGCGCGGTCGGCCCTTCCCTCCGACCCCGACCTGCTGCTGCCGCTGAGCCATCCCGGCCTGGACATGCCGATCGCGCGGGTGTGCAACGAGCTGAACTACGTCATGTACGGGTGAGCTCGTCGGCGGTGTCACGCTGGACACCCGACCGCCTGCTGGCGGCGAGGCTCGCCAGCGTGGTCACCGCCAGGATCAGCACGATGACGCCGAGCGATACCCAGGTGTTGATGTCCAGCCACGCCGGTACCAGCTCGTACTCGTGGAAGGCGTGCAGGAACAGCTTGCCGCCGATGAACAGCAAGATGATCGACAGGCCGTGGGCCAGGTAGGCCAGGCGCTCCACCAGGCCGCCGACGAGGAAGTACAGCTGCCGCAGGCCCATCAACGCGAAGGCGTTGGCGGTGAACACCAGGTACGCTTCCTGGGTGATGCCGAAGATGGCAGGGATCGAATCGGCGGCGAACAGCACGTCGGCGCAGCCGATGGCGAGGATGACGATGAACATCGGGGTGATCCACCGTCTGCCGTCACGCTTGACGACCAGTTTGTTACCGACGTAGTCGTCGGTCACCGGCAGGACCTGGCGGATTTTGCGCACCACCCACGGCTCGTGGTACTCGGTGCGCTCCTTTCCACGCAGCATGCTGAACGCGGTCCAGACGAGGATCGCGCCGAAGACGAAGAAGATCCAGGAGAAGGTCGCGATCAGCGCGGCACCGAGCGCGATGAACACGCCCCGCAGGATCAGCGCGAGCGCGACACCCACCAGGAGCACCATGTGCCGGTGGACAGCGGGAACCCGGAACGCCGTCATGATCAGCATGAAGACGAACAGGTTGTCGACGCTCAGTGACTTCTCGGTGACATAGCCCGCGAAGAACTCCGCGCCGTACTGGTGGCCCGACACGACCCACACACCGACGCCGAAGACGACGGCAGCCACCACGTAGAACGTGGACCACCACGCGGCTTCCCGGAGGCTGGGAGTATGCGGGCGTCGCACTGACACGACGAGATCGGTCAGGATGACCGCGCTCACCACCCCCACGGTGAGCAGCCAACCCCACAGCGGAACGTTCATTACTCGACTCCTCTGGCACAGCAGTACGGGACCACCGTCACCAGAGGTCTCTTCCGTCCGCGGTGGGTGCGGACCGGCGATGCCGGGACCGACGGCGCGCCGGTGTCAGCGGAACCGGAGCGGCCGACGTTGTCCGTATTGACGACACCGCCGCAGGGGAATACTCCCCTCCACGCAACGCCCGTTCATCGTGACACACGGTTCACCCGGGGCGCCAGCGATCGTCGGGCGGATCACGATCCGCACACGAAGCCCGTTCACCGACGAGGGTGCGTGGCTGGACCGGAGCGGGGTCACATACGGTCATAATCGTGCTCCGATCCACGAGATCTCGCCAGGTGCTACCGCGCGTGATCGCGGCCACGCTGGCCGGGGTGGTCGCAGTGACCGCGATCGTGGCGCTGTGGCCGCGGGAGACCGACGGCCCCGACGTACGCACCCAGGACGCCACGGTCGACGTTCCCCGCTCACCGGACGCTGTGGAGAGTATCCCGCTGGATGTGACGCTCTACGTGCCCGAATCCACCCCCGCGCCCGCGGTACTGCTCCCCCACGGCTTCGGTGGCACCAAGGACAGCGTCGCGGGCCAGGCCCGGGAACTCGCCGAGCACGGGTTCGTCGTGCTCACCTACACGGCCCGCGGGTTCGGCGAGAGCGGGGGAATGATCTGGCTGAACGACCCCGATCGGGAGGTAGCCGACGCGCAACACCTGCTCGACTTCCTCGAGAAGCAGCCCACCGTGCAGACCGATTCGGCTGGCGACCCGGTCGTGGGCGTGACGGGGTCCTCCTACGGCGGCGCGCTGGCCCTGCAGCTGGCTGGCACCGACGACCGCGTGGACGCGATCGCCCCGGTAATGACCTACAACGATCTCGAACACGCGCTGTTGCCGAACGAGCTACAGGACCGTGCGGCACCCGAGGAGACTCCCGGGGAGACCTCAGTGCCCGACACCCCAGCGGGTGGCGAGCTCGCCGGGGAGGGCGTTTTCAAACAGGGCTGGGCGGGCACCCTCTTCTCCGGAGGTATGGGTGGCACCGGCACCGCGGGTCCGCTTCCCGACGCGCCCGAGCCCGGCGATACCCGCGACGACCTGCGCGAGCGCCCCGGCACCGCCGACCCCTCCGGCACCGCCGGACCGGGCACGTCCGGCAGCGAGGTACCCGACCAGGCAAGGCCCAGCCTTCCTCAGATGAACGGCACGGTGGATCCGTGTGGCCGGTTCGCCGCGCCCGTATGCCGCGCCTACACCGAGGTCGCGACGACGTCGACCGCGGGCGAGCAGACCAGGGAGCTGCTCCGCAGAGTCTCGCCAGCCGCACTTACCGGCGCCATCACCGCACCGACCCTACTCGTCCAGGGCACAAGGGACACGCTGTTCGGACTGAACCAGGCGGATGCGAATGCCAGGCAGATCACCCAAGCGGGCGGTGAGGTCTCGATGATCTGGTACGCGGGTGGTCACGACGGCGGCGCACCCGGCCCACAACTGCGCGAGACGATCGCCGACTGGCTCGCGTACCGGCTCACCGGTAGCGGCGACGATCCGGTGCCCGCATTCCGCTACGACGTGCAGGGCACCTTCGAAGCCACCCGCGCCCCGTCTGTTCGGGTCGTCGAGGCGGAGAGCTACCCCGGACTGCACGGCGACAGCACACCACGCGAGGCGGTACCGCTGTCCGGGCCGCAGCAGCGGATCCTCTACCCGCCGGGGGGTATGCCCGCCGCGATCAGCGGCTTGCCGGGGCTCAATCAACTGATCCCGGGCGGTCTCGGCGCGCTCGACCTACCGGAGCAGACGGCACAGTTCACCACCCACGCCCTCGACGACCAGCTGATGATCACCGGCTCGTCCACGGTCACCCTTCAGGTGGCCGCCGCCGCGGCGGCCGGCACCGGCGACGCGGTAGGCGGGAACGAGCAGGACGCGGTGCTGTTCGCGAAGCTCTATGACGTCGCTCCGGACGGCACACGGCGGCTCCCTGGCGATGCGGTCGCGCCGGTCCGGGTACCGGAACTACCCGCCGACGGCAGCCCCGTGGAGATCACGGTGAACCTGCCCGGCACCGTACGACCGGTGGAAGCGGGCCACCGGCTGCAGCTGGTGGTCACCACCACGGATCTCGGCTACGCGAGCGAGGAGCAAGCCGCGGCCTACGAGATCTCGCTGGCAGGGGATCCGGCATTGCGGGTGCCCTCGGTGCCGGGCACCGAAGCCGACACCGGCCTGCCCGTCCCGCAACTGCTGGGCATCGGCGGCCTGCTGCTCGCGGCCCTGGTCATCTCCCTGGTGGCGGCGCTGCGGCGTGGCGGGATCGAGGATCCCGACCCCGCACTCGCCGACGTCCCGCTACGGATCGACAACCTGACCAAGACCTACGGGGGAAGCCTGACCGCGGTATCCGACCTGTCGTTCCGTGTGGAGCGAGGCCAGGTACTCGGCCTGCTCGGCCCGAACGGGGCAGGCAAGACCACCACGTTGCGTATGCTGATGGGGCTGGTGAGCCCGACCTCAGGGGAGATGCGGATCTTCGGGCACCGCGTGTACCCGGGCGCGCCAGTCCTGTCCCGCGTGGGGGCGTTCGTGGAAGGTCCCGGTTTCCTGCCCCACGCTTCCGGCAGGAAGAACCTGGAGCTGTACTGGGCGGCCACCGGGCGGCCACGGCATTCGGCGCACCTCACCGAGGCCATGGAGATCGCCGGGCTGGGCGATGCCATCGACCGGAAGGTGCGTACCTACAGCCAGGGCATGCGACAACGCCTGGCCATCGCCCAGGCGATGCTGGGCCTACCCGAGTTGCTGGTGCTGGACGAACCGACCAACGGCCTCGACCCACCGCAGATCCACCAGATGCGAGAGGTGATGCGACGGTACGCAGCGACCGGCCGCACCGTACTGGTATCCAGCCACCTGCTCGCCGAGGTCGAGCAGACCGCCACCCACGTAGTGGTGATGCACCACGGCACCGCGGTCGCCGACGGAGCGGTTGGCGAGATCGTGGCCGCCGGCGGTGAGGCCAGCTTCGTGGTGGACGACACCGATGCCGCAGCAGCGGCGCTGCACACCGTCGAGGGTATGTCCGATGTAGAGGTCGCCGATGGCAAGGTGCACGTGAACCTGGGCGGAATCCCGCGATCCGTCGCCGTGGCGGCGCTGGTGCATGCCGGGGTGTCGGTGGAGCAAGCCGGGCCGCGGCGGCGGTTGGAGGACGCGTTCCTGCAACTGGTGGCTGAGGAGGGTGACGCGCGTTGAGGATCCGCAAGCACTCCGGGGGCTCCGACAACGGCGGGGGCGAGCACGATGTGCACACCGACCCCGCCGCGCTGGTCGAGCTCACCGACGCCGCCGAGCGCGAGCGGGCCGGATACGAACCCTCGGGCGCCGTCGTCGGCTACCGTCCCCGGCGCACGCTGCGCTTCGGAGTGGAGCTGCGGCGCCAGCTCAGCAGGCGCCGTACGCTGCTGATCCTGGGGCTGGCGGTAGTGCTGCCGTTCGTGCTCCTCGGCGCGTTCGAGCTCGGTGATGACAGCGAGGACGCCGAAGCGGGCGGGATCGTGGACCTGGCCACGGCCAGCGCCCCCAACTTCGTTATCTTCACCCTGTTCGTCTCGATCTCGTTCCTGCTCCCGATGGTCGTTGCGCTTTTCTTCGGGGACACGATCGCCAGCGAGGCTTCGTGGTCGAGTTTGAAGTACCTGCTGGCAGCGCCCACTCCCCGGCACCGGCTGCTCCGCCAGAAGGCTCTGGTGGCGGGCGCGCTGTCGACGTTGACGCTGGTGCTGCTACCGGCCACGGCGCTCGGTGTGGGGCTGATCTGGTACGGCGCCGGGGACGCGCTGCGGCCGACCGGAGATGCCGTCCCGTTCGACGCCAGCCTGATCGCGCTACTGCTCGCGGTGTGCTACATCGTCATCCAGCTCACCTGGGTGGCCGGGCTGGCGTTGCTGCTGAGCGCGTCGACCGACGCGCCGCTCGGCGCGGTCGGTGGCGCGGTATTGGCGGCAATCCTGTCGCAGATCCTCGACCAGATCACCGCCCTCGGCGACCTCCGTGCCGTGTTGCCCACCCACTACGCGACGGCGTGGTTGGATCTGATCGCCACCGACGTGGACTGGACCGACGTGGCCACCGGCGCGTTCGTGTCGCTGTGTTACGCGACGGTGCTCGGGCTGCTGGCCGCCAGGCATTTCGTCCGCAAGGACATCACCAGCTGACCACCCGCGGCCTGCTCGACACGACGGGTCCATTTGCATACCGGGCCTACTGCCCTACCGCACGCCAGCCTCGTCCATACCCCTGAGTTCCTTCTTTAACTCCGCGATCTCATCACGCAGCCGCGCTGCCAGCTCGAACTGGAGGTCACGAGCCGCCTGGGTCATCTGCTCGGTCATCTGCGCGATCAGATCGGCCAGCTCGGCCCGCGGCATCGAGGAGATGTCCTTGTCCGCCAGCAGCCCGGAGCTGCCTGCGCTGGCTCGCTGTTCGGGCTGCTTGCCCCGCGAGGTGTTGCGTCCGGAGCCGCCGACGGCAAGCTCCTGCTCAGAGTCGTCCGCCTCGGAGTACACCCGATCGAGGATGTCGGCGATCTGCTTGCGCAGCGGCTGCGGATCGATGCCGTGCTCGGTGTTGTAGGCGATCTGCTTGGCGCGGCGCCGATTCGTCTCGTCGATCGCGCGCTGCATCGACTCGGTCATCGTGTCGGCGTACATGTGCACCTGACCGGACACGTTGCGGGCGGCCCGCCCGATGGTCTGGATGAGGCTCCGCTCGCTGCGCAGGAACCCTTCCTTGTCCGCGTCCAGAATGGCCACCAGCGACACCTCCGGCAGGTCGAGCCCTTCGCGCAGTAGGTTGATACCGACGAGCACGTCGTAATCACCGGAGCGCAGTTGCCGCAGCAGCTCTACGCGGCGCAGGGTGTCCACCTCCGAGTGCAGGTACCGCACCCGGATGCCGAGCTCCAGCAGGTAATCGGTGAGGTCCTCGGCCATCTTCTTGGTCAGTGTGGTGACCAGCGCCCGCTCGTCCCGCGCGGCGCGCTCGCGGACCTCGTGCACCAGGTCGTCGATCTGACCATCGGTCGGTTTGACGACCACCTCGGGATCGACGAGGCCGGTGGGGCGGATGACCTGCTCGACGAACTCTCCGCCGGTTTGCCCCATTTCGTAGGGACCGGGAGTGGCCGACAGGTAGACCGTCTGCCCGATCCGGTCGGCGAACTCCTCCCACGTCAACGGCCGGTTGTCCAGCGCGCTCGGCAGCCGGAACCCGTGCTCGACCAGTGTCCGCTTGCGCGAGGCGTCGCCCTCGTACATCCCGCCGATCTGCGGCACCGTGACGTGTGACTCGTCGATGACCAGGAGGAAGTCCTCGGGGAAGTAATCGAGCAATGTGGCCGGGGCCGAGCCCGGTTCGCGACCGTCGATGTGCCGCGAGTAGTTCTCGATGCCGGAGCAGAAACCGACCTGGCGCATCATCTCGATGTCGTACTGGGTGCGCATACGCAGCCGCTGTGCCTCGAGCAGCTTGTTCCTGCCCTCCAGGTCCGCCAGCCGCTGCTCGAGCTCGGTCTCGATCGCGTTGATGGCCTTCTCCATGCGTTCCGGCCCGGCGACGTAGTGCGTCGCGGGGAAGATCCGCACCTCGTCGAGCTCCTCAACCACGTCGCCGGTCAACGGGTGCAGGTAGTAGAGCCGGTCGATCTCGTCGCCGAAGAACTCCACCCGAACCGCCAGTTCCTCGTAAGCGGGGATGATCTCCACGGTGTCACCGCGCACCCGGAAGGTGCCGCGCGCGAACGCCACATCGTTGCGCGTGTACTGGATGTCGACCAGAGCCCGCAGGAACTCGTCGCGATCCACCTCCTGGCCGACGGCCAGCCTGCTGGAGCGATCCAGATACGACTGCGGCGTGCCGAGACCGTAGATGCAGGACACGCTGGAGACCACGATGACGTCCTTGCGTGAGAGCAGGTTCATCGTAGCCGAGTGCCGCAGCCGCTCCACGTCGTCGTTGATCGAGGAGTCCTTCTCGATGTAGGTGTCGGTCTGCGGGACGTAGGCTTCCGGCTGGTAGTAGTCGTAGTAGCTGACGAAGTACTCGACCGCGTTGTGCGGGAAGAAACCACGCAGCTCGTTCGCCAGCTGCGCCGCCAGCGTCTTGTTGGGCGCCATCACCAGCGTCGGGCGCTGCACCCGCTCGATGAGCCAGGCCGTGGTCGCCGACTTACCCGTTCCCGTGGCGCCGAGCAGCACCACGTCGCGCTCTCCGGCTGCCAGCCTGCGCTCCAGATCGTTGATGGCTTCCGGCTGGTCACCGGAGGGGTCGTAGTCGCTGACGACCTCGAACCGCTTCTCGGCACGCGGGATCTCCGAGACGGGCCGGAACTCGGAGTGCGCCACCACGGGGTGTTCGGATGCGAATGCCACACGCCCAGGGTAGGAGCATCCCCCGACAACGCGCCGCCCGCATCGTTCCTGCGGCAGGATGGGGGCTATGACCGGTCAGCCGCACGCCCCCAAGACCGAGACCTTCGACCTCGAGACCATGACCAACACTGACCCGAAGGGCTACCGACGGCGAGTCGAGCGATACCGGCACGAGCTCTTCGGCCTCTACCTCGCACGACCGACCCCCGGCCGCGAGCAGTTCCGTTACCTCGAATCGTGGCTGCTGCCCGATCTCGGGCTACGCGTGACCGACTTCTGGTACAACCCCGGTTACGAGCACGACTGGGATCTCTACCTCGATATCGTGTCCATCGAGCCCGGCCAGCTCCGGTGGCAGGCCCGCGACCTCTACGTCGACCTGGAGCTGCGAACCGGCAAAGAGGTCGCGGTCCGCGACGTGGATGAGCTGCTCGACGCCCACCACGCCGGGCTGGTCAGCCGTACCGAGGCCACCGGCGCGCTGGAGACCGCGTTCACCACCGTGACCGCGCTCGCCGAGCAAGGTCATGACCTCGATGGCTGGCTAGCCTCCCTCGGCATCACCCTCAGCTGGCAACGCCGCTAGCCCCCGTGTCCGGCATCCCAGCACCCGCGTTGGCCATCCCAGCACCCCGCGTCGGTCGTCCCGGCACCCTGAGTCCGGTATCCAGACACCTCGAGTGGGGCGCCTTTCCTGCCAAGCCGACCATCACGAGGTACCCGATGTCCCAATACAGGGTGCCGGACCGCCCAACACAGCGTGCGTGAGTGCCAGACACGGCTTAGGGGGACCAGCCGGTGGCGCGGGCCCACTCCTCGGCCCGTGCCATCGCTTCGGCGATCCAGGGTTGCTTGTTCTCGGCGTAGCGCTCGGCCGTGCCGTCGGCCCGGTGGGAGTGGGCGAGCTTACGTTTGAGCTCGGCGTAGGCGTCTCGCTCGGCCGGGTGCTCGGACAGCCAGACGGGAAACAGCAGGGCGGCCCGCCAGTGCGGGGTTCCCTGCTCGCGCACGTGCAGGTTAATGCGCCGTGCAGGATCCGCGCCCGTGTGCAGCCGCTTGTCGCCTCGCGGGCCGACCTGCCCTGGGTCGAGCGGGTCGTCCGACCACTGACCTGCCATCCGCGGAAAGCCCGCCTCCGCCAGGGCGTCGGCGATACGATCAGCCTCGGTGAGGTCGGCGACTGTGAGCTGGATGTCCAGCACATCCTTCGCGGGCAGCCCGGGGACCGAGGTCGAGCCGATGTGATCGACCCGAAGCGCTGTCTCGCCCGCGGCCTGCTCGATGCGAGCAATCGCGCGTGCGGCCTGCGCCCGCCAGGTCGGATCCGGCTCGACCACCGAGGGGGAACGCGAGCCCTGCGGCCTGCGCAGCCGCAGGTTCGCTTCGAACGGCACGAGCCGGTCCGCCCACAATGCGTCGACCTCGGCCAGTACCCCGTCGGGCGCGCCGCTGTTGTCCAGCCACACGTCAGCCGCCTCACGGCGGCTGCGCTCGTCGGCCTGGGCCGCGATGCGGGCGCGCGCGTCCTCCGCGGTCATGCCCCGCGCCTCGACCAGGCGATCCACGCGCACGTCCTCGGGCGCATCGACCACGATCACCAGGTGGTAGAGCGGTGCCAGGCCGTTCTCCACAAGCAGCGGGACGTCGTGCACTACGATGGCGTCCTGTGGCGCACCGCCGACCAGCTCGGCGGTGCGCTCGCCGACCCTGGGGTGCACGATGCCGTTCAACCGGACACGGGACTCCTCGTCGGCGAACGCCCGCTCGGCCAGCGCGGCACGATCCAGCGTTCCGTCGTCAGCGAGCACCTGCTCGCCGAACACCGCCACGATCTCCGCAAGTGCGGGACGGCCGGGCTGCACCACCTCCCGGGCGATCGCGTCGGCGTCGACCAGGACCGCCCCGTGCTCGACCAGGCGGTGGGCAACTGTCGACTTGCCGGCTCCGATGCCACCGGTCAGACCTACGCTCAGCATGCTGGCATTCAACCAGTACGGTGGTCACGGCAATCGCGGGGCATGAAGATCACACGCTGGCAACAATGAGCGTGACACGCCGTGTGCCTTCACGGCCAACGTCACTCCGATTGCGTATCTTTTCGAGCGGACTATCGCCCACATGGAGGACCGATGCAACGACGGCATACCGGGAGGCACCGGCTTGGTACGCCTGGGCTAGTCCATTGTGTCGAATACCGTCAGGTGGCTACGGCGCTCGAGGAGCATCGGCGCAACTGGCTGACCGCACTGCTGGTGCCGGCCAAGCACAGCATCGCGGGCCTGCGCCGCCGCGCACGCGCGACCGCGCACGAGCGCGCCCTGGCCCCTGCGGCGACATAGTGAGATGAGAGCCGGAGCGGATACGCAGCGCCCGTAGCAGCGCAGCACGGGGACCCGCACCCACGCACGGGGCGGGTCCCGTACTGCTGCACGCCATCGGCGACCGCGCCACACCGCGAAGCTGGCACCCCCACGAGGACATCCCCCGTACCCGTTCGTGCTACACCCCGGAACAAGCCTCGGCCCCGTTCCGCACGGTTCGCGGAACGGGGCCGAGATGAGCCAACCGGGACCGGGCCGGGCGTGCCCGGCCCGCTGCTCAACGGATCAGTTGCCGCCGGAGAGCTTCTCGCGCAGCGCCGCCAGTTGCGCATCGCTGGCGAGCGTGCCGCTGTTGGGGTCGGCAGCCGGGGTGGCCTGCGGCGCCGAAGGATCGCCGCTGTCCTGCTGGCTGGACGACGAGGAATCCGTGGCCTCGCCCACGTCGGGCGCGCCAGCCTCTACAGCCGCCGCGGCTGCGTCGGCGGCCCTCGCCTCGGCCACCTGCTTCATGTGCTTCTCGTAGCGCTCGTGGGCCTCGGCGTACTGCCGCTCCCACTCCTCACGCTGCCGCTCGTAGCCCTCTTCCCATTCCTGGGTTTCGGGGTTGAAGCCCTCGGGGTAGATGTAGTTGCCCTGCTCGTCGTACTCGGCGATCATGCCGTACTGCGTCGGGTCGAACTCCGCGTCCGGCGTGAAGCCCTCGTTCGCCTGCTTCAGCGACAGCGAGATCCGCCTCCGGTCCAGATCGATGTCGATGACCTTGACCATGACCTCGCTGTTGACGTCCACGACCTGCTCCGGCAGCTCGATGTGGCGCTCTGCGAGCTCGGAGATGTGGACCAGGCCCTCGATACCGTCTTCCACGCGGACGAACGCGCCGAACGGAACAAGCTTGGTGACCCGACCCGGCACGATCTGGCCGATGGCGTGCGTACGGGCGAAGTGACGCCACGGGTCTTCCTGGGTCGCCTTCAGCGACAGCGAGACCCGCTCGCGGTCCATGTCGACGTCGAGGACCTCGACGGTGACCTCCTGGCCGACCTCGACCACCTCGCTGGGGTGGTCAATGTGCTTCCAGGACAGCTCGGAGACGTGCACCAGGCCGTCGACGCCGCCGAGGTCGACGAAGGCGCCGAAGTTGACGATCGAGGAGACCACGCCCTTGCGGACCTGACCCTTGCCGAGGGCGTTGAGGAATTCGCTGCGCACCTCGGACTGGGTCTGCTCGAGGTAGGCGCGGCGCGAGAGAACGACATTGTTGCGGTTCTTGTCCAGCTCGATGATCTTCGCTTCGAGCTCGCGCCCCACGTACGGCTGCAGGTCGCGTACCCGGCGCATCTCGACGAGCGAGGCGGGCAGGAAGCCACGCAGACCGATGTCCAGGATCAGGCCGCCCTTGACCACCTCGATCACGGTGCCGGACACCGGGGAGTCGGTCTCCTTGAGCTGCTCGATGGTCCCCCAGGCGCGCTCGTACTGGGCGCGCTTCTTGGACAGGATCAGGCGCCCTTCCTTGTCCTCCTTCTGCAGAACAAGGGCTTCGACCTCGTCACCAACCGCGACAACCTCTGCCGGATCGACATCGTGTTTGATCGAAAGTTCACGCGAAGGGATGACGCCTTCTGTCTTGTAGCCGATGTCGAGCAGGACCTCGTCCCGATCGACCTTGACGATCGTGCCTTCGACGATATCGCCGTCGTTGAAGTACTTGATCGTCTTGTCGATGGCGGCGAGGAAGTCTTCCTCCGACCCGACGTCGTTCACGGCGACCTGCTTGGTCTGCGCGGGGACTGTCGGGGCGATGGTCGTGTCGGTGGACATGAGTGTAGGGTGCTCCGGTTATGGCTGGGGTCGTTGGTTCGTACTTCAGGTCTTACGGGCACAGCGGGTGCCACATGGGTGCCGCACGGTTGATGACGGGAGGCCGAGAGTGCTGTGGCCGCCGAGATCACCGCATCCGGTGCGCGGCCCGAGCCCCAGCCTACGAGTGCCGGGCGAAAGGCAGCGCGAACCCACGGGCGAACCCACTGCGCTTGAATCATCCTACGCGGCCGTTGTACCGGGGGACAAACAGGGGCTGTGTACATCCCGTGGTTCAGCCCGTGTTCGCCGTGGCCGGGCGCACACCGGCCGTGGCGGAGCGCGAACAGCAAGGACGATAAGCCTGCCAGCTGGGCCGGGAGCACGCGAACGAAGGAGGAACCGACACGTGGCGGATACCGAATCCCAGCACACACCCCATGGGGTTTGCCAGGACGCCCAGGAGGAGGCCGCCCGCTTCGCGCGTGCCGAGCAGACGCTCGGCACGGTCGGTGTGAGCCGCCACGCCGTCACCCCGGAGGAAGCCGTGGCCGCCAGCAGTGCCTGGTGGGACGCCGACGCCGAGGAGTACGTCGACACCCACGGTGCGTTTCTCGGTGATGCCGACTTCGTGTGGTGCCCGGAAGGCTGGAGGGAGAGCGACCTCGGGCTGCTCGGCCCGCTCGCGGGCAGCCGGGTGGTCGAGATCGGGTGCGGCGCGGCCGCCTGCGCGCGGTGGCTCGCCGCCCAGGGCGCCACGGCGATCGGGCTCGACCTGTCGGCGGGCATGCTCCGGCAGGCCGCGAAGGCCGGTGAGCGCAGCGGAACCCACATCCCGCTGGTCCGCGCCGACGCGCAGCGCCTGCCGCTGGCCACGGGCAGCGTCGACACCGCGTTCTCGGCCTTCGGAGCCCTGCCGTTCCTGCCGTCGGTGGGGACGGTGTTCGCGGAGGTACACCGGATCCTGGGACGCCAAGGCCGCTGGGTGTTCGCGGTGACCCACCCGATGCGGTGGGTGTTCCCCGACGACCCCGGCCCGCTGGGCCTGACCGCCACCCAGTCGTACTTCGACCGCTCGCCCTACGTGGAGGTAAATGCCGACGGCGCGCCGACCTACGTGGAGTATCACCGCACGCTCGGCGACTACGTCAGGGCGCTGCACGAGGTGGGGTTCATCCTCGAGGACCTGGTCGAACCGGAATGGCCGGACACCAACACCCGCACATGGGGCCAGTGGAGCCCGCTGCGCGGCATGCTGTTCCCCGGAACGGCCATCTTCTGCTGCGGGAAGCGGCCGTGAACGGCCGGTCGCCCGGCCCGCTTGCCGGGCTGCGTGCTGCCCAGGCGCGACGCTTCGAGCGGCTCGACCCGCTACTGCCACGCACGGCCGCGGTACCGGAAGGCGAGCTGGTCACCGCGGTCGGGCCGGGCGACGAACGGGCATGCGGCACGCTGTACCGGGCGGTGCACGGGCCGGACAGTCTCGAGAGCCTGTGGGAGAGCCGGGTCGTGTGGGAGTTCAGCCCCGTTCTCGGTGACTCCGGCAGCTCGGGTATGCGCGCGGCACTGGCCGCACTCGGGCGCAGGCTCGCGCACGAGCGTGACCGGAAACCCGCCCCTGACCCCGGCAGCGGCACGGGTACGGGCACTGGCGCGTCGACGGTGGCGGTGGACTGGCCCAGCAGGGACGTCTCGGTCTCTCCCGCGCTGCACGCGCACGGTTTCACCCCGAGCACCGTGCTCGCGGTGCGCCCGCAGGACGCACCTTCCGAGGCCGTGCCCGGGCGGGCACTCCCCCCGGATGGAATGTCGGTGCGCCGTGCCACCGGCGACGACGTGGCGCAGCTGGTGCACCTCGAGCTGGCCGAGCTCCGCTACGCGCGCAGCGTGGCCGGAGATTACGTGCCTGCAGGCGCCGAGCGGCTGCTGCGGGCGGCGCTGGCGCACGCGCTCGCCTCGACCGACCCCATCCTGGTCGCCGAGGCAGGCGACCGGCTACTGGGGCACGCGCGATGCTGCTGGAGCTCACCGGCAGGCAACACCGCCATCGCGCACCGCCTGCGGGAGGGGCGCTGGGGGCATATCGCCGTGCTGTCGGTCGCCCCGGACGTGCGCGGGCGCGGCGTCGGACGCGCGCTCGTCACCGCCGCGCACACCGAGCTGCTGACCGGCGCGGTGCGCGGCAGCTACCTCCACTACGACCCGGCGAACCCGTTGTCCTCGGTGTTCTGGCCCCGCCACGGTTACCGGCCGGTGTGGACACGGTGGATCGCTTCCCCGGAGACCGTGATCGACCGTGCCGGTTGAGACCGGCTGAGCCCCGTTAAGGCCGGCTGCTGCCGGTCGAGCCGGATATGGCCGGCTGCTGCCCGCCGGTGCGGCTGTGTTCACCGACACGCCCCGCACCGCCGTGATCACCTCCACACCGATTGGCCGAATACAGAATGTAGCCATAACGTGCCAGGAGGGGGCACACGGCGCACGGGAAGTGAGGCATGCACGTACACGCTGACCGCATCCGGATCGACGGCCCGCACGGGACGCTTCTCCCGCCGACGTCCTTCGGTGTCGGCTCCGGGGAGCTCGCTGTGGTCCAGGGGCCGCCCGGGCCGGGCCTGACCGGTTTCGGCCTCGCCCTGGCGGGCCGGATGCGACTTACCGCGGGCGCGGTGACGCTGCGCGACGGCGAGCCACCCGCCGATGGTGAGCAGGCAGGCGCGGCGGAGCTGCGCGAGCGGGTGGCGATCGTCGACGCGCCAGGGGTGAGCGAGCCGGAAGGATCGCTGCCGCTGCGTGCCGTGGTTGGCGAGGAACTCGCGCTGGCCCGCCTGCCTGCCTCGCGGGACGACGCGGCAACGTGGCTCGCCGACAACGGGCTGGCCGACGACGCTGACACCCGCTTCGAGGACCTGCGCGCCGAGGCACGCACATTCGTACTCACCACCCTGGCTGCCGCCCGACCACGGGTCGGCATGTTGGTTCTGGACACTCCCGACCGTCACACCTGGGACATCGCCCCGTGGTTCGAGCTCGCCACACGTCACGCCGAGCTCGGTTTCGCCGTAGTGGTACTCGCCGCCACCGCGCACCCGACGACGCTGCCGGTACCGGCTGCCCGCTTCGGACAGCGCGAACAGCCACCGCCACTGACCCCGGCCGGGCCCGCCGTGCACACCGAACACACCGACCAGCACGACACCGACCACGGGGAGGATGAGCGTTCATGCGCGCCATGAGCTCGATACGGATCGCGGGCGGCGAGCTGCGCAGGCTGAGCAGCGGCACGCTGCCCAAGCTCGCGATCCTGGCCATGGTGCTGGTGCCGC
The DNA here is from genome assembly GCF_033042135.1 of Haloechinothrix sp. LS1_15. Classification (NCBI taxonomy): domain Bacteria; kingdom Bacillati; phylum Actinomycetota; class Actinomycetes; order Pseudonocardiales; family Pseudonocardiaceae; genus Haloechinothrix; species Haloechinothrix sp. LS1_15. The sequence goes on along the minus strand of NZ_WBXM01000003.1, from coordinate 406,657 downwards.
TGCTGTACGCCTCGCTGTACCTGTTCGCGAACGAGGACCCGTACGACCGGCTCAGCGACTTGCCCGCGGCCGTGGTCACCGAAGACGCCGGGGCCACCGATCCCGATGGCCAGCACCGGGTGCTCGGCGAGGAGGTCGTCGACGAGATCCTCGCCTCTGAGACGTTCGACTGGCACGAAGTGTCGGCGCAGCAGGCCGAACAGGGGGTGCGGGACGACACCTACGCCTTCGCCATCACGATCCCGCACGACTTCTCCGCCGCGTTGCTGGCCACCGCCGATTTCGACCCCCGCCAGGCGACGATCACGCTGACCACCAACGACGCCAACAACTACATCGCCAGCACCATCGCCGACGAGGTCGCCGAGCAGATCCGTGAGGCCATCACCGAGCAGGTCGGCGAACAGGCCGCCGACCGGTTCCTACTGGGCTTTTCCACCATCCACGGCGCGGTGTCCGACGCTGCCGACGGCGCCACCGAACTGGCTGGCGGTGCCGAAGAGCTGACGACCGGGCAGGAGCAGCTCTCCGACGGCGCGAACGAGCTCGCCGAGGGCAGCGAGGAACTCGCGGCGGGCCTGCGCACGTTGCAGTCCGAGACCGAGGAGCTGCCGGGTGCCACTGCCGAGCTCGCCGACGGTGCCGAGCAGGTCGCCGACGGCAACCGGCAGATCGCCCAGCTAGGAGACGAGCTCGCCGCGCTGTCGGACGAGCTGGCGGCCGGGCTCGACGAGGCGGGTGAGGAGCTCGCGGAGAGGCTGCGCGAGGAAGGCATGGCCGAGGAGGAGATCGACCGGATCCTGGCGGTGCTCGGTGAGGTCCGCGAGCCGGTCGACGAGGCGCACGGCGCGGTGCGGGAGGCCTCCGGTCACCTCGATGAGCTCGCGGACGGTTCGCGGGAGGTCGCCGACGGGGCCAGGCAGCTGGCGCGGTCGAGCCCGCAGCTGCACAGCGGTATCGCGGAAGCGTCCACTGGCGCGGGCGAACTGGCAAGCGGCGCGGCGGAGCTGGCAGCGGGCCAACGGGAGGCGAACTCGGGCACGCGGGAGCTCGCGGACGGTGCGGGCGAGTTGAGTACCGCGCTGCGCGACGGGCTCGGCCAGATCCCCGATCCCGATGAGGACGAGCGGCATGCCACCGCGAGCACGATCGCCAACCCGGTGGGTATCGACTCCCACAGCATGGCGGCCGCGGGTAGCTACGGCGCCGGGCTCGCCCCGTACTTCATGGCACTGGCCGCGTGGGTGGGTGCGTTCGTGATGTTCCTACTGCTGCGCCCGCTGTCGGTGCGTGCCCTCGCGGGCGGTGCCGCACCGGCCCGGGTGGCGCTCGGGGGGTGGCTGCCCTCGGCGGTGCTCGGGGTGGCGCAGATGGTCGTACTGCTGGCGGTGGTGAGCCTGCTGGTGGGTATCGACGTCGCCCACCCGGTGGGGGCGATGGCCTTCCTGATACTGACGACAGTGGCGTTCACAGCGGTGGTACACGCGCTGAACGCCTACTTCGGCTCGGTGGGCAAGTTCCTCGCCCTGGTGGTGCTGGTGCTCCAGCTGGTGACCGCCGGTGGCACGTTCCCGTGGCAGACGATTCCCGATGTGCTGCAACCACTGCATCACATCCTGCCGATGACCTACGTCGTCGAAGGTCTGCGGGAGCTGCTCTACACGGGTGCGACGGCGGATGTGGCCACCAACGTCGCGGTGTTGCTGGCCTACACCGTGGGCGGTTTGCTGCTGTCCTATGCCGCCGCCCGCAAACGGCGGGTGTGGACGGTGTCCAAGCTCAAACCCGAGCTGGCGCTGTGACGGCCTGCTGATCCTGCTGGGCTCGCTGAGCCCAGCAGGATCAGTGGGCGGCTTCGTTCCAGGAACGGCCGAAGCCGACCGACACCTCGAGCGGGACGGACAGCTGGTACGCCGAGCCCATCTGCTCGCGCACCAGCGCCTCCACCGTGTCGTGCTCGCCGTCGGCCACCTCGAGCACCAACTCGTCGTGTACCTGCAGCAGCACCCGGCTCCGTAGCTGCTGGGCGGCGAGCTCGCGGTGCACACCGAGCATCGCCACCTTGATGATGTCGGCGGCGCTGCCCTGGATGGGGGCGTTGAGCGCCATCCGCTCGGCCATCTCACGGCGCTGCCGGTTGTCGCTGCCCAGATCGGGCAGGTACCGGCGCCTGCCGAAGATCGTCTCGGTGTAGCCGACCTTGCCCGCCTCGGCCACCACGGCATGCAGGTAGTCCCGCACCCCGGCGAACCGCGCGAAGTAGGTGTCCATCTGTTGCTTGGCTTCGTCTGCCGAGATCTGCAGCTGCTGCGCCAGCCCGTAGGCCGACAGCCCGTAGGCCAGCCCGTAGGACATCGCCTTCACGCGGTACCTCAGCTCCGGCGTGACGTCGGTGGGATCCATGCCGAATGCCTGGGATGCCACGTAGGTGTGCAGGTCCTCACCGGAGTTGAAGGCCTCGATCAGCCCTTCGTCCTCGGACAGGTGCGCCATGATGCGCATCTCGATCTGGCTGTAGTCGGCCGTCATCAGCTCGGCGTAGCCGGCCCCGACCACGAACGCGTCGCGGATGCGGCGTCCTTCCTCGGTGCGCACCGGGATGTTCTGCAGGTTGGGGTCCACCGAGGACAGGCGACCGGTGGCGGCGACGGTCTGCTGCAGCGACGTGTGGATCCTGCCGTCGTCGGCGACGGCCTTGAGCAGCCCTTCCACCGTGGTCTTGAGCTTGGTCGCGTCCCGGTGTTCCAGCAGGTGCCGCAGGAAGGGGTGCTCAGTCTTGGCGTACAGCGTCTGCAACGCTTCGGCGTCGGTGGTGTAGCCGGTCTTGGTGCGTTTGGTCTTGGGCATCCCCAGCTCGTCGAACAGCACCACCTGGAGTTGTTTGGGAGAGCCGAGGTTGATCTGCTTGCCGATGACCGCGTAGGCCTCCTCGGCCGCCTGTTTCACCCGGTCCGCGTAGTGCGCTTCCAGCTCGCTGAGGCGCTCGGTGTCGACCGCGATGCCCGCGCGTTCGACCTCGACGAGCACCTGCAGCAGCGGGATCTCCATGGCGCTGAGCAGCTCGCCCGCACCGATCTTGTCCACCTCGTCGGCCAGCGCCGCGGCCAGCTCGGCGGTGGCGCCCGCGCGCAGCAGCTCGGTGTGGGCGGACTCGCCGTCCTCGCCGCTGCCGTCGCCGGTATCGAGCAGGGACAGCTGTCCCTGGCCGCTGTCGCCGTCCGCGCGCAGCTCCCTGCCCAGGTACCGCAACACCAGATCGTCCAGGGTGAAGCTGCGCTGCCCCGGCCGCACGAGGTACGCCGCCAGCGCGGTGTCCATCGCCAGCCCCGCCATGCTCCAGCCACGGGCGTACAGCGCGTGCAGCATGGACTTGCATTCGTGCCCCACCTTGCGGGGCCCGGAATCGGCCAGCCAGGAGGCCAGCGCGGATTCGTCGGCCTCGTCGAGCTCGGTGGTGTCCAGGTAGCAGCCCTCACCATCCGCGGTCACCAGGGCAAGCGACCGCAGGTCCGCGGAGGTCACCGCCCCCTCCACGCGGGCGGCCACCCCAGTGGTGGTGCCCTGCCCGGCGTGCTCGGCCAGCCAGGCACCGAGCGTGCCCGGCTCGATCCGGCCGCCCCGTACGCTGATTCCTTCCTCCGCTTCGGGTTCGGTGGTGGACAGGGTGGCGAACAGCCGGTCGCGCAGCACCCGGAACTCCAGGTCGTCGAACAGCCGGTGCACCGCGTCGCGGTCCCAGGACCGAAGCTGGAGGTCGTCGGGGCCGACTTCGAGCGACAGGTCGCGGACCAGCTCGGTCAGTCGCCGGTTGCGCAGCACGTTGTCGAGATGCGAGCGCAACGCTTCGCCCGCCTTGCCCTTGACCTCGTCGACCCGGTCGACCAGCTCGCCGAGGCTGCCGAACTGCTTGATCCACTTCACCGCTGTCTTCTCCCCCACCCCGGGGATGCCGGGCAGGTTGTCCGACGGGTCGCCCCGCAGCGCGGCGAAATCGGGGTACTGGCTCGGCGAGAGCCCGTACTTCTGCTGAACCGCGTCCGGGTCGAAGCGGTCGAGCTCGGAGACGCCCTTGCGCGGGTACAGCACCGTGACCCCGTCGTCGACCAACTGCAGGGCGTCCCTGTCGCCGGTGCAGATCAGCACGTCGAAGGCTTCCTGCCTGGCCTGCGTGGTCAGCGTCGCGATGATGTCGTCGGCCTCGTAGTTCTCCTTGCGCAGGATCGGGATGTTGAGCGCCTCGAGCATCTCGGTGATCAGCGAGACCTGCCCCTTGAAGTCCTCAGGGGTCTCCGACCGGGTCGCCTTGTACTCGGCGTAGGCCTCGGAGCGGAACGTCTGCCGCGACACGTCGAAGGCCACCGCGAGATGGGTGGGCTGCTCGTCGCGCAGCAGGTTGATCAGCATGGAGGTGAAGCCGAAGACGGCATTGGTCACCTGGCCGGTCGTGGTCTGGAACCGGTCGGCCGGTACGGCGTAGAAGGCACGGTAAGCCATCGAGTGACCGTCGATGAGCAGTAACCGCGGCGCGGGTTGCCGTTCGGCCTGCCGCTCCGCTCGTACTGTGTCGTTCGTTACCTGATCCCGCCGCTCCGGGGTGTTCTGCTGTGGGGTCACACCCGGGAGTCTAGGCTCCTGCCCTGACACACGAACGTGCGTGTCACCACGCCTCGACCGACGCGGCGACAAGGAGCAACTCCGTGGACGAACCACCCGCATCGCGTGACTCGCTGCCGACCATGGCCGACGTTCCCGGTGCCGATCCGGAAGCGGCCGACCAGCAGCTCGCCGACCGGATGGGCATCACCATCACCCAATGGGATGCCGAGCGTGTCGTGGCGACCATGCCGGTGGCTGGCAACCTGCAGCCGTACGGGCTGCTGCACGGCGGCGCGAACGCCGTGCTGGCCGAGACCCTCGGCTCGATCTGCGCCGGGCTCAACGCCGGTCACGGCCGGGTGGCGGTCGGTCTGGACCTGCACTGCACCCACCACCGCGCGGTGCGGGACGGCAGCGTCACCGCAACGGCGGTGCCGATCCATACCGGGCGTAGCACGGTGACCGCGGAAATCGTGATCATCGACGACCGGGGACGCCGCACCTGTACGGCCAGGCTCACGTGCCTCATCAGGGATAACGCACCAGGAAGCGGCTGAGCTGCGGGTCGGCCGACGCCACATTGCGAAAAGATCGCGATTGCGCGCCATCGCTCGATCAGCCGTCTACGGAGCGTTAGGATCCGCACGAATCAGACGGATATGGGGCCCACCGGCGACCAACCGGCCGCCTGTACGGAAACGCCCCGTCCGTGCAGGTACGAACAACAGGAGGCTAACCGTGCGAGTCTCGACAGGCTGTCGTATCGCGGCGCTGACCGCCGCCACCGCGCTGGTGGCGTCGGCATGCGCCCCCGATGACGACGAGGAAGCCTTACAGATCGGCCAGGTCGTCCCGCAATCCGGTGACTTGGCGTTCCTGGGGCCACCGCAGGAACAAGCGCTTCGCTACGCCATGCACACCATCAACGAAGCGGGTGGCGTGCTCGGCGAGGAGCTCCCGGACCCGATCGTCAGGGACGAGACCGAGGAGGAAGCCCAGGCCTCCGAAGCGGCCGACGAGGTGCTGCGCGGCGGCGCGCACGCGCTGATCGGGGCCGCCGCATCCGGCATGTCGCTGGCGTTCGTCGACCGGGTCAACGACTCGGGCGTGGTGCAGTGCTCGGGCTCCAACACGGCACCAACGTTCACCGATGCCGCCCACGAGTACTACTTCCGGACTGCGCCCAGCGACGCCCTACAGGGCCTAGTGCTTGGTGAGCGGATCCTCGAGGACGGCTACGAGCGCGTCTCGCTGGCTGCCCGCGCCGACGACTACGGCCGTGGCCTTCTGGAGAACACGGCCGAAGCCGTCGAGGAAGGCGGTGGCGAAGTGGTCGCCACCGACACCTACGACCCGGACACCACCGACTTCTCCCCGGTCGTGAGCAACCTGCTCGACCCAGGCCCGGATGCCGTCGTGGTGGTCGGCTTCGAGGAGGGCGCGCAGATCTTGCGTGACCTGGTCGAGGCAGGCGCCAGCCCGGAGGAGGGTGTCGGCCTGTACGGTGCCGACGGCCTGAACGAGCCGAACCTGGGCGAGCTGGTTTCCTCGGCGAACCCCGGCGCGATCGAGGGTATGGTGCTCACCGCGCCGAGCACGCCGGAGCCCGAAGCGTTCCTGGAGCGTCTGCAGGAGTTCGCTCCTGACCTGGATGGCTTCCAGTTCGCGCCGCAGGTCTTCGACTGCGTCACGATCGTGGCGCTGGCAGCTGAAGCCGCAGGCAGCACCGACCCGACCGTGTTCGTCGACGAGATGATCGGGGTGACCAGGGACGGCACCGAGTGCACCTCGTTCGAGGAGTGCCGCGAGCTGATCGAGGACGGCGAGGACATCAACTACAACGGCGTCAGCGGCCCGCTGGAGTTCAGCGATGTCGGTGAGCCGAGCGTAGCCACCATCGGTGTCTTCGAGGTCGACGATGAGGGCACCCCGGGCGGTATCGACAGCGTCGACGTCCAAGCGGACGAGTAAGCAGTAACGCGGGAGGAGTGGGGCCCGGCTCCTGACGAGTCGGGCCCCACTCCTGTGTTCTATCCCGGCCAGAGTCACCCGCACCACACCCGACAGTCCTCGCTCATCGCGCCCCACAGTCGCGCGCGCCCACAGTCGCGCAGGGAAGCAGCGGCGACGGCTGACGCGTACCTGGTCCGGGTGCCTAGTGCGGGTGCTCAGTCCACCTTGGCGAGCGTGCCCAGGTAATACTCGATCACCTTCGGGTCGTGCAGTAGCTGGTCACCCGAGCCCGTGTAGGCGTTGCGTCCTTGGTCGAGGACGTAACCGCGGTGGCAGATCTGGAGACAGCGGCGGGCGTTCTGCTCCACCATGACAATGGACACCCCGGCGTCGTTGACCTGCTGTACCTGCTCGAACACCTGATCCTGGTAGATCGGTGACAGGCCGGCGGAGGGCTCGTCGAGGAACAGCACCTCCGGCTCGGACATCAGGGTGCGACCCATGGCGAGCATCTGGCGCTCACCGCCGGAAAGCGAGCCAGCGCGCTGCTTACGGCGCTCGGCGAGCCTGCCGAACAACGACGCGACCTTTTCGAACCGGCGATCGAACTCCTTGGGCTTGAGGAACGTACCCATCCGCAGGTTCTCCTCCACGGTCAACGCGGCGAAGACGTTCTCCCGTTGCGGCACGTAACCGATTCCCCTCGCCACCAGCTTGTGCGGCTGCGCCTTGGTGATGTCGGAGCCGTAGTAGGTGACTGTGCCGTCCCTGATCGGCACGAGGCCGAACATGGCCTTGATCAGCGTCGACTTGCCCGCGCCGTTGGGGCCGATCACCCCGACCAGCTCACCCTGGCCGAGGGTCAGGCTGCACCCGGTCAACACGTTGACCTCGGGAACGTAACCCGCAACGATGTTCTCGGCGTGCAAAATAACGTCGTCACCCGGCTCACCGGCCCGCGGTTCGGCGCCCTCGACGTTGTCCTGCTGCGGTGTGTCGTCTGTACTCATGACGTCAGCTCCTCCGCGGGCGGTGTGCCGTGCTGCTTACCCAGGTAGGCGTCGATCACAGCGGGGTTGGTGCCGATGCTCTGTGGCGGCCCTTCGGCGATCACCTGGCCCTCCGCGAGGCAGACCACCCAGTCGCTGATTCCCATCACCGCATCCATATCGTGCTCGACGAAGCACACCGTCAGGCCTTCCTCGTCACGGAGCTTGACGATGTGTTCGAGCAGTGACTGGGTCAGTGCCGGGTTCACTCCGGCCATCGGCTCGTCCAGCATCACCATGGTGGGCTGCACCATCAGGGCACGGGCCAGTTCGAGCAGTTTGCGCTGCCCGCCGGAGAGGGTGCCCGCGAACTCGTCGCGCAGGTGGTCCAGCCGGAACCGCTCCAAGAGTTCGTCGGCCCTGTGCCGGATGGCGCGTTCCTGCCGGGACCATAGCGGCCGGAACACCGCCGCCGTGATCGCCTCGCCTCGCTGGCCGGTCGCGGCGAGCTGCAGGTTCTCCAGCACCGTCAGCCGTGACAGTGCCTTGGTGAGCTGGAACGTGCGTACCAGGCCGTGCCGCGCCACCCGGTAGGCGGGCATGTGCGCCATCTTCTTGCCGTCGAACCACCAGCGCCCCGAACCGGGCCGGTCGAACCCGGTGAGGACGTTGAACAGGGTGCTCTTCCCGGCACCGTTCGGACCGATCAGTGCGGTGATGGCGCCGCGCTGCACTTCGAGGTGGCTCACGTCGACGGCCATGAGTCCACCGAAGGCGCGGGTGACGTCGTCGACCTTCAGCAGCGGGTCCGGCTTGGCGACACCGGGCTCGGCGGCGACGTCCGCGAGCGGCGTGTACGCGGTCGTGTCATCGGACATCGAGCACCATCTCTTTCCTCTTACCCAGGATGCCCTGCGGCCGGTACACCATCAACAACAGCAACCCGATACCGACAATGACGTACCGTGCCGCGCCGATATCCGCAGGTTCCATGATCGCCGCCGGGATGTAGCCAGCGCGCATGGCCTCGTCGAGGAACGTCTCGAAGGACCGCAGGATGAACCAGAACAGCAATCCTCCGATCACCGGGCCGAGCACGCGACCCGCGCCGCCGAGCACCAGCATGGTGTAGAGGAAGAAGGTGACCACGGGATCGAACCCATCAGGGGTGACCGACTGTCGGTGGACCACCCACAGGATCCCGCCGATGGAGCCGATCACGCCTCCGAGTACCAGGCTCTGCAGCTTGTAGGCGTAGACGTTCTTGCCGAGGCTGCGCGCGGCGTCCTCGTCCTCCCTGATGGATCGCAGCACCCGGCCCCAGGGACTGTGGATGAGGAAGTAAACCAGGATCACGGCCAGCAGTACCAGGCCCCAACCCACACTCCTGGTCCAAACCTCGCGCGAGGTCATCTCGATCACGCCGAAGTCGTAGCTACCCCGTGGGATCGGGTTGAGGTCGTAGAAGTCTCTGCCGACGCCGGTCAGCCCGAAGACACCGCCGGTGACCGGTTCCGCGGCGTCGGATCTGTAGAACAACCGGAGAGCCTCGCCCGCCGCGATGGTGGATATCGCGAGATAATCAGCACGCAGCCGCAGGGCCGGTATACCCAGTATCAACGCGAGCACCACAGCGCAGGCGATACCGACGAGGATGCCCAACCATAGCGACAGTCCGAACTCCACCGATACCGCGGCGCCGTAGGCGCCGACGAGCATGAATCCGACCTGCCCGAAGTTGAGCAGGCCCGTATAGCCGAAGTGGATGTTCAAGCCGATCGCCGCGAGGATGAACGCGATCGCTGTTGCGCCCAGCGCACCGTGCAGGCCGTTGGCGAGGATCAGTTCGAAGTTCATATCGGCCCCCTCACCCGACCCTTTCCTTGCGGCCGAGGACGCCCTGCGGCCGGACGATCAACACGACGATCAGCACCAGCATGGCCCACATGTTCTGCAGCTCCGCCGGGAACCAGAGGGTCGACACGTGGGCGACGACGCCAACGGCGAATCCACCCACCATCGCGCCGTACGGCTTACCCAGGCCTCCAAGGATGATTGCGGCGAACATCAGCAGCAGCAGGCGGAAGCCCATGTCCCAGGCGACCACCTGGGTCAGCCCGAACATCACACCACCGAAGGCGGTGAGCCCGCCTGCCAACATCCAGACCACCATGATCACGTAGTTGACGTTGATCCCGGAGGAAGCGGCGAGGTCGCGGTTGTCGGCGACCGCCCGGATCGCGGTGCCCACGCGGGTCCGTTCCAGCATGAGCGCCACAGCGAGCAACACGATCACCGACAGGCCGAGCACCCAGAGACCGCGTGGCGTCGCGGAGAACCACCACCAGTTGATGACCGGCTGCACCTGATAGTCGGTGTAGTTCCCCGGACGAGAGCCGTACACGATCAGTATGAGATGCCGGATCAGCAACGCGAGCCCGATCGAGATGATGAACATGTTGATCCGGCCGACGCCGCGCATCCGCAACGGACGCCACAATCCGCGATCCAGCCCAGCGCCGAGCAACGCACCCACGATGACCGCCAGCACGGTCGCCGGGATGATGTGCAGACCTGGGCCGATCACCGCCGCGTTGAAGAAGAACGCGACCACCATGCCGAACGTGACCAGCTCACCGTGGGCGAAGTTGATCAGGCGTGTGGTGCCGAAGACCAGCGACAGCCCGACGGCGCAGATCGCGATGATGCCGCCGTACTGGAGCCCGGTGAGTAACGTCTGGGCCAGCCGTTCCTGGAACGGTGCGCCTACCGGCGGCGCGGGTTCGTCGATCTCGTCCTCGGTGCCCGCAGGGGGATCGTCGACCGGATCATCGGGCTCCTGCGCGAGGATCGAGGCCTCGCGTTCCCCTCCCGCTGCGAGCAGTTCGACGTCGGCTGGGCCGCCCCGGGCCACCACATCGACCCGTTCGGCAGGTGCGGACTCCGTTACCTGACTCGTGTCGGCGACGCCGGGTTCGGCCGGGTCGCCCGTGGCGGCCAGTGCCGTGCCCGGCGCCAGTATGAACAGCGCGAGAAACGCCAGCACGGCAAGCGCTCGCGCGATAACACTCCGTGGTTTCACCAGGGTTTCCCTGTCTTCCTTCCTCAGCCGTACGCCAGCGGATCACACCGTCGCACGAAGAGTGGCATTCTCCGGCGACTGAACGTAGCCGTAGCACGCCGTGTTGCCCAGAGTTGTTCACTGGCCGTTTTCACATCGTGATCGAACCGCGTGCATCAGCCACCGGCTACTTCCCGATACCGTCCACCACCGCCTGGGCGATCTCCTTCATCGTCGTCCGGCGATCCATGGCAGTGCGCTGGAGCCAGCGGAACGCCTCGGGCTCGCTGAGGCTCTGCTCCGTCATCAACAACCCTTTGGCCCGGTCGACGAGCTTGCGCGTTTCCAGCTTCTCGTTCAACCCCTCTACCTCGGCCTCCAGCGCCTGCAGCTCGGCGAACCTGCTGACCGCCAGCTCCACGGCCGGCACTAGTTCACGCTTGGCGAACGGCTTGACGAGGTAGGCCATCGTACCCGCCTCGCGCGCACGCGAAATGAGGTCGCGCTGGCTGAAGGCCGTCAGGATCACCACCGGCGCGATCCGATCCCCGGTGATCTTCGATGCGGCCTCGATGCCGTCCATCTTCGGCATCTTGACGTCCAGGATCACCAAGTCCGGCTTGAGCTCGGTGGCCAGCGCAATGGCTTCCTCTCCGTCGGAGGCCTCGCCGACGACCGTGTAGCCCTCCTCCCGCAACATCTCGACCAGGTCGAGGCGGATCAGGGCCTCATCCTCGGCGACGAGCACTCGCCGCTGGGCTTCGGCGGTCGATTCCGTCACCGGAAGTCCTCCTGCAAACGTGGATGGGGTCGATCTGGGTTGTTGCGACAGCCTACCGGGGGTAGGAGCTGGCGGCGGAAGCCTGCTCGCAACATGCGTGACTCGCGGCTCACCCGTAACCGACCTGGAGTACTAGCACCGCGAGCCATGCCGTAGAGTTGGATCATCGCCCCCGTAGCCCAATCGGCAGAGGCGGCGGACTCAAAATCCGTGTAGTGTGCGTTCGAGTCGCACCGGGGGCACAGGGCCTGACCTGGGCCAACAACCGAAGAGAGATCAACAGGCGCAAGCCCTGTCCATGACTGTGTCCATGAGCTAGGCTGGACACCATGGCCAGGGCTAGTCGTGTTGGTCGAACGAGGGGGAACATCCGTCAACGGGGAGGCTCCCTCCAGGTCCGCCTGTACGCCGGGCGTGACCCTGTGACCAGCAAGGATACGTATCTCTCGGAGACGATCAAGGGCACCGACAAGGCGGCCTGGCGCAGGGCGGAGGACAAGCTCGCCGAGTTCCAGGACCGGGTCGCCAATCAGCGGGCGGCGGCCTCCTCTGTCACCCTGGGCTACGCGCTCGACGAGTGGCTACGGGTGACAGAGATCGAGGACAGCACCCGCAATACATACGTGGGCTACATTGAGCGCACCATCCGACCGGTCCTCGGTTCGGTGCCTGCCAAGAACATCGACGCACGCACGCTGGAAGGCTTCTACACCGAGCTGCGGCGCTGCCGTTCGCGCTGTGACGACAAGCCGTTCATCGAGAAACACCAGGCGCGCGACGCGGACCACGACTGCACCGAGAGCGGGTGTGTGGCTCACCGCTGCCGCCCCATGTCGGCATCGACCATCCGCCAGCTTCACGCCATCATCAGCGGCACCCTGTCCGCCGCCGAGCGGTGGGGCTGGATCGCGAACAACCCGGCACGCGCCGCGCGCCGACCGAAGCCGAAGCCGCCATCACCGGACCCGCCCACCCCGGCGGAAGCCGCCCGGCTCGCCGAGGAAGCCTTCACCATGGACGACGACTGGGGAACCCTCGTGTGGCTTGTCATGGCCACCGGCATGCGCCGGGGCGAACTGTGTGGTCTGCGCTTCTCCTGTATCGACTTCGACGGCGAGGTGATCGATCTACGCCGCAACTGGGTGCTGGGTAAAGAGAAGGACACCAAGACCCACCAGAACCGCCGCATCGCACTCGACAGCGAGACCATCACCCTGCTCAGGGAACACAAGGCGCGGGTGAAAACGCGTGTCGAAGCGCTCGGTAAGAACTTCAGCGACGAGCTGTTCGTCTTCAGCGGCAGCAAGACGCCGGACCACTCGGAGCCCTACTCCCCCAACGCCGTGAGCGCCCGCTACCGCACCATGGCGCGCCGCGTGGGCGTGGATACCCACATACACGCGCTGCGGCATTACTCGGCGACCGAGTTGCTGACGGCTGGCGTTGATCTGCCGACTGTGTCCGGGCGCCTCGGGCACGGCGGAGGTGGCGCCACGACGCTGCGCGTCTATGCCGCTTGGGTCGCTGCTAGCGACCGAAAAGCCGCCGAGATCCTCGGCTCTCGCATGCCCAAACGATCGAGCTAGTTGTATGAAGTGAGGGAGCAAAGTCAGCCTGGCGTTGCCCCGTACCCTGACCCTCGTGACTGAGGAACAGGCCTCCTGGCAGACGTTCGGTGAGCGGTCGATCTATGACAGCCGTTGGGTTCGGTTGGGCTTGACTGATGTGCAGGCGCCGAATGGGCAGCGGTGGGAGTATCACGTTGTTCACCTGCACCGGATCGCGATCGCGCTGGTGGTGGATGAGCACAACCGGGCGTTGATGCTGTGGCGGTACCGCTTCGTCACGGGCCAGTGGGGGTATGAGCTGCTCGGGGGGCTTGTCGAGGATGGTGAGGAACCTGCGGCTACGGCGGCTCGTGAGGCGGCTGAGGAGAGCGGCTGGCGCCCGTTGGGAGAGCCCGATCATTTGATCAGCTTTGAGCCGTTGCCGGGGCAGGTGACCGCACCGGTGGATGTGTTCCTGTGGCGGGGGGCTGAGCGGGTGGGTGAGCCAACCGATACTGAGGAGGTCGGCACGCTGGAGTGGGTGCCGTTGCGCCGGGTGCCGGAGCTGGCGCGGCGGCAGGAGTTGCTGGGGTCGGGGGCGTTGGTGCCGCTGCTGTACTACTGCGCTACGCGTGGCCTAGCGGGTGGGCAGGATGAGGCTTCCGAGTCGGCGTAGTTGCCGGTCGGAGGTGATCTGGCTGGCTAGCCTGCGGGCTTGCCGGGCGTAGTCGCGCGCGGTGCTGGCATCGCCTGCGGCGGCGTGGGCGTAGGCGAGGTCGACGAGCATGGCGGTGCGGGCGCGGGTGAAGTCGGTAGGTAGTCGGGGTAGGGCGTTGGTGAGTTGGTCGATGGCTTCGTGTTCGCCGAGGCGGGCGAGGGCGTGGCCGCGCCAGCGGTCGAGGTGGGCGCCGCCGAGGAACAGGAACGGTAGCTCGGGGTCGGTGGGATCATCCGGCAGCAGGCTGGCGGCCTGGTCGAAGGCGCGTAGGGCGCCTTCGCGGTGGCCGGTGGCGGCCAGGCCCTCGCCGTGGGCGGCGGCCAGCCAGGCGCGCAGCAGCGCGGGGGCGGTGTGTTCGGCGAGGGTGCGGGCGTGGGCGAGCTGGTCGACGGCCGCCTGGGGGTGGTCGAGGTCGGTGAGGATGAAGGCTTGCTGGGCGGTGGCATGGGCGAGTAGGGCGGGTGATTCGGCTTCGCGTGCGGCGGCTTTGGCGGTTTCGTGGTGTTGCCAGGCCTGCCGGATGGCGTTGCGGTCGAGGGCTTCCCATCCGGCCAGGGCGGAGGCTTCGGCCAGCACGCCCGCGAGCTGTGTGCGGGCGGTGCCTGCGGTGCTGTAGCCGAGGAGATCTTCCACCTGGCTGATGTGGCTACGGAGCTGGTCGAGCTGGGTGAGCGCGCCGAACTGGCGATCAACCCGGCGGGCGTGGTCGACCTGCTGACGAAACAGCCGCACCGCCTCGGCGTCGACGCTGCGGGCGCGGTCCAGCCGGGTGATCAGCTCCTCGGCATCGGGATCGGCGTCCTGTTCGGGCGGGAATCCGAGTTCGGTGTTGGTGCGGCCGTAGATCTCGCGGAACAGTTGCCGGTAGGGCTGGCTGACGGTTTCGCGGCCGTTTTCCCACCGGGACAGTTTGACTTTCAGGCTCGCCTCGGTCATGACCGGAATGTCACGCGCGGCCGCGCGCTCGCACAGCAGGCGAATCACCCGGGCCGCCGAGTAGCCGGATTGCTGGCGCACGCTTTGCAGCCGGGTCGCAACCATGGTTCTCACCGCCCCCGATAACGGCTGTGACCAGGCGAATTAATCGCAGTTAATACCCGTGGGGTTAACTGCCGCCATCTGTTAGCGGGCGCGATTGTGGCGTGTCCTGGAGACATGCACACAGACACCAACTGGCCCGCAGAGCGGGCACACGGACACGACCGCTCCCCCACCATGGCGGGCTCACCGTCCGTTCGAGCCGGTGAACTTCTCGGCCATCGAGGACAGGCGGCGGTCGACCGTGTCGAGGCGTTCGGTGATGTCGTCGAGCCGGTCTTCCATCGCCTCCAGGCGGGCCAGGATCTGGTCGGTGACTGCGTCCCCGGTCTGGCCGGGATCCAGCGGTTTCTGTCCACGCAGGACAGCCGAGAGGTGCTGCGGGTGCCACTCCAGTGCCAGCGACAGCGCCTCGAGGGTGCGGGCGCTGCGGCGCCGCTGCACGGTGTGGTGCTGGATCTCACGCACGATCGCCTGCGACACACCCGAGCGCTCGGCCAGCTCGCGCTGGCGCAACCCCAGCTCGGTCACGCGCTCGTTGATCGCTCGCGCGACCGCCGCCCAATTCTCGGTCACCTATTCCTCCGTGCTCCGCCTGCACGGCGAGGTTAACGCTTAACGCATTCCCCGCGGCGCCAATCCTGGGCAGCGTCGCGCTTTCGGAGCAATCACGCTCCATTTTGAGCTGATATCAGCTTGTTTTTCCACTGAAATCATTCCATTCTGTTGGAGGAAATCCCTCATGAGTACCCCTGTGTCTTCTGGTGCCGGACGGCCGGCGTTTTACACGGTGGCTGAGGCTGCCGAGTTGTTGCGGGTCAATCCGGCGACGGTGTATCGAGCCATCCGGGAGGATGCGTTCCCGGCGGTGCGGATTCGGGGGCGGTATGTCGTCCCGGCGGCCGCGCTGGATCGGTTGATCGCTGAGGTGGTCGAGTCGGGTGGCTGTGTCGATCCGGCTCGGCTGATCGAGGAGCGGCGTACCGCGCGGGAGTTGGATGGCCGGTTCGGGGGTGGTGCCCGATGAATCGGGATCACCTGGATGAGCTGGCATTCAAGCTGACCAAGTTGCGGCATGTGCCGGATGAGGTGCTGGCCGAGCTGGTCACCCGGGACGGGTTGTGTTTCTGGGCCTTCGACCGCGACGAGATCCCGGAGCACTCCGGTATCGAGGATGCCGATCGGGCGCTGGCGGCCTGGCTGTGCGCGGGTTGTCCGGTGATGGAGGAGTGCCTGGAGCTGGAGCTTCGCGCCGGAGGGGAGCACACGGTCGGTGTGTGGGGTGGGATGTGCGAGCAGGATCGGCAGCGGTTGTATCCGATCTGGCGCTGGCACCGTGAGCACCCGCCCGAGCCCGGCGAACCCGACCACGAGCCCGACGAGCACGAGGATAGGGGTGGGTGGCGATGACGCTGGACCTGTCCCCCACCGAGGTTCTGGCTGGGATCGGCGTGGTGTTGGCGCTGGTGATCGCGTGGCGGGCGGGCTCCCGGCGTGCCCGGCGGGCGGCTGAGGCCGCCCGCGCGGGTGCCCGCCTGGTCTCGCTGGCCGGGCGCGTCGCGGTCACGGCGGCGGCGCTGCTGGGTGCGCAGTGGCTGGTGATCCACTATGTGGACAACACCACGCTGCTGATCATCCTGCTGGCGGTGCCCAACGTCATCGCCGCGCACGTACTCACCCGCACGCTCACGGTCACCGAACTGCCTGTCAGCAGGCGGGAGCGGGGTGGGCGGCCATGACCGGCCAGCAGCACCAGCGGCCGGACGGCAAGGGGGTGGTCGCCTCCGGGCGGCCACCCCACCCACCCGGTACCGAACCGTCGGGGGCGGTGGAGCATGTCGGTCCGGTCTACGACGCCGAACTCATCGACGACATACCGCCGAACGGGCAACACCAGCAGCACCCGTCACGGTGGTGTCGGTGGTGGCAGTGGTTGGCCGCGCGGTGGAGGGGCTCGCCGCGTGTGCCGCTGTGGCTCAAAGACCGCACCCAGCTCACGCAAGCCGCCAAGGATGCCCTCGCCGCCGTGCTCACCTCGCCCGTGCGGTTCGCCGGTGCGGTGGTGCGGGGCACGGTGACGGCGGGTCGGGTGTGGCGGCGGTGGGTGTCGGTGGCCGACTACCGGCAGGCGGCCGAGGAGGCGGGCAAGCTGGCCGATAAGTACACCGACATCCGGGCGCTGGCACTGTTCCGGTGGAAGGTCACCGGCGCCGCGCTGGCCGTGGCCGCACTGGCTGTCACGTGGAGCGTCCTGCTGTCTGATGACCGTCTACTCTGGCTCGTCGGTGGCGCGCTCGCGGTGGTGCTGGCGGTATTCGGGCGACGGCGGGATGGTCAGCCGGGGCGCAGGCAGGCGTTGGCCGGGCCGCGCTCCCTGACCTGGACCATGGACCCGCACATTCTGGTGGATGCCTTCCGGGACGCCCGGTTGATCGGCAAGGACGAAACGCTGCGGCTGGTGGATCGCCCCACCCGCCAGGGCCACGGGTGGGCGGTCACCCTCGACCTCCCGGCGACCCGTAAGGCGGTGGATGTGCTCAAGCATCGCGACGCGCTGGCCTCCGCACTCGCGGTGGACGAGGTGCAGCTTGTGGTCGAGCGGGTGCGCGGCACCGGCGGGCACGCCGGACGCGTCGCCCTGTGGGTGGCCGACACCGACCCCTACGACACCCCACCGAAACGCACCCCACTACGGGACGCGGAGCGGTGGGATGCGTGGCAGCCGGTGCCCTTCGGTCGCGACGCCCGCGACCGGCCCGTGGTGCTGCCGCTGGTGTGGACCTCGCTGCTGATCGGGGCCATCCCCCGGCAGGGCAAGACCTTCGCCGCCCGGCTGGCCGCCAGCGGGCTGATCCTCGACCCGCACGCGCGGCTGTATGTCGCCGATTTCAAGGCGGGTAAGGATTGGGACGCCGCCCAAGCCGTGGCGTATCGGTTCCTGTCCGGCGACGACCATCATCATGTGCTCGCGCTGCGGGACTGGCTGGCCGAGCTGGTCGAGCACGTGCAGTCCCGCTACCGACGCATGCGCCAGCTCGATGATGCCACCTGCCCCGAATCCAAGATCACCCCGGCGATGTCGCGCGACCCCGCGCTGGACATGCCCATCACCGCGCTCGTGATCGATGAGGTGCAAGTGCCGTTGGAAGACCGCACCCCGGTCACCGTCGACGGGCAACGCCTACCCACAGGCGAACGCATCGGCGAGCTACTGACCTGGCTGGCCAAGAAAGCCCCAGCCGCCGGGGTGGTGCTGATCCTGGCCACCCAACGCCCCGACTCCCGCACCATCCCCTCCGGACTCCGCGCCGTGCTGGGCTCCCGGTTCGCGCTACGGGTCATGGACTGGCGCGACTCCAACATCATCCTCGGCGAGCAAATGAACACCCGAGGCCACGACGCCAGCCGCCTGCTGGCCGCCCACAAAGGCGTGGGCATCCTCCGCCCCGACGGTGACACCACCAGCGGCGAGGAGGTCGCCACGACCGTGCGCACCTACTACGTACCCGGCGACGACTGGAACGCCCTCTGCCAACACGGCCATACCCTGCGCGAAGCCGAGGGCACCCTGACCGGCCACGCCGCCGGACACCACCACACCCCCCGCCTCGACCACGCGCCGTCCGTCGCCGCCCTCGCCAGCGGCCACGGCAGTTCCGGCGGGCACGAGGCCGACAACGTGCCGGAACCACTGGCCTCAGTGGCCGCTTACCTCGCCGACGACCTCGACAGCGAGCACGGGCGCGAGTTCGTGCCCACCGCCGAACTCCTCGACGCACTCGACACCGACGCCACCACCTTCGCACGCGGCATGCACGACCTCGGCTGCCAACCGGTCCGGCGCCGGATAGTCGACCAGGACGGCACATCCCGCCAGGTACGCGGCTACCGCACCGCCGACATCCACGCCGCCCTCGATCACCACGGCGGCGGTAAGGACGATGGATAGGCCGTCACAACCGCCCGTCACACCGCCGGGTGCCCGTCACAGCCGCCGTGACAGGCCATCAGGGCTCCTGCGCTGGGGAAACATGGTGCGTGACGGGTGTGACGGGTGCGCGCGAGCCCGTCACACCCGTCACTGTGGGGCACCACCGGACTCGGGGTCGGACGTCTCCGGTGGGGTGTCACAGCCGACCTGTTCGGCCAGGTGGTCGACAGAAGCGACCAACCGGCCCGCGAGTGTGGCCAGTCGTTCCACGCGCTGTTCGATCGCGGCCAGCCGCTGCGCGATCGCCGCACAGTGACAGGCGCGCGACCCATTGCCGGGGTCCTGCTCGCCTAGCATGGCTGGCCGCACTTGGCGCAGACTTTGCCCCCGCCGCCCTGCACCGGGATCGGGGCATGCGCCCGTCCCTCCGGGCAACCCCCCGCTGTCGGCGGTTCAGGCGGCCTCGCCGGGGCCGGGATCGGGGTAGGGGTGGGTGCAGTGTTCATCGCTGATTGCCTCCACGAACAGACAGATCACGCCGCTGGCGGTGGGCACGTCGACATACAGCGAGTCGCCCCGCGAGGCGATCGCCAGGTGCATCCGCCGCGCCCGCGCCAGCTCCTCGGCATCCCCACAGGACACCCACCGCTGCTCCGCCGGAGCCCACGTCCGGCGCCGCTGGATACGCGCGCGGGTGTGCCGCTCGATCCAGTCGGCCACCGCCACCGGATCGGCCAACACCGCATCCGGCGCGGTCTCCAACCGCACGTGCCGGTACCGCCACCGGGCGGTGTCGCTGCGGGGCAACAGGTAGGCGTGCCAGTGCACCCCACGCCAGCGCCAGGCATCCGAGACCACCAGCGGGCCCGCCATTACCCCGGCCCCTCGCCCAGCTCCCTACCGGGCGGGGGAATCCGCGCCAAGCATCGCTCACACGGCATGCCCCCGGGCCCGTCCATCAGCTCCAGCTCATCCGGCCCGAACACCGCCCCGCAGAACGCCACCAGCCGCAGCGGCAACGGCTCCCCCGGCTGCGGCGCGGGCAACACATGCGCCACCCGCCGCGTCTCGCCCACCGTGCCCGCCACCGGGCGGGCGATCAGCAACCGCACCCCCATCAGCCCTCACCCCCTGCGGGGTGGAACCCGGTGGGAACGGGCGAGGTCGGGGTCAAGCCCGTCCCCACCGGAGACTGCGACCACCGCGCTCGCCCGGTCGTTGGCCCGTGCTGGGCGCGCTCGCGTCGCTGGCGCCACTCGCGTGCCCGCTCGGGGGTCACCAGGCGCGGATGCGCCCACGCCAACCGCCGACACCGGGCGCATGGCGGGCCGGGGGCCTCGCCCAGCGCGCCGGGCATGACCACGTGTCCGCACAGCGCTCGATACCGGCCCCGCTGTTGGGAGCGTCCCGCCAGCTCGGCGTGGGTGACCACGTGCTCATGACCATCGTGCACGCACGCCACCCACGCGGCCCGTACCGCGCGCTCGCGTGGCTGGCGCTGTGTCCCGTTCACTATCGCCTCCACATACGTCACCGGTCTGACCAGGCACGAACGCCTGTGTCACACTGAAATCAGCTTGTCGTTAGCGCATGGGACCGGAACAGGACACGAGCGGGACATGACGGGGACATCTCCAGGCGGCGCCACCGGGGGCGAGCACGCGCGGTCGCCGCGCACGCTGCTGGAACACAAGATCCGCGAACGCAGGCAGTCCCTGGAAGAGTTCGCCGACTACGCCGAGCAGTTCGCCCGCCAGCACGGCGAACCCGGCACGCTCAGCGTGCGCCACCTCAAACGGCTCGTCGCCGGACACGGCGCCCACGGGCAACCCCTCGGCCGCCCCCGGCCAGCCACCGCCCGGCTACTCGAACGCATCTTTGACACCACCATCGACGAACTCCTGGCACCCCCGCACACCGCCGTGCGAGACCAGCGCGACGACGAGCGCGAGCTACGCCGGATGCTGCACGCCGCCGCCCGCATCGACAGCACCACACTGGCGCTGCTACGCGATCAGCTCAACGCCACCCGACGACTCGACCGGCAGCTCGGCGCGATCATCGCCCACGACGAAGTGCTCACCAAGACCCGCCAAGTCACCCAACTCCTCCACCACAGCCTCACCCCCGCGACACGATCCCAGCTCGCCGCACTACTGTCCGAACTGCACAGTCTCGCCGGATGGCAAGCCCTCGACATGGGCCAGATGCACATCGCCTGGCAACACTACGAACACGGCCGCATAGCCGTCAGCGACACCGAACACCCCGCCTACCGCGCCCACACCATCGCCGGGCAAGCCTTCGTACTCATCGACCTCGGCGACACCGCCAACGCCAACACCATGCTCGCCGCCACCCGCGAACGCACCCACCGCACCACCAGCCGCCTCATACGCTCCTGGCTCGCCGCCGCCCACGGCGAAGCACTCGCCGCCGACCAGCAACCCGAGGCCAGCGAGCGCGCCTTCGACGAAGCGGACGCGCTGCTACCCAATGACACCGCCGATGCCGACGGACCTTACGTCGCCCTCGACCCCATCCACCTCGCCCGCTGGCGCGGCCACGCCCTCGCCCGCACCGGCAACCCCGAAGCCATCGACGTCCTCACCACCGCCCTCGACCACCTCGACCCCACCTTCACCCGCGCCGAAACCGCGCTACGCGTCGACCTCGCCCAAGCATTGGCCGCTTGCGATGAGCCGATCGAAGCCCGCAAGCAGGTCGAGCAAGCAGACACCCTCGCCTCTCACATCGGTTCGACACGCCAGGGGCGCAGGATCAGCACACTTCGTCATTCGCTCCAATGAGAGGATCTCAGTGGGCTTACTATGCCGAAATGTGGCGATCAGCCTGCTCGCGACCAGTCATCGCCGTTACCTGCCTCCCCATCCTCTGACGACCCCACTCGCTACCTCGACTTGTCCATGCTCTTGTCCATGAACTGCGGTCGGTTGCGGCACTCTCAGTGCTTCATGGACAACTCCAATCGGAGAACATGCAGGTAACAGGACTAAGTGATTCCGGCCAGCCGACTCAAAATCCGTGTAGTGTGCGTTCGAGTCGCACCGGGGGCACCACCACAGAGCAGCCCTGAACGGCCCCTCACCAGGGAAAACCCGGCGAGGGGCCGTTGGTGTGATGTTCGGCCATATACGGCTGTCACCGGGGCTAGTCGGCTATCTGTGGACTATTCGTGGACGCGCTCGGACGGGGCGTCGAGGCCGAGGACCTTCCCGATGCGGTCGCGGGCGGTGTCTTCTTGCCCGGCGAGGACCTTGGCGTAGATCTGGTGTAGCACCGCTACGGAGTGCCCGGCCCACTCGGCCACCTGAGTCGACGGCACTCCGGCTGCCAGCCAGGTGGATACGCAGGCGTGCCGCAGGTCGTAGGGGCGGCGCGCCAGCACCGAGTGATACTCCTGCTCGCTCAAGGCCGCCTTGCGTGCCCGGTCCCACACTCGGAGGATGGTGGACTCGGCCAGCTCACCGCCGGTCAAGCTGCGAAACAACCGCCCAGCCGACGCGACGCCGAACCGCTCCAGGTGACGATGAAGCAGTGTGGTCGGCGGGTGAGTCCCGGCCGACGCGGTGCGTGATCCGCTCGGTGTTGTACCGGGACTGCCACCTGCTGGTTGTGTCGTTGACCGTAGCTAAGGCTGGCCAGCGGGCCGGTGCGACACGGCGACTCCTCACGGACGCTCGGTGTTGTACAGGCCTATCGCGGTCTCGGCGAAGGCATGATCGAGCGCGTAGGCCACCGTCCCGATCGAGGGCACCTACCCCTCGAGGTCGAGCGTGTCGCAGGCGGTTGGCGCTCGGTGCCCAACAGCGTGGTCGTGCCCTGATGAGTACGGTCGCCCAGCTGGATGCACGTCGCCCGGTGCGGTCGCTGGTCGACACGCATCACCACACCGACCACACCTTCGGCAACTACGTGGTGCCCGGCCATGGTCCGGTGGGTGGTGCCGAGCAGATCGTCGCGGTCCACCGCTACCTCAAGTTTCTCGGTGAGGTCGCCGAATCCGCGCATCAGCGCCGCCTGTCGCCGCTTGAGGCTGCCGGAGAACTCGATTTCGCGGTACCACAGGTGCTCCCGCCGCACATCGGGTCGAAGCGTTCGACCTTACCGCCCGCGGTCGTGGCCAGCTACCGTGTATGCACCCGGATCGACCGCTACGGCACGTACGGCGCTGGTGTGACCGGTATATGCCCATAGGTGATTACCGTCAGCATCGATCTTGTGTACCTCGTCATCCTGGCTTGCGGTGTAGGCATTGCCGTGTTCGTCGACCGCCACCTGGACCACGCGTCCCGTGTGGTGCCCGGTGTAAGCCCAGTACCGTTCCCCTTCCGGACTGAGCTTGTGCACTTCGAAGTCGGCAGCAGCAGTATAGATATCCCCCTCGCTGTCGACCGCGACGTCGAACACCGAGTCTGAGTGCCCGGTGTACGCCCAGACCCGCTGGCCGTCGGGATCGATCTTGTGTACCTCGTCGTCCCAGCTCGCGGAGTACACCATGCCCTCCGGATCAACCGCCACACCGCGCACAATGCCGTCATGCTCACCGTAGCGCCAGGCTACCTCCCCGTCCTGTGTGTACTTGACAATCTGCCGTGAACCGGCGGAATAGACGTTTCCATCACCATCGATAGCGAGTGCATTGGGAACGCACGGTGTGCTGGTGCTGAACACCAGGGAACCGTTGGGGTCGAGCTTGCGAACGTCACATGTGGTGGTGACACCCTCTTCTCGCTCGACACCCGCATAGGCGAACCCGTCGGCATCGACGGTGACTGTCGTGACGAACTCGTCCAGATTACCCGGATAGGACCACACTACCTCGCCGTTCGGGTCGAACTTCACCACGCTGTTGGCCACCACAGCATGTACGTAGCCGTCGGGGTCGACCTCGACATCGTCGCCGATCCCGCCGCCGTTGAAGCGCCACAGCCTTTCCCCCGTCGGGTCGAGCTTGTCGACCTCGGCAGTGGGAAGCGTTGAGTCGTAGCCAGCGGTGTAGACAGAGATCTCGGGCGATGCGTGAGATGCTGGTCCGCCAGCGAGCGATGGTACAACCGTCGCGCTGGCCAGTACGGCCACAAGTCGACGTGCTTTCGGCCCCGACATGATGAACCTCCCCCGATAGTGTGCGCTGTGCCTCAGACACGAAGCGTCTCACGTGCATACACGCGGCATCGAGCCGAGCGGTTGCCTCGCGCCCGAAGCTCGGCTACCCCTTTGGTGGAGAGAATGACGGTGCCCGTCCTGTCCTGCATGATGCACGCAGTATCCAACCGGAACCGGCACCATTCACACCTCGGTCGCCGAGGGCGTCGAGGGTGATGCGCCCCGGGTTTGACAGAGTCTGATTGTTGGATTCTTCTGGCATCTGACCTTGAGAAGGTGGTATGGGCCGACGTGATGGTCCCGCCCGCGTCCAGACAGGACCACCACTGGGCGTCAGCAGCGGCCGACGCCTGCTGCGGACAGGCCCTCTCGGGTCGGGCCATGAGCGCCCGTACAGCACTCAGCCACACGGCCGTCCACCACGACAGCGGGGACACGGGTGATCCCGTACTCTGCGGCCTTGACGGTGGCGTCACCGTTGCCTCGCAGGTCGCGTACGACTACGTGACAGTTGGGACCGGCCATTTCGTGCACCAGATTCACTGCGGGTTCGCAGCCTGGGCAGCCGGTCGTGAACACCTCGATGTGGCGCTGTGCCATTTTTCATCACCTCCACAGGGAACGCTAGAGATTCCAGCCCAGTGGAAGGTCAAGTCCGGGCATCGCCGTGGCTGCGCACGTTGTCGATCAGCGGGCACGAGGCGGACCCCACATCAGGATCGGCGGCCAGCTCCTCGGCGCGCGCGTCGAGATCCACGAGTTGCGTGCGCAAGCGTCGCAGCTCGGCAATGCGGTCGTCGATGCTGACCACGTGTTCGCGCAGGACGCGGCGGACATAGCCGCAGGGACGTGTGTCCGCATCACGCAGGGCCAGTACCTCGGCGATCTCATCCAAGCGCATACCCAACCGCTGTGCAGCTTTGATGAAGCCCACCCTGTCGACGTCGCCCTCGCCGTAGACGCGGTAACCAGCGCTGGTCCGCTCGGCCGAGGCCAGCAACCCAATGTTCTCGTAGTAGCGAACGGTCTTCGGGTTCACTCCGACCCGTCGCGCCAGTTCTCCAATGCGCACCGTATCTCCCGCCCTGGTCAAACACTGCTCTCGGTGTCCGGCTACAGTCTGTACCTTCCATTCGGGTGGAAGGTACAGCCCATGGAAGAATTCATCCGGTTTCTGGACTATGACCCCGAAACAAGGAAGGTGGCTTGTTCAGCCAATGCCATCGAATCTCTGAATGCCGGGTATCGGCGAGCGACCCGGGCACGCGGACGTTTCCCCCACGAGCAAGCAGCGATGAAAGGACCGTACCTGGTGAGCCGCTCGCTGGACCCCACCGGCAAGGGCAAGGCACGCTGGGCCATGCGCTGGAAGAACCCCTCAGCGCGTTCGCCACCGGGTTCGAAGCGCGCATCGCCCCCAGCACCACCAGCGAGAAACCCGACCGCTTACACCGCTCAGCCGACACTCCCAGACGAGGACACCGCCACCTGATGACCAATGAGCTCGACTTCGACGGAGCCCGCGTCTACGCGATCCCGATGCGCGCCCGCTTCCGGGGCATCTCCGTGCGCGAGGGAATGCTGATCGAAGGCCCCGCCGGGTGGGGCGAGTTCTGCCCGTTCACCGACTACGACGACACCGTGTCCGCCGGGTGGTTGGCGACCACGATCGAACAGTGCACCGTCGGCTGGCCCGAACCCGTACGCGAGGCCATCCCGATCAACTGCACCGTGCCCGCCGTCGGCCCCGAACGTGCCCACCAGATCGCCGCCAACTCCGGATGCCGGACCGCCAAGGTCAAAGTCGCCGACCATCCTGAGTCGCTGACCGAAGACCTCGCGCGCGTCGAAGCCGTCCGGGATGCCCTCGGCCCGGACGGGGCGATCCGGGTGGATGCCAACGGGGTCTGGGACATCGACACCGCCGTGTCCCACATCCGCCGGCTCGACAAGGCTGCAGGAGGTCTGGAGTACGTCGAGCAACCCTGCCGCACCATCGACGAACTCGCCGCCGTCCGGTGCCAGGTCGATGTGCGCATCGCCGCCGACGAGTCCATCCGCCGCGCCGACGACCCGCTACGGGTCGCCGTCGCGGGCGCCGCCGATGTCGCCGTGCTCAAGTGCACGCCCCTCGGCGGGGTGCGCCGCTCCCTGGAAGTCGCCGAAGCCGCCGGGCTGCCCTGCGTGGTCTCCTCCGCGCTGGAAACCAGCGTCGGCCTCGCCGCCCAGGTCGCTCTCGCCGCCGCTCTACCCGAACTGGACTTCGCCTGCGGGCTTGGCACGCTCTCGCTGCTCGACAGCGACATCGTGTCCGGCCCCGGCTCACTGCGGGCAGCGGAGGGCTACCTGCCGGTACCCCGCACACCACCCACCCCAGACCCCACCCTGCTCGACGCCTACGAACTCACCAACCCCGACCAAGCCGCGTGGTGGCGTGATCGGCTCGCCCGCGTCCGCGCAGTGTACAACGCCAACGACACAGGCGGGAACTAGAAGCCGAAAGGGGACCGCACTCGTGCCCAGCAGAAACGACATCGTCCGTGAAGCGGGGAGGGAGTTACCTTGCCGACCTACGCGGAGATCAACCCCGTGACGATCTCCACGTGTAGTGAGTGATCAGAGGTAGCCAGTTGACGATCAGCCCGATCCGCATAGCAGAGTCGGCGGTCGTCCGCCGCTTCAGTCATCCGTCCTTGTGACAGCCACTGCACAAGAAGTAAGTGGTCTTCCCGCTGTTCTTAGCCTCAGCCGGTAACGGGGCCACCGGCTCCACAGTGTCGAAACCCCGAACGATCCGGTACAACTACCGACCGAGTCGCTGTTCGATCGCCACCTGCATGTCCTCGAACAACACGGAACGCGGGTTCTGTCACGTACGTGCGATATCCTCAGCCCGGGCCAGACGCGGCAGTAAGCGCCCGGATCCCGCAGCTCCGGCAGGGCGGTGTGCCGCCACATGTTCAGCAAGAGGTGCAGGCCCGTCCGCTCCCGAGACTGCTTGGGCCCAGGCCCGGCCGAGAACGATCTCCTACTCGTGATCGAACTCGCCAGTCAGCATCGATGTGCTGACGCCGATCACGCCGGTCACTTCCCGACACGGAGTGCCGTAGCGCCGGACACGAGCGGCCGGACAGCCCGGCCAGCGTGCGGGCCGGGCTTCGACGCTCGCGAGCACTGACGCCGCACCTCAGCGACCCAAAACGGCGGCCACCGAGGCCAGGCGGGGCGAACGCCCAGTCAACCGTCGAGCGCAGCGGAGTCCGGTCGTGCGGCTTTCAGCGCTGTGAAGCCAGCATCGCCACTTCCCTTCGCGCCTCCCGTACTGCACCCCGCGCTTGGCAATGCTGTCGCGGGCGCAAGCTAACCTGAGCAGGTGAACGTTGTGCGTCTGAGGAGCCGCGTTGCTTGACTCCGGTGACCTGCTGGCTGGCCGTTACCGCCTGCGACAGCAGCTCGGTAGCGGTGCGATGGGTGTCGTCTGGCTGGCGACCGACGAAGTCCTGCAGCGGCAGGTGGCGGTCAAGCAGCTCGTGCAGCAGCCCATGACGGATTCCGCGCGTGCGGAGGAGGCGCGGGAGCGGGCTATGCGGGAGGGGCGGGTCGCAGCCCGGCTGGATCATGCGAACGCCATCGGCGTCTACGACGTCATCCTCGACGACGGCCTGCCGGTGCTGATCATGGAGTACCTGCCGTCGCGGAGCCTGGCCGATATCCTCGCCGAGCAGGGCCAGCTCGCCCCGGAGTCCGCCGCCGAGATCGGGCGTCAGGCAGCAGCGGCGCTGGCCGCGGCCCACGCGGCGGGGATCGTCCACCGGGACGTCAAGCCCGCCAACCTCCTCGTCGCCGACGACGGCACGGTCAAGATCACCGACTTCGGAATCTCGCACGCCACCGGGGACGTCGTCGTCACCCAGACCGGCCTGCTGGCTGGCACGCCCGCCTACCTCGCGCCCGAGGTCGCGCGCGGGAAGCAGCCGACTGCCAGCTCCGACGTCTTCTCTCTCGGCGCCACGCTGTACGCTGCGGTGGAGGGAACACCACCGTTCGGGGTCGACGCGGACAACCCGCTGGCGCTGCTGTACAAGGTCGGCGAAGGCGCCATCCCGCCCCCGCAACAGGCCGGGATCCTGGCGCCGGTACTGGCCGGCATGCTACGCGCCGATCCCGATCAACGCATCACCACAGGCCAGGCCACCGAGGCGTTGCGGGCGGCGGCATCCGGCTTGCCACTACCGGAAGCGGTGGCCGAGGCGACCGCGGAATGGGACAGCCGGGCGCAAGCACCGTCCCCCACCGCCACCCTGCCGGGCACGCCCCCGGCAACGGCGCTGATGCCCGAGACCGAGCGGGAACCCGACGGGCCAGAGCGGACGATGACCGCGCCCGCCGAAGCGGATGCACACCGTCAGGGCCGTCGCCGCAAGCTCGCCTACCTCCTCGTAGGCCTGGCCGTGGCGCTGCTTGCCGGCGTAGGTCTTTACGCGCTGCTGGGAGCGGGTGACACCTCGGGATCCGCGTCGGCGGCATCCATGACAGCCGACGAGCGCGAACAGGCCGTGTCCGAGTATTACGCGCTCCTACCCGACCAGGCCGAGCAGGCATGGGACCGTCTCGGCCCGGCGCTGCGTGAGCAGGGCAGACAGAGCTATCTCGACCGGTGGTCAGCGGTGTCCGCAGTGACCGTGACCTCGGGTCCGGACGCGACCGGGGAAGACCGGGTGCGCGTCGAGATCGAGCTGTCGATGCCCGACGGCAGCGTCATCACCGAGCTCCACGAGCTCACGCTCATCGCCACCGACGACGAATTGTTGATCAACGGAGATGACATCCTGCGACGCGACACCGTCGGTCCCGAGCCCGAAGCGCCCGAACCGGAGCCGCAAGCCCCGCAAGAGGATGCGGAGCCGCAGCCGAATCAGGGCCGCAACGGTGAGGACGAGGACGCCGAACGCCCGGAGCCCGACGACGAGGACGAGGATCAGCAGGAGGAAACCCCGCCCGACGACGAGGACGAGGACCCGCCGGACGAGGACGACGACCCGCCGGAAGACAACAACCCGCCCGGCGAGGAATGACGCTCGCCGCCGCGAGCGGCGCCCGCCAACGGTTCGTCGCGAAGGCGGCAACCGGGAGTGTCACCACGGGCGCTGTCAGTGCGGCGAGCACCAGCGCCCCCACCACCGGGACGAGGTGATTCTCACCCCGGCTCCGACTGCCGGATCGGACTCGACTGGCAGGCAGACTACTGCGCCGCTGGGCCGCAGTGCGTATCGAGCTCGGCGCGCGCACACCCACCAGTCGCCAATCCACCGGGCATACGATCGGGTGCGAGCGCCCGCGGTGCGGCAGGATGGCGATGGCAGCGCAGGCAGTCTGCGGACTCGGAAGGACGGCGGCAGATGGATGAAACGGCGACGATCGGCGTCACGGGCTTGGCAGTGATGGGCCGTAACCTGGCCCGCAACCTGGCACGGCGCGGCCACCCGGTGGCGGTGCACAACCGGAGCCCGCAGCGCACAAGGGAGCTGGTCGACGAGTTCGGGGAGGAAGGTTCGTTCGTCGCGGCCTACACGGCCCGCGAGTTCGTCGCGGCGCTGGCGCGGCCGAGGAAGATCGTCGTCATGGTGCAGGCAGGCGAGCCGACCGATGCGGTGATCGACGAGCTCGCGCCGCTGCTGGAGTCCGGCGACATCCTCGTCGACGCCGGCAACGCCCACGTCGCCGACACCCGCCGCCGCGAGGCCGAGCTGCGGGAGCGTGGCCTGTACTTCGTCGGCACGGGTGTCTCCGGCGGTGAGGAAGGGGCGCTGCACGGCCCCAGCATCATGCCGGGCGGCTCCGCCGAGGCCTACCGCCATCTCGGGCCACTGCTGGAAAGCATCGCCGCCAGCGTCGACGGCCAACCCTGCTGCGCCCACATCGGCTCCGACGGCGCGGGCCACTTCGTCAAGATGGTGCACAACGGCATCGAGTACGCCGACATGCAGCTCATCGCCGAAGCCTACGACCTGCTGCGCGGGGCGCTCGGCTACCAGCCCGCCCACATCGCCGAGATCTTCCGCGGCTGGAACCAGGGTCGGTTGCACTCCTACCTGATCGAGATCACCGCCGAGATCCTCGCGCACACCGACCCGGCCACCGGGGCACCGTTCGTGGACATCATCGCCGACCAGGCCGAGCAGAAAGGCACCGGCCGCTGGACCGTCCAGCTCGGCCTGGAGCTGGGCGTGCCGATCAACGGCATCGCCGAGGCCGTCTTCGCCCGCTCGCTGTCCGGCAACTCCACACTGCGTGACGCGGGACGCGACCTGCCCGCCCCGCCAACAGCCCAGCAGCCGGACATGACGGTCGAGGACATCGAGCGGGCACTGTACGCCTCCAAGATCGTCGCCTACGCGCAAGGCTTCCACCAGATCCAGGCGGGAGCCCAGCAGTACGGCTGGGACATCGACCTGGCAACCCTGGCCGCGATCTGGCGCGGCGGCTGCATCATCCGCGCGCGCTTCCTCGACGACATCCGCGCCGCCTACACCGCCGACCCCGCACTGCCCAGCCTGCTGCGCTCCGAGACCTTCACCCCCGCCCTCGCCGACGCCCAGCGATCCTGGCGCACCGTGACAAGCGCCGCCATCGCCCACGGCATCCCCACCCCCGGATTCAGCTCCGCCCTGGCCTACTACGACACCGTCCGCGCCAGACGCCTACCCGCCGCACTCGTGCAAGCCCAACGCGACTACTTCGGCGCACACACCTACCAACGCACCGACCGCGAAGGCACCTTCCACACCGCCTGGGCCGAACCCGACCGACCCGAACAGTCCATGTGAACCCGCCTTCACCGCGTTTGCCGCGTTTGCCCGTGCGGGTGGAACTCGCACCAGCGCCTGCGGTGCTGGCTTCAACCGTCCCGGGGCACGGCGAGCACGAACTTGCCCACGAACCGCTTCTTGTCGAACTCCTCCTGCGCGGCGACGATCTCGTGGAGGCGAAAGTCTCGGCGATCACCGGCCGGAACGTGCCGCGCCGCGCGTGGTCGACCAGCTCGCGAAAGTGCTTGGGTGTCCACATCGATGAACCGATGATGCTCCGGTTGTGGAGATACAGGCGGCGGACGTCGGTGGTGATCTCCGCGCCCGCGATCGCACCCGCCACGACGAGCCTGCCGCCTTCGGCGAGCACATCGACCAGGTGCCCGAACCCGCCCCTGTAACGAGAACGCGTTCGCCGCTGAGGACGCCGGCACGCTCCAGCATTCCCACGGCGGTGCCGTACGCGATCGGCAACGCCGCGAGTTCCTCGTCGGACAACGGGCTTGCCTCAACGTCGTGGGCACGGTGCGATGCGACCCGCACGTACTGGGCGAATCCACCGTCGCGTTCGCTGCCCAGCAACCCGACCGGACGGGCCTGCGCGCTCGAACCGTCGTAGATGGCGCTGTCGACCAGCACGCGATGGCCGAGCCGGGACACGTCGACGTTCCTCCCTGCCCCGACGAGCGTGCCCGCGATGTCACCGCCCTGGATCCGTGGGAAGGCGAGCGGCACTCCGCGCCATCCGCCGACGGCGGCCGGATCACCTGCCGTTCCGTAGCTTCCCTCGCGGCTCCAGATGTCGGTGTTGTTCATTCCGGCCGCCGCGACGGCGATCAGTACATCGTCGTCGCCGGGCAGCGGGGTCGGCACGTCGTTTCTGACCTCCAGTGCGTCAGTGCCGCCGTGCCGGTTCAGTACGACCGCGGTCATGCGCTCGGGCACAGTGACCGTCGTCCGACCCTGGTCGTTCAGTTCACGGACCGATGTCGCGCCGGTCTGAGTCATCACACCCCTGCTCATCTTCGAATGGAGATCCCTGTCAGAAGTTAACTATACATATCGGTATAGTTAACAAACATGGATGGAGTACAACGAGGTATCGGCTACGGTCGCGGTGGAGGAGATCGCTGATGCCACGGCCGCGTACGCCGGCGGGCGAGCTGACCCCGGCCGCTTCGCGCGTGCTGACAGCAGCGGGTGAGCTGTTCTACCGGTACGGCATCAATGCTGTCGGCGTCGAGGCCATCGCTGACGCGGCTGGAGTCACCAAGAAGACCCTCTACGACCGGTTCGGCTCCAAGGACGAACTGATCACCGCTTATCTCCGCGAGCGGGACCGGCGGTGGCGGGATTGGCTCACCGGCTTCGTCGAGGAGCACGCCACCACTCCCACGGACGCGTTGCTCGTCACGTTCGACGCGCTCGCCGAGTGGCTGTCGCAGGTGAGCTCGCGCGGCTGCGCCTTCGTCAACGCCTACGCCGAGCTGGCCGAGTCCAGCCACCCCGGGCACGCCGCGATCATCGAACAGAAGCGTTGGCTCCGCGACTACCTGGCATCACTGGCGCTCGACAGCGGGCACGACGACCCCGAACGCATCGCCGAGAACCTCCTGCTGCTCCACGACGGCGTCGCGGTCGCGCAGCCGGTCGGTGTGGTGACGCACGCCGTCGAGCACGCCAAGCAGCTGGCGGTGTGCGTCCTCAGTGGCGGTCGGCAGGCGCGCCGCCCTAACTTCCCTCCCCCACACCGCCTCACACCACCGTAAACTCGTCGGTGTGGGGCTGCCGCAGCATCGCGGCGTGGCGCTGCGGGGACAGCGGCCAGACCTCCGGGGTGCCGTCCGGCCCGAGGTACCAGCTATCGCACCCGGTGGTCCACACGGTGTCCGGCATCGCCGCGCGCAGCCACGCGTTGTAAGTGTCGGTGGCTTCCGCCGTGGGCGCTGCCGCGGTGAACTCCCCGCGCCGCCATCGCTGGATCCAGGCGATCACGTAGTCGGCCTGCACCTCGGCGACCGGAATCAGCGAGAAGTTGCCGACCGGGCTGTGCGGCCCCATGAGCATGAAGAAGTTGGGAAATCCCGGGAGCGCGACGGTGCGGTAGGCGCGGGCACCGCCTGCCCACTCCTGGCTAAGTGTTCTGCCGTCCGGCCCGGTGAGCTCGACCGGGCGCAGGTAGGCGTGGGAGTCGAAACCGGTCGCGAACACCAGCACGTCCAGCTCGTGGTGCCTGCCGTCGGTGGTGGCCACTCCGGACGGTTCGATCCGCTCGATGCCCTCGGCTGCGAGGTGCACGTCGGGGTGTTGGACGGCGCGGTAGAAGCCGGAGCAGATCACCAACCGCTTGCACATGGGCTGGTAGTCCGGGGTGAGCTTGCGACGCAGCTCGGGGTCGCCGACGGTGCGCAGATAGGCCCGGCAGGCCGCGCTGACCGCCCGGCGTTGCCAGCCGGGCCGGATGAGCGCGGCGACGAAGATACCGAATATCGCCCGCACCAGCCGGTACTCCAGCGCGGTGGCACCGGGCACCGAGCAGCGTAGCCTGCGGGTCACCCGGCCGTTGCGCCAGTTCGGGATGGGCAGCACCCACTGCGGGGTGCGCTGGAACAGGGTCAGCTCGCCGACCTCGCCCGCGAGGGCGGTGACAATCTGCATCCCGGTGGAACCGGTGCCGATGACTCCGACTCGCTTGCCAGCCAACGGAATCGAGTGGTCCCAACGCGCCGAGTGGAACGCCGCACCGGTGAACGCGTCCCGACCAGGGATATCCGGCACGACCGGGCGGTGGAGCACGCCGGTCGCCGAGACGAGGAAGTCTGCCTCGCGTACCGCGCCGTCGGCCGTGGTCACGCGCCACCGGTTCTCGCTGAACGTCGCCGAGGTCACCTCGGTGCCGAGATGGATGTGCGGCCACAGCCGGTGCCGGTCGACCACGTCACGGAAGTAGCGATGGATCTCCGCACCGTGCGAGAAGAAGTGGGACCAGTCCGGGTTGCGGTCGAACCAGAACTGGTAGAAGGCCGAGGGTACGTCGCACTTGAGTCCGGGATAGGTGTTGTCGCGCCAAGTGCCCCCGATGTCGTCGGCCTTCTCCAGCACGGTGACGTCGGTGATCCCGGCGTGCTTGAGCTTGACCGCGAGTCCGATGCCGGACATCCCGGCGCCGATCACGATCACTGACGGGTCTCGGGGCATCACTCACCCTCCGGCGACTGTGCCGTACGTCTCACAGAGCTGTGCGATCATGTTACTGAGACATACTGTAACAGGTAATTCGTGTGCGCTGACTCACCACACACGAAGCTGCCGCTGCCCTCGCGGGAAGGAGTGCCACGTCATGAACGGCAAACACGTGGACGTGCTGGTCATCGGCGCCGGTGTCTCGGGCATCGGCGCGGCGTGCCACCTGACACGCGAGCACCCCGGCAAGAGCTACCTGGTGCTCGAACGGCGCCATGCCATCGGGGGCACCTGGGATCTGTTCCGCTACCCGGGGATCCGGTCGGACTCGGACATGCTGACGTTCGGCTACAACTTCCGGCCGTGGACCGGCACCTCGGTGCTGGCCGACGGGCCGAGCATCCGCGCCTACGTGGAAAGCACAGCCAGGGAGTACGGCGTCACCGAACGGATCCGCTTCGGCCGCAAGGTGAGGCGGGCGAGCTGGTCCTCCTCGGCCGGGACGTGGACGGTGGAGGCCGTCGACGAGTCCACCGGCGAGACCGAGACCTTCACCAGCCGGTTTCTCATCGGCTGCACCGGATACTACGACTACGACTCCGGCTACAGGCCCGAGTTCGACGAGGAGGAACGGTTCGCTGGCACGATCGTCCACCCCCAGCACTGGCCGGAGGATCTGGATTATCGGGGCAAGCGAGTGGTCGTCATCGGCAGCGGCGCGACCGCGATCACGCTCGTCCCCGCCATGGCCCCCGACGCTGGCCACGTCACGATGCTCCAGCGATCACCGAGCTACATCCTCCCGGTGCCGGAGCAGGACCCGGTCTCGCGCGCGCTGCGGCGGCTCAAGGTGCCGGTGCCGGTGGTGTACCGGCTCGGGCGCTGGCGCAATATCGCGTTGCAGCGCGCGGTATTCCAACTCTCCCGGTCGTGGCCGGGCCTGATGCGCAGGATGCTGCGGCGGGCCGTGAAGTGGCAGGTCGGCGACCGGGTCGACATGCGCCACTTCACGCCGGACTACAACCCTTGGGACGAGCGGCTGTGCATCGTTCCCGAAGGGGACCTGTTCGCCGCGCTGCGCAAGGGTGACGCCTCGATCGTCACTGGCCACATCGAGCGGTTCACCGAGACCGGCATCGAACTGACCTCCGGCGAGGAGATCCCGGCCGACATCGTCATCGCCGCGACCGGCCTGGTGGTGCAGATGGCGGGCGGCGCGCAGCTCGAGGTCGACGGCGAGCCGGTGGTCACGCGCGACCGTGTCGTCTACAAGGGCGTCATGCTGGACGGGGTACCCAACGCCATGGTGGTGATCGGCTACACCAACGCTTCCTGGACACTCAAGGCCGACCTCGCCTGCGAGTACTTCTGCAGGCTGCTCACCCACATGGACCGCAACGGCTACACCCAGGTCGTCGCCGAAGCGCGTGCCGAGGACCGCTCCGAGGAGTCCGTGATGGGCAGCGCGTTGCAGTCGGGCTACATCCGACGTGCCGACGCCATTCTCCCGAGGCAGGGCACCCGTGGGCCGTGGAAGCTCACCAACAACGTCTACCGCGACGCGATCATGCTGCGTCGTGGCGCGATCGAGGACGGTGCCCTACAGTTCACCCGCGGCGCACCTACCGGCACCGCGATCGCGAGGCGGGAGGACCCGGCACCGCGGCAAACGGCGAGCAGCTGACCCGTCAGGATTCCCGTACGAGGAGTACCCGGCGAGCAGCGACCGGCACTCGATCCGCTTCACCGGAAACGGTGACTCGTAACCTCCACCGACACCCCGCTCACTGACGCGACCGCGGGCGACCGCACCCCGGGCCCAGTACGGTGAGCACCACCGGTGATCCGAGAGGAGGAGGGCGTGGGTGATTACGGACGTGAGCCACAGTTCGGGGTGTTCCCGAACCCGGACGCGCGGTCGGTGGACCATCTGATCGCGGTCGCCGAGCTCGCCGACACCGGTGGGTTGGACCTGATCGGCGTGCAGGACCACCCGTACCAGCGGCGGTTCCTGGACACCTGGGCGCTGATGGCCACGCTGCTGGCACGTACCGAGCGGGTACGGGTGTTCCCGGATGTGGCCAGCCTTCCCCTACGCCCACCCGCGATGCTGGCGAAATCGGCGGCCAGCCTGGACGCCCTCTCCGGCGGGCGGTTCGAGCTCGGACTCGGCGCCGGGGCGTTCTGGGATGCCATCGCCGCGATGGGTGGACCGAGACGCACCCCCCGCCAGGCGGCCTCGGCGCTGATCGAGGCGATCGAGGTGATCAGGGCGCTGTGGTCGGCGGAACAGTCGGTGCGGTACGCGGGCGAGTACTACCGGGTCGACGGGGTACGCCCCGGGCCGGCACCGGCACACCCCATCGGGTTGTGGCTGGGTGTGCTCGGCCCGCGCCTGCTGGCCGAGGTGGGCCGTTCCGCCGACGGCTGGGTGCCGTCGGCGAGCTACGCGCCACCGGAGACGTTGGCGGATAAGCATCGCCGGATCGATGAGGCCGCCGCGGCTGCCTGCCGGGATCCGGCCGCGATCCAGCGCATCTACAACGTGTTCGGTGCCATCACCAACCGCGAGTCGGTCGGCTTCCTGCACGGGCCGATCGACCAGTGGGTCGACGAGCTCACCGAGCTGGTCACCGCCCACGGGATGGACACCTTCGTCCTCGGCGTCGATGGCGACGACCTCATGCAGATCCGCATCTTCGCCGAGGAGATCGTCCCCGCGGTCCGCGCCGCCGTCGCTGACCACCGTGGCTGACGGGCAGCGTCGAGTACAGTGACGCTGCCGGGAATAGGGGCCACCTGCCATGCGTTATATGCATGCGAATGCATTTTCGGGTTCACGCGAACCCCGGTAAGCGAGGAGACAGCAATGCCCGCAATCAGTGTGGCGAACCCACTGCTGTTGCCACGGATCACGCGTCCAGGGGTCGAGGTCACCGACCGCGCACCCCGCCAAGTGGTCACCGCGGCCAAGCAGACCGAGGGTGCCGGTTTCCAGGTGCGGCGCCCGTTCCCCAGCATGGAGCTCCGTGGGGCCGACCCGTTCATCCTGCTCGACCACCTTGGTGAGGTGGCCTACGAGCCGCACGAGGCCAAGGGCGCGCCGTGGCACCCCCACCGAGGATTCGAAACGGTGACCTACCTCATGGACGGGGTGTTCGTGCACCACGATTCGCACGGCGGTGGGGGCGTCATCGCCGAGGGCGACACTCAGTGGATGACCGCAGGCTCCGGAGTGCTGCACGACGAGCTCCCCGCCGAGGAGCTTGTGCTCAACGGCGGGTGGTTCCACGGGGTGCAGCTGTGGGTGAACCTGCCTCGCAGCAGGAAGTGGGTCGACCCGCGCTACCAAGACCTGCGTGGCAGCGAGCTGACGCTACTGACCTCCGACGACGGCGGCGCCCTCGTGCGGCTGATCGCCGGTGAGTTGGACGGGCACCAGGGACCGGGCTCGACCTACACCCCGATCAGATACGCCCACGCGTCGCTGGCTCCCGGGGCACAGCTGGCCACGCCCTGGCCGGCGGCGTTCACCGCCATGGTGTATGTCCTCTCCGGTTCCGGCTCGGTCGGTGCCGAGCGGCGCCCGTTGCGTGAGGGGCAGCTGGCCGTGCTCGACACCGGCGACGCCATCACGGTCACCGCGGACGGAACCCAGGACAACCGCACCGGCCAGCTGGAGGTCCTGCTGCTCGGCGGCGAACCCATCGGCGAACCCGTCATCCAGTATGGGCCGTTCGTCATGAACGACGAGCGGGAGATCATGCAGGCCATGCACGACTACCAGACCGGCCGCATGGGCACGGTCCCCGCCGAACACCGGGGCACCACCACGTCGGGTGGGTGAGCATCCCGACCGGGTCGGTCGCGTCCAGGCCTAGGTCAGCTCGTCCTTGAGGCGAGCCAACGCGGTACGCATCGTGGCCAGCTCGTGCTCCGACAACCGGTCGCCGAACGAGCGCTCCACGACAGCGGCGTTGGTGCGGGCGGCCGCCCTGGCCAGCTTACGACCTTCGGCGGTCAATGCGAGCACGACGGCGCGGGTGTCCTCGGCCAGCGGTTCGCGGGTGATGAGCTCCCTGCGCTCCAACCGGTCGACGAGTCTGCTGAGGGCGCTCTGGCTGAGCACCACACGGTCACGCAGCTCGCGCATCGGGGCGCCGTCCCTCGGTATGTTGATGAGCGTGTCGAACTCGCTGACCGTCAGGCCGTGCTTGGTGAGCTCGGTTTCGAGCTCACCGAGCACCGCCTGATGGACCTCCATCAACAACCGCCACGTTTCGATCTTGAAACGTCTCCCGGTGCCCGCGGCCGACATGCCGAGCAGCCTACCCGGATGCACCCGCATGCATCACCACGGTGAGCGGATCGAGCGCCACAGCTGGGAACCGCCGCTAGGCGCTGTCGTCGTGCAGGCGCGGCAACACCTCGTCGACGAAGAGGTGCAGGCTCTGCCACCCGACGTCTGGATCGATCCCGGCGAGCAACGGATGCAGGAAGATGGTGGTACCGTCCGGACCCCGGTTCATCAGCTCCACGCACTCCTCCGGCGTGACCAGCGAATACAGCCCGCTGGCACGGACGGTCTCCACGTCCTCCGCCGGGTAGTACGGGCTGGCTCCCGGTTCCGCGGCCTTCCAGTGCCCGTAGGTGTTCATGTCGTCCAGGATGTACTTGCCCAACTCCGCCCATGCCCGCTCGGG
The DNA here is from genome assembly GCF_033042135.1 of Haloechinothrix sp. LS1_15. NCBI lineage: Bacteria > Bacillati > Actinomycetota > Actinomycetes > Pseudonocardiales > Pseudonocardiaceae > Haloechinothrix > Haloechinothrix sp. LS1_15. The sequence goes on along the minus strand of NZ_WBXM01000003.1, from coordinate 368,218 downwards.
ATCCTCCACCACGAGCACCGCGAGCGCTCCCCTGACGTGACGGTAGCTGCGGGGTTCCCGCCCGAGGCGCGCGCACTCGGCCTCGTAGGCCTCCACGAGTCCCGGGTCGGGCACGATCGGCATGAAACCGTCCGCCATGGCCGCTGACCGGCGAGCCGCGGCCGGGGTCGCGCCGCCGAACGTTATCGGCGGCCTCGGCTGTTGCGACGGCAGCGGCGAAATGGTGGCACGGCGCCCTCGGTAGTACACTTCCTCGCCTGCGAGCAGGCGCATCAGCGAGTCCGCCTTCTCCTCGAAGGCGCGAACGCGGCTATCGAACTGCTCGCCGTACATCGCGAACTCCTCCGGCACGTACCCGACGGTGAGCAGGCCGTCGAGCCTGCCACCGGAGAGCTGATCGAGCGCCGCGAAGTCCTCGGCCCGCGCGATCGGATCGCGCAGCACCGTATCCGTCACCATGATCCGTGCCCGAGTGGTGCGCGCGGCGACGCCGGCGCCGAGGACCGCAGGGGAGGCGAGGTAGCCGCCTACGGAACCGTGATGTTCGGGAAGGAGAATCGCCGGGCACCCCTGCCGGTCCGCCCACTCGCACTGCTCGAGGGCTGCGGCGTACAGCTCCTCGTGCGGCGCACCGATCCCGGCGGCGGTACGCAGGTCGTAACGGAGCATCCACTGTGGCATGATCGTGCCTCCACTCAACGTACTACGGGCGGGTGTCCATCCGGCCTCGGGGAGAACCGGTGCTGCGAACGGTGCTGCCAGGACACGGGTAACGGCACCGGCGGCATGGTCCAGGGGGCGGGGCGTCCTACGGCTGCCTGTGGTTCGCCGCGCGCCCCGGTGAGGGCGGCGAGCGCGAGGGCCACCGCGGCGAGTTCCGTGCCGTCCGGATCGCCGCGGACAACCTCGATGTCGCGGGTCGCTATCGGTGTACCGCCCATCACAGCGCCGGGTTTCCGTGCTTGCGGGCGGGCATCGGGGCGTGCTTGGCGCGGAGCATGGCCAGCGACCGAGCCAGCGTCTCCCGCGTCCGCGCCGGATCGATCACGTCGTCGACCAGGCCGTGCTCTGCGGCGTAGTAGGGATGCATCAGCCTCTCCCGGTACTCCTTGATGCGCCGTTCCCGCACCGCCTCGGGATCCTCGGCTGCCGCGACCTCGTGGCGGAAGATGATGTTCACCGCCGCCTCGGAGCCCATGACCGCAACCTCGTTGCCCGGCCACGCGAAGGATAGGTCCGCACCGACCGAACGGGAGTCGAGCACGATGTAGGCACCGCCGTAGGCTTTGCGCACGATCACCTGAACTCTCGGAACCGTCGCTGTGCAGTAGGCGTACAGCAGCTTCGCCCCGTGCCGGATGAGCCCGGCGTGTTCCTGCTGCACGCCCGGCAGGAAACCGGGAACGTCTACCAACGTCACCAGCGGTACGTTGAAGGCGTCGCACATCTGCACGAACCGGGCGGCCTTCTCCGAGGCGCTGATGTCGAGTACACCGGCCAGCACCGCAGGCTGGTTGGCCACGAACCCGACCACCTGCCCGGCGATCCTGCCGAACGCGCAGATGACGTTCCGAGCCCACTGGTCGTGGATCTCGAACGCCACCCCGTCGTCCACGATCTCGTGGATGATCTCGTGCATGTCGAACGCGCGGTTGGCGTGAGCCGGAACGAGGTTGAGCAACGCGTCGTTGCCGCGGTCGGGTGGATCGTCGGTGTGCGTCTCGGGCGGTAGCTCGCGATTGTTCGACGGCAACAGCGAGATCAGGTACCGGACGTCGCTGAGGCAGTCGTCCTCGTTGTCGTACACCGCGCCGGCGATCCCCGACCTGGTTGCGTGCACCTCGGCCCCGCCGAGCTCCTCGTGGGTGACACTCTCCCCCGTCACCGCGCTGATCACGTCGGGCCCGGTGACGTACATCTGCGAGATACCACCGACCATGAACACGAAATCGGTCATGGCTGGCGCGTAGACTGCCCCACCAGCGCACGGACCGAGCATTACGCTGATCTGCGGGATCACGCCGGAGAGCCTGGCTATGCGCTGGAAGATGCCACCGTAGCCTGCGAGGGCGACGACACCTTCCTGGATACGCGCTCCCGCCCCGTCATTGAGACCGATCAGCGGCGCGCCAGCCGACTCGGCCAGGTCCATGACCTTGTGGATCTTCTCGGCGTGCGCCTCCCCCAGCGACCCCCCGAAGATCCGGAAGTCCTGCCCGTATACGAAGACGGTGCGGCCGTCGATCGTGCCCCATCCCGCCACGACGCCGTCGGTATACGGGCGCGCTTCCGCCATACCGAACTCGGACGACCGGTGGCGACGAAGCGACTCGATCTCGACGAAAGAGTCGCGATCGAGCAATCGTTCCAGCCGCTGGTAAACGGTAAGCTTGCCTTTCTCGCGTTGCCGCTGCGAGGAGCGGGAGTCGAAACCAGACTCGATGTCGTGCTGGATCCGACGCCGCTGCTCCGTTCGCGCGCGGAGGTCGGTGCCGGTGTCCTCCGGTGGATCCGGGGGGTCCACCGGATCGGGGTTTACCGCGGCGTGCGCTGAACCGGTCGACATGCTGCACAACCTTCCCTACTCCACGAACGCCCGGGACACGTCGCATCCCAGTTCCTCGACGGCGTTGACCATCTCCGGCGGCCAGCCAGCGGGCACCAGCTCGCCCGCATGGCGCCGGACGCACGCGACCTGCTGATCGCCGCGGGCGACGAGCGTCTCGCCAGACTGCTCGCACCGGTAGTACGTGAAGTCCAGCGTCATGATGTTGAACCGGGCGGAATGCACGGCCATCCGGATCGACACGGTCTGCCCCAGTTTGAGTTCGGACAGGTACTCGCATCGGCAGTTGGCGGTGACGACGATACGTCCAGTGTGGATATCGTCGATGAACGCGGGAGCACACCGAATCAGGAACTCCTCGCGACCCTGCCCTTGCCAGGAGATGAAGCGGGAAAAGTGTACGTTCCCGACCGGATCCGCATCGTCCATCGTGACGATACGGTCGATGGCGAAGTTACGGTCCATGGATCCTCCGTCGGGGCACGGTTACCGTGCCAGCTGGGTGTCGTCGATCGGCATGGTGCTCATCGGCTGGGTACCGATACCCGACATGCGCAGCAGCACGCCGCCCTCGGGTGTCACCGCGGTGCAGGTGTCGGACCCGGCGTCGTAGTACAGGTCGATACCCGACGGGTAGCGTCGGGTCAGCTCGACGTCGTTGCCGCCTGCGTAGAGATCGATGACGGCGATGCCGGTGGGGACGTGTGTCGTGATCCGCTCGCCGTCGGCCACCTCGAAAGACCGGGACCGCAGCAGCGAATCCAGTAGCAATACCGGCAGGCGTGCGGTGGCGAGGGCGTCGCAGTCCACGCGAGCGACCCAGCGGCCGTGCCCGCCGGATGCGCTCACCGTCACATCCGAGGTCGTGCGGAACGGCCCGATGAGCCAGGCTTCGGAATCCGGACGGTGGTAGGGATCGACCGTACTGTGCCCCCGCATGCCCGCGAGATCGCCAGGCTGCCACTCCGGCATGGCGCGTGGTGTGCCCAGCAGGACCTCCATCGCGCAGTACCGCCTGCCGCGCTGTAGCACGCGCCCGTCTGGCGCGATGACATCGGCCTCCACGGCCACATGGACACGTGTCTCGGATGCCGATCGCTCCACCACCTCGGCGAGCAGCCGGTACGGCGTGGCTTTCCCGCGGGGATCGGTGAACAGGAAGTTCTCGAAGCTGATGTCACGCCACCCGCGGACCGTGGCGCCTGGCAACAGCGCGAGCCCGGCTTCGCCAGCCAGCGCGACCATGAGCTGTCCCGGTGCGACCGGCTTCCCCCCGACGAGGTGTTCCAACACGTAGCTGTCCCTGCCGAGCTCGGCCTGCCACTCCCACTGCGCGGTGTCTCGATCGCGGTGGATCGGCACGCCGAGCATCCCGCGGCCGATCTCGACGCTGTTGAGCTCGTCCTCGGTGATGTGCTCGCCGATCAGGACGGCCGATCTCCGGAGCGTGTCTCCCGGCAGGTACAGCGAGTACGGCTCCGGCGGGCGCGTTACGCTCAGCTCCGTCAGGAAGTCCGCCCTGCCTCTGGCGTCGGTGATCCCGAGCGGGATGGGCTCCTGGCTCGCCGCGATCCCCGGCCCCGCGCGCATTCCCGACTCACCCCAGGTGCTCCATCCGATGGTGAACTCCGCCGTGGAGCGATGCCTGCTGTTCCGGCACGCCGCCGCCGCGAGATACTCGTTCGCCGCGATGTAGTCCGTTTCGCCGGTGATGCCGAACGTGCCGAGCACCGAGCCGAACGTGCACCAGTGCCGTGGTTGCCGATCGCCGAACGCTCCTTTGAGGTTGTGATATCCCAGCACCTTGGGATCACGCACCGATCGGTAGTCGGCGATGGTCTTGGAGTCGTACAGTGCTGACTTGTTCCGGCCTGCGGCGTGCACGACGAGCGTCACCCTGCCGTCCTCGGCATGGATCGTCTCCACCGCGTACCGGACCGCCTCGGCGTCGGTGACATCGCATTCCAGGTAGCGCACGCGGGATTCGCCGAGCAATGCCCGCAGCTCCCGCACCGCGGTCCGCACCTGCCGTGCCCGCAACAACCGGTCGAACCGAGCGTTGATCTCCGGGACGCGCTGCTCCGGATACTCCTGCCGCGCGTCCCTGATGAACCGAGCCCGCAACGCGGGCAGCTCCTCGTCGGTGGCGTCGAGCAGCTCATCGGGAACCGGCTCGTCGGGCGTACTCCCGAGCAGCCACAGCTTGGGGCGCGCTCGCCGGGCGAGCGCGGCCAGGGCGACAGCCGCGATGCCGCGCGCTCCCCCTGTCGCGAGCACCACCGACGACGAGTCCACCAGCAGTTCTTCCTCCCCGCCCGAACCAGCCGGGGCGGGCCTGAGCCGTTCGAGCAGCCGCACGCCCCGGTGGTAACGCGCCACCGACCGGTCGTCGGCCGCGGCCGACTCCGCCGCGAGCTGGGACAGTGCCGTCTCCAGCGGAGCATCGGTGGCCACCGCCCAGGTCCGCGCGGGAACCTCCCGGCGGATACCGCGGATGAAACCGCTCACCAGCGACAGGTAGGGGTGGATGTTGGCGTCGCGCAGCTCGTCGAGGAGCAGGGCCGCGATCGTTCCCCCGTCGAGCCGGTCGGTGTAGCGCTGGCACACCATCAGCGCCAGCTCGGGCAGCCGCAGCAGCGACGGCGGTGGCACCTCGGGCCAACGATCCGCAATGTCGCGCACCGTAGCGAGGACGCGCAGGTGCAGGGCCTCACCGTCGGCGACGGCGAGGCTGTCGACGGCCGCCGCCATCGCTTCCTCGCTGCCGGCATCGAGGGCGATGCAGCCGCTCGTCTCCGGATCGGTCGAGATCATCGTCGCGCCCGCCCGTGCCACCTGATCGGCCACGCGCTCGGCGAGGTCGGCGCGGTTGACGAGGACGATGCCGCCCGCGGGGATGGCGGGCACCTCGGGGAACTCGGCTGTCGCATCGACGCGGCGGGTCACCAGGCAGTACCGCTCGGATGCGGCCACATCCGGCGCACCGCCGCTCGCTTGCTCGCCAGCCGTAGCGGCTGGCGGCCCGGCTGCCTCGCGGGTGGGCACGCTGACCGCGATCGACGGGCTGCCTGCCGGTGACCGCACCGTGGCGTGTGGCCGCCCCGATTCGACGGCGCGGATCAGCTCGACCGCGCCGTCCCCTGCTAGGTAACTACGGCCTGTGTGCGGGGATCCGGCAGCCACGGCAGCCACCGCCGCCGACGGCTCGTCGCGTTCGCCGTCCCTGTTCAGGCTGCGCAGCCGGGCACGTACGGGCCAACCGTGCTCACTGGCCATCCCTTCGCGGGTGAGTGCGAGGAGGAAAGCGCCCTCGGCCAGCTCCTCCTGCGGCACGCCAACGAATTCGGAGTTCACTGCGGTGCTGTTGCCGTTCACGCTGAGCACCAGCGCCATGTCGAGCTCCCCGGTGCGCAGGTACCGCTCGGCCACCCGGACGGCGGCCTGCGTCGAGGCGTGCCCGGCATCGACGGCCATGGTGGGGCCGTGCATGTCGAATCGGTGGGAGATCCTCGACGCGATGATGTTCGTCATCACCCCGCTCATGGACTCCTCGTTCGAGGGGGGCATCTCCCGGCGGTGGTCGTCGAGGAATTCCCGCATCGCCCGCTCATCGGCCTCCGGGGTATCGCTGTAGCGGCGTACCGCCTCGCACAGCTCGTCCTGAGCGATGCGGAGGCTGTAGTCGACCATCGCGCGCGGTATCCCGGTATGCCCGGCGATCACTCCGGTCCGCTCGCGGTGTTGCGCCCAGATCTCACCGTGTTCCCGCACGAAGCGGTTGGTGAGCTCGATCGCCATCAGCTGGCAGCGGTCGATGCTGAGCGCGGTGACGTCCGGGAGCTTGCGCTCGGCCAGTGGCGGGAGGGGATACCGGTCTCCGAAGGAGCGCTCGGGTGCGGCCGCGTCGCGGGTCAGCCAGGCGCGGACCGCGTCGCGGTCCGGTGCGCCGGGTAGGTGAGCGCTCCAGCCCAGCAGCACGACGTCCTCGCCTGTAGTAGCCGGAGTGGACGCCGGGAGCGCTTCGGACCCCCGCGGCCCGGCTTCGCGGACCAGCTGGTGCGCGTTGATGCCGCCGAACCCGAACGCGGATACCCCGGCCTGGCGGGGGTACTGCGCGTCGCCCGGCCACGGCACATCGCTCGACGGCACCCGGATCCGGTCTGCCGGTGTGGCCGGGTGGAGTTCGCTGAAGCGTTGCTGCGCGGGGATGGTTTCGTTGCGGAGGGCGAGCAGCGCGTGCGCGACTGACACGGCACCCGCGGTCCACCCGCCGTGCCCGACGAGTGACTTGTTGGACGTCACCAGCTGCCCGCCGTCCGGGGCGTGCTCCGCGAGCGTTTCCAGCTCGACGGCATCGCCCGCCGGGGTGCCGGTACCGTGGCCGACTACCCAGTCCACCTCCTCCGGTGTGACGCCGTTGACCGCCCGTGCGCGTTGCAGCGCCCGGCGCTGTCCGGTCTCGTTCGGCGCGGCGATCGCCTTGCCGCGACCGTCGGAGGCCGCGCCGAACCCGGCGAGCAGCCCCAGCACCTCGTCGCCGTCCTCCCTGGCGGTGGACAGGCGCTTGAGCCCGAGCACCACGGTGCATTCGCTGAACAGCACACCGTTCGCGTCGATGTCGTAGGCGCGGAGCTCACCTGTCGGCGACAGTCCTTTGAGCTTGGAGAACAGCACCATCACCCGCCGCTCCGCGCTGCCTGCCCCGCCGCAGAAAGCCACGTCGCAGTCACCAGCCAGCAAGCCCTTCACGCCGAGATCGATCGCGTACATCGAGGAGGAACATGCCGTGTCGACGACGAGGTACTCGGCATCGTCACCGAGCAGGTCGGCAGCGGCGTCACGGAGCACGGCGTCGGGAAGCGAGCGCCTCGGCTGCTCCACGGCCTGACCGAAGTGCCTGCGCAGCACGCCGCGCAGCCGAGACTCGTGTCCGGATCCAACCAGCCGCGCGCCCGCACCCCTGGCCGCCGCGCTGACCAGCATCGAATCCTCCAGCGTGTGGCTGCTGCCGGTCCACGCGCCCACGTACAGGCCGCAACGCGCGCTACCCGCGATGCGCATCCCGTCGCGCGCTTGCAGTACCGAATGCCTGAGGTACCGGGTGAGCAGATCGGGTCGGTCCGGGTCGGTCACTCGCATCCCGGGGTGCGGGCGGAAGTCGCGGATGAAACCGAAGGTCCGGACGTAGGATCTGTCCTCGGCTTCGGGATCCGCGGAGTAGATCTGGTCGATGTCGAAGCGGGGTGGCTCACCGAAGGTGTGGTCCGGCTGCCGGAGGAGGTCCCAGAACTCGTCCGGGCTGTTGGCGCCGGGAACCACCATCCCCATACCGACCACGGCGATCACGTTGTCCTCGGGTCGGTCACGCCCCGCCTCGCCTGCTTCTGCGATGACCGGCGCGACCGGTCGAGCGGTCGCGGCCGTATCGCTGCCCTGCGGCTGCGCGCCGTCCACATCGTCGGATCCCGCCGCGGGCGTCAGTCCCCTCGGCGCCGGGATCTCCCCCGTTGTCGTCCACGCCGGGCGTGCCGTCACCGGGGGTGACAGTGCGGCGCTGAACAGCGACAACCCGCCGTCCACATCCAGCGTCTGCCCGGTGATGCTACCTGCCAGTGACGAGCACAGGAACACCGTGACCTCGGCCAGTTCCCGCTCCGCGGGCAGCCGTCCCATCGGGGTCGCCGCGATGAGAGTGTCCCGCATCCGCTCGCTATCGGGAAACAGGCGTGTGGTGTCGTTGTCGACGAACCCTGTGCTGACGATGTTCACACGGATTCCCGCTGGCCCCAGCTCCGCGGCCGCGTAGCGGCTGAAAGCTTCCATGGCCGCCTTCGCCGGGGCTCCCGGGGTGTAGTTCGCGAGGGGGTAGCGGGTGGCGATCACCGAGATGTTGACGATGGATCCGCCGCCACGTCGCTCCATCAACGGCACCGCGTACTCGGTACACATTCGGGTGCCGTGCAGGTCGACGTCGATGCACCGCTCCCACTCGATGTCGGGTACCCGGTCGAGCGGGTCCATAATGGCCCGTGCCGCGTTGTTGACCAGGAAGTCGATGCCTCCGTGCGCTTCCTCGACGCGGGCGAACATGTCAGCCAACTCGGCGCGCTTGACCACCGACGCGCGTATCACCTCCGCGGAACCGGGCATCTCGGCTGTGATCGTGGCCGCTAGCTCGCGTGCCTGCTCGACCGAGTGGAAGCAGTTGATGACGACGTGCGCACCCCGGCGGGCCAGTTCCGTGGTGATCGCACCACCGATTCCTTTCGCTCCCCCAGTGACTACGGCGACCTTCCCGGAGAAGCTCTCCAGCATCCCGATCTCCCTGTTGCACCTTCGACGGTTCCGGACTATGCGCGCTCAGCGGGTCTCGACGGGTTCGCCAGCGGCGAGCTGCCGCAGCAGCGCCGCGATCGCGGGTAGCGTCGGGTAGGCCCGCATCCTGAGGTTGTTGGGCGGGTTCGGTATGCCGTAGCGATCGAGCACCTTGGTGAACAGCTCGATCTGCTTCATGGAGGAGATACCCAGCTCGGCTTCGAGATCGGCGTCCTCGGTGAACACCTCAAGCGGGTACCCCACCGAACTCGCGAACAGTTCGGCCAATTCCGTGACGAGCGTGTCGTGCGGCGGCAACCCGGAATCGTCCGCGGCCTCTGGCGGTGGTTGCTGTGCGGCAAGCTCCTGAGCCGGGACAGCTCGAACGTCCGGAGCCGGGCGTGCGGCCTCGTCCGTGCGGTCCCGCTGCAACGCGGCGGTGAGATCACCGGCGCCGGGCACCACCCGTTGGAGCTGTTCGTCCAGCTCCCGTGCTGACATCCTGCGCGCGAACGGCGCGACCACCGTCGCGCTGGGAACCGTCTGCCGCGCCAGCTCCACCAACGCCTGTCTCGCCCCGCACTCGACGAACACGTCGACGCCGTCCTCCTCGAGCTCCCGGAGGGCCTGGAGGAACCGCACCGGCCGGTGGAGGTGCTCGACGTAGACCCGCCTGACGTCCTCGACGGTATTCACGTACCGGCCAAGAAGTGGTGAGTAGACCGGTCGCGTCGGGGGCCGCGCGGCGATGCCGTCGGCGACCTCGGCGAGCCAGCCCTCGAACGGGGCGAAGATCGGATTGTGGAACGGGTGCAGGCTCGCCAGCCGGGTAGCACGTATGCCGAGCGTCTCGGCGACGCGTTCCACCGCCCGCAGCCCGTCATCCCTGCCGGACAGCACCGTCTGCCGCGCGGAGTTGTACGCGGCGATGGCGAGCGACCAATCGTCGACGGCCGCCCGCATGTGCTCCGCGCGCCTTGGTGGGACCTCCACCGCCAGCATGCCTCCGGATACGTCCTGGTCCTGCTCCAGAACCTTGCCCCTGCCACATACCAGCAGCGTCGCGTCGGCAGCGGTGATGGCGCCGCCCGCCGCGAGCGCGGCTACCTCACCGACGCTGTGTCCCATGAGGACGTCACCGCTGACGTTCGCGGTGTCGAGCACTTCGTAACCGGCCAGCGAGGCGGCGAGGATGACCAGGGACAGCTCGGTCGGTCGTTGCATCAACTCGTCAAGTTTCGGGGCGTCCGGCTCGACGAGGCGGGCGGAGATGTCGGTGTATCCGAACTGGGCGGATGTCCGGTCGATGTCCGAGAGCACCTGGTTCACCCGTGGAGAATCGCCGTACTCGGCGAGAATTCCGGGGATGTAGGCTCCCTGCCCTGGAAAAAGTACTGCTGTTCGGTTGTTCATCTCGACTCCTCGACGCGGGGGATGGACACAGGTAAGGATTGGAAAGGCGCTTCGCGGTGATCCGGGACGTCACGGACCAGGGCGGGAGAAGTCCGGATCGCGACCGAGTAGGGCTACGAGCTGATCGCCCATCGTCGCGGTGGTACCGGTCTCCCGCGGCGGACCGAAGCTGGGCAGCGCCTGCGGATTGCCGCCGCCCAGTTGCGCGGCGAACAGCAAGGCCACCTTCGCCACCGAATCGGGAATGCGAACGTTCCTTCCTGCACTACGTGTGACGTCCCAGCCGTGCACGGACCATTCGATAATGCAGAGTTGTACCGTCAGCGTGGCGACAGGTTCCGGGGCGAACAGGATCGCGGACAACGAGCGTTCCGCGGCGCTGGAGTTCTCGTACAGCGCGACTATCGGGGCGGCGACCGCCTGGAAGGAGGCGCCCGGATCGGCTCCCAGATAGTCCGCTTCCGCGGTGTTTTCCGGGAGGAACTCACTCACGGTGACCGGACGCCCGGTCGTCACCTGCCAGAAGGCGTGTGTCGTTCCGATGAGGTGGTTAAGAACATGCCGGAGGTCCCACTTCTCGCACGGGGTAACCGCATCGAGCGGTGTTCCGGCCGCTCCGTCGATCGCATCGGAGGCGAATTCGTACGCTTTCTGCAATGCCGCGTAAGAAATTTTCTACGACCTCCTTTCCCGAAATTTGAGCTCCACCGGTTTCCCGGCTTCGAGCTCATCGCGCCACTCATCATGCTTCCCGTCTCTGATTACCTGGTGATCCCGCGACGACAGCGCGATCGTGCGGTCATGACCAGGCGGTGTCGCGGCAGTGACACCACGCTGAGGCCGCACTGACGCGCAGGCGACGCTGTGACAGCACATCCTTGACGGGGGCGTGGCAGGCAGGCGGCCCCATCGGGTCGGAAGCGTTCACCGGGAAGTCAAGAAATCTCGCAGAGGCAAGGATGTTTTCTCAATCGCGAAATAGAGAATTCTTGCCGAGCGATACAGACCTCCGCGCGGTCACATTTCGCGCCCATCCGAACACCCGTACGGCGGTTCAACGGGACGAAAGATACACGTAATGTATTCAACTGTGACCGACAGTAGTACGCGAGGTTCTCTCGCATACGACGCACCAGGCTCGCCTCCCGGCGGATCATCGCTGCTCGACCCGCGGCGTGTCGTGCCGGCTCCGTGTTCCATAGACCCGCCGTGATCCGATTCCGGGTCCTCGGTCCGCTCGAGATCCTCGGGCAGGCGGGGCAATGGGTGCCCGTCAGCGGCACACGCCGCAGGGCGTTGCTCGCGGTGCTCCTGCTCAACGCGGGCCAGGTCGTGTCGTACTCGCAGCTCATCGGCGAGCTGTGGCCGGAGGGGCCACCGCACGCTCCGAGCAACGCACTCCACGCCCAGGTCGTACGGCTGCGGGACAGCTTGAACCGTCACCTCGGTCCCGGGCAGGGGAAGCAGCGCATCGCCATGACCGACCAGGGTTACGCGCTGCACCTGGAACCGGGGGAGCTCGATCTGGCGGTGTTCGAGTCGCTGCGCGGGCAAGCCTCGGATCTCGCCGCCAGCGACCCGAGGTCGGCCATCGACAAGCTCGGGCAAGCACTGGCGCTGTGGCGCGACATCCCCTTCGGTGATCCACCTGAGGAACACGGTCCACAGCTCTACGCCGCCGCTGTCAGGCTCGAGGAGCATCGCTTGCTCGCGACGGAGGATCTCGTCGACCTCCGCTTGACAGCCGGCGACCACCGGCTCTTGATCGGCGAGCTCAAGGCACTCGTCGCCCGGTACCCGCTCCGCGAGCGGTTCTGCGAGCAGCTGATCGTGGCACTCGGCAGGTCAGGGCGCCGCGCGGAGGCCGTCGAGGCGTTCCGTGCCACCCGCAAGTACATGATCGCGGAGCTAGGGCTGGAACCGTCGTCAGCGCTCTACCAGAGGTTGCAGGAAATCCTCAACGATACGCAGGGACGTTCCGCGTGAGAGGTTCGGTGGTGCGCAACGCGGAGTTCCTCCAGCACGCCGAGCGCGGTCGCTCCCTGCCGGTCCCCGCTGGTGGCAGGCACCAGGTCGCCCCATCCCAACAGATCCATCCACGCGGCGACGTAGTCGTCCTTGCCGATGGGGGCATCCAGGGTCGCGGAGGTGATACCGAAAGCATTGACCAGCTCGGGCAGCCGCGCCGTGATGTCCCGGTACGCCCAGGCGAGCTGTTCCTCCGCCTGGCGCGCCTGCTCGGGATCCAGCACGCCACCTACGGTGAAGGCCAGCCCGTGTTGCTGGACCTGTTCGAGCCCGAAGGCCGTCGCCAGCGTCCGCATCAGCTCCGCTGCCTCGTCCCCGACGCTGCCCGCCGCCGCGAGACTGCACTCGTACCACCGGAGGAGCGCCAGCCACCAGCGTTCGCCGGGGCGCTCGTCGCCTTCCGGCCCAAGGCGGGCGAGGATCCGGAAACCACCGTCGACGACGATCTCCCGCACATCACCGACTGCTCCTGACGAGCTACATAGGACATACGATCGGCGCGTGATGGTCCCATCAGAAACTGATACCGAGGACCCAGCCGCCGACAGTGTAGGCGGCCAGCGTCACCAGCACGATACCGATCGCGTTGAGCCAGACCCCGCCTTTGATCATCTGGCCGATCGTGACGTGCCCGGAACCGAACACGATCGCGTTCGGCGGTGTCGCCACGGGCAGCATGAAGGCGCAGGTCGCCGCGAGCGCCGCGGGAACGACCAACAACAGCACGTCCATGCCGAGGCCGACCGCGACCGCCCCCAGGATGGGGACGAACACGCTCGCCATCGCGGTGTTGCTGGTCAGCTCCGTCATCAACAGCACGATAACCACCGCCGCGGCGACGAACAGCAGCGTGGGAAGCACGTCGAGGTTGGCGACCTGCTCGCCAAGCCACGATGCCAGCCCGGTTTCCTCGAACTGCGCCGAGAGCGCCAGGCCGCCGCCGAACAGCAGCAGGATGCCCCACGGCAGCTGCTTGGCTGTCTCCCAGTTCATCGTCCGGACGCCCCGCCCTGCGGGCAGGACGAACAGCAGCGCAGCGGCCGCGATGGCGATCACGCTGTCGTCGGCGTACGCCAACCACTCGAGGGCGGCCTCCCCCATGACCTCCTCGTCAGCCAGCAGCGGCAGCACGATCCAGGACGCCGCGGCACCGACGAACACCCCGAGCGCGTTCTTCTCGCCCCGCGACATCGGCCCCAGCTCGGCGAGCTGCCGCTGCAGCAGCTCCCGCCCGCCTGCCAGCTCGTCGAGCCGCGGCGGGTACACGAGCTTGGTCAGCACCAGCCACGCGATGAGCAGGAACACGATCGAGATCGGCAACCCGAAGAGCATCCACTGCCCGAAACCGATGTCGATGCCGTGGCTCTCGCTGAGGTAGCCGACCAGGAACGCGTTCGGCGGGGTACCGATGATGGTGCTCAACGAGCCGATGGACGCGGCATAGGCGATACCGAGCATCAGCGCGGTGGCGAAGTTCGGATCACCCCGGCCGTTGCCGAGCTGCAGCACGAGGCCGAGCACGGACAGCCCGACCGGGAACATCATCACGGCGGTGGCGGTGTTGCTGACCCACATGCTCAGAAACGCCGCGGCGACCATGAACCCGCCGATCAAGCGAACCGGGCTTGTCCCGACAATCAGCACGGTGCGCAGCGCGAATCGCTTGTGCAGTTGCCAGCGCTGCATCGCGAGCCCAATCACGAACCCGCCCATGAACAGGAAGATGATGTCGCTGGCGTACGGCGGGGTCACATCGCTGATCTCGCTGACCCCGAGCACCGGGAACAGCACCAGCGGCAGTAGGGCCGTGACCGGCAGCGGAATCGCTTCTGTCACCCACAGGGTCGCCATGACCACCGTGATCGCGGCCGTGGCCCTGCCGTCCGGCGGCAGGGTGTCGGGCAGCAGGAGGTAGGTCACGACCGCCAGCGCCGGTCCGATTGCCAGCCCGATCCACCGCCGGATCTCCCCGGATCCCGGGTCCCCGGCACCCGCGGGCGGGTGGCCCTGCACGACCTCCTGCCGCGACATCGCTACCTCCTCGCACAGCCGGATGGGGAGTCTAGATCGCAGCCAGGCGCCGTCCAAGACGCGCATCCGCGAGCGGTCGCCTTGGCGTTCCCGGCGGCGCCTGCCGCTTCGCGGTTGCCCCGTCAGGAAGATCACAGCGGCTGGCCCGGCCGCGCATGCGGACGTACGCTGCGCCCGGTGAGCTATGCCCTGGTGATCGCGGCGCTGGTGATCTTGCTCGGGGCCATCGTGCAGGGGGCGGCTGGCTATGGCATGAACCTCGTGGCGGCGCCGATCCTCGCGCTGGTGGATCCCGCACTGCTGCCCGCGCCGCTGCTGCTGCTCGCCGCTGTGCACGCCATCCTCGCCGCGACCAGGGAACGCCACCACGTGGACTGGTCGGGTGTCGGCTGGACCATGGTGGGGCGTCTACCAGGAACCGTCATCGGCGTGATCATCGTGGCCACGCTGCCGCAGGGCCCGTTCGCGATCGTGGTCGGCGTGGTGGTGCTGGCCTGCGTGCTGCTGTCGCTGACGAGCTGGCACCCGCGACCCACCCCGGGAGCGCTCACCTTGGGAGGCGGGGTCGGCGGCATCTTCGGCACCGCGGCCACTATCGGGGGCCCACCGATCGCGCTGCTGTACCAGCACCAGCGCGGACCGACGATCCGCTCCACCCTGGCCATGTACTTCCTGCTCGGCTCGCTGCTCTCGGTGGCCGCGCTCGCCGTCGGCGGCCAGGTGGACACCACGGCACTCCTCCAGGCGGCCGCGTTGCTGCCGTTCATGCTGCTCGGCTTCGCTCTGTCCAACCCGGTGAAGCGGTTCCTCGACACCGGCTGGATGCGCACAGCCGTGCTCACGGTGGCCTCGGTCAGCGCGGCCGTGCTGATCGTCGAGAACGCCGTCGGCTGACCGGCGGTCGACCGGCCTCGGCTCACGCGCTCCCGAATGCCCGTTCCGCGGTGGTCACCACAAGCTCCAGCTTGCGCCGCTGATCCTCGCCGCTGAGCCGGTTGCCGTGCAGCGAGGTCGCGAACCCGCACTGGGTGCCGATGGCCAACCGCTCGAGCCCAACGCGCTGGCTCGCGTCGTCGACCCGCGCCAGCAGTTCCCGATGCGGCTCCAGCCGCGGGTGCTTGGTGGTGACCAGACCGAGTACGACCACCCTGTCCTCCGGTACGAACCGGAGCGGGTCGAACCCCCCTGAGCGCTCGTCGTCGTACTCGAGCAGCAACCGGTCGGCCCTGAGCGTGGTGAACACCGGCCGGGCAATCGACTCGTAGGCGCCGGAGACGAGCCAGCGACTGTCCTGATTGCCCCGGCACAGGTGAAACCCGAAGGTGGCGGGCTGTCCCGCGGCGATGACGGCGTTGTCCAGCTCGATGCCGTAACCGAGCCACCGGTCCGCGTCCCAGCCTCTCGCCTCGTAGAACTCCCGCCACCGGGGATCCACCAGCAGCGGGTAGTGCGGAGCGTCGAGCTGGATGTAACGGCAACCGAGCCGGACCAGCTCGCGCACCTCGTCGCAGAGGATCTCCACCACATCGGACAGGAAGTCGTCGAGCGTGCGGTACGGGCCAGAGGAGGTGGGTGACCACAGCCCGGCGAACAGGCTCGGGCTCGGCAGCGTCACCTTGATCGTGGGCGCCGTACCGCCCGTCCCGTCCAGGTGCGCGCGCAGGAACGTGAACTCCTCGGCTGCCAGGTTGCGGCGCTTGCGCAGCCGACCGACCACCGCGAGCTCGCCGGGACGCTCGACGTGCCGGTGGCCGAACTCCTCGGAGTACCAGTCACCCCACAGCCAGGCATCGAGCTCCGCGCCAGCCACCCCATCGACCGCGGCGGTGAACTCGCCCTGGAACGATTCCCGACGCAGCTCCCCGTCGGTGACGACGGGGCAGCCAGCCTCGCGTTGCAGCGCCACCACCTCGCGCACGGCGCGATCCTCCGTCGCCTTGAACGAGGCGGCGGTGAGCCTGT
This sequence comes from Haloechinothrix sp. LS1_15, assembly GCF_033042135.1. Taxonomy (NCBI): domain Bacteria; kingdom Bacillati; phylum Actinomycetota; class Actinomycetes; order Pseudonocardiales; family Pseudonocardiaceae; genus Haloechinothrix; species Haloechinothrix sp. LS1_15. Next base: position 351,903 of record NZ_WBXM01000003.1, on the reverse strand, counting down.
CCCGCTGCCGCTCCGAACGGGCAGCGAGCAAGTAGTCCGGCCGCAGCAGGCTTCCCACGTGCTCCGCGCGCGCGACGAGACCCATTCCCGCTAACCGTCAGCGCCCGTCGGTGCGCAGCGCGAAGTAGGCCAGTAGGTGGAGTCCACCGTTGCGTGTGCGCCACAACATCCTGCCGAGGTGAACTCCAGGGACGAGTTCCACGAGCTCGTCCCGGATCGACTGGATGATCAGCTTCGGGTTCTCCGCTGCGGGCCGTCCCGCCGCCGCGTAGTCGATGACCAGTACGTCCCGGTGCGGCTGCAGCGCACCCGGCTCCACCCTGGTGGTGAAGTCGAACGCCGCGAGCCTGCCATCAACCTCCCGCATCCGGTACCGGGGCCACGGGATCCGGCTCGGCCAGCGAGCGCTACGGGCGAGCAGGTTGTCCCCCGCTTTCCGCTCGGCGTCGAACCGCTTGCCGACCCACGGCATCCACGCCGTGGTCACCGTCGCGAAGAACCGGTCGACGAGCGGGTGCACGGTGAAGCTGACGAGGATGCCCCTCGTCGACCCGCTGATCCCCGTCGAGGGTGATCCGGCCGCGAACAGGGACGCGAGCTCGGCCGTGGCGCGCTCCCGGTCGCCTGACACCCGGCTACCCGCTTCCACGATCATCGCCCACGCCTGGTCGGCCGCCGCCGTGGGATCACGCTCGACCAGCTCGCGGATCAATGTCAGCCTGGTTCCCGCCGTATGAGCGCCGGAGGCGGCGTCGCCACGTGGTGTGCTCATGCTCGCTCCCCGCGTCCGCAACCTTACTGGGAAGTAGTCTAGGTGTGCCTTCGACACCGTGTCCATCGACTGGCCAGCACGCTCACCGCACCCCCGACCGTCGCGGGATGGCGACGCCGCCGTGCGCCCGCACGCCGAGCACGGCACAATCACCGTCACCGCACGACAGCGCCGACCCGACGGTGGAGCTTGCGATGACCAGTGCTGATGTTCTCGCCGACGCGTACGGCAGGGTCAACGAATCCGTCCACGAGGCGGTCACCGACCTGACCGTGGACGACCTGCACGAACGCCTCGACAGCGACGCCAACCCGATCGCCTGGCTGGTGTGGCACCTAACGCGGGTGCAGGACGACCATATCGCCGACGCCAAGGGCACCGAGCAGCTCTGGACGACCGAGGGCTGGTCGGAACGGTTCGACCTGCCGCTGCCCACCGCGACCATCGGTTACGGGCACAGCAGCGCCGAGGTGGCCGCCGTCCGGGTGACGTCCCCACATCTGCTCACCGACTATCACGATGCCGTCCACGCGCGCACCGTGCGCTTCGTGACCGGTCTCGACGACTCGCAGCTGGACCGGGTCCTCGATGCCCGGTGGGACCCGCCGGTGACGCTCGGCGTGCGGCTCGTCAGCGTCATCGCAGACGGGTTGCAGCATGCGGGGCAGGCGGCATTCATCCGGGGGATCCTGCTGCGCCGCTGATACCCGCGAAGCGCCAAGCCGAACGCCTCGACACGACCGTCCAAAACCGACTGGCCGGAATGAGCGCATGATGTGCGGAGCGATCCAGCGGTCACGGCTCCCCGGGGCCGTATCCGGCTCCGGGGAGTGACACTACGGCCGCAGCAGGTGCTGCACCCGCCTTACTTCGCCGTGCTCTCCGCTGCGACGCTCGCCCGGTGCATCACGGGGTAGATCGCCCCGACGGCCGCACCGTACACGATGTGGCCGATGAAGCTAAGGGCGTTCCAGTCCGGCACCGGCGGGTCCATATCGGTCACGCCACCGATCCAGGCGGGCATGACGAACGCCGCGAAGATCAACCACACCACGATGCCGAACACCGCTCCGGGGATGGCGCCCGTCGGGAACCCTTCCACGATCCGGGCAAGCGGGCGTACCGCCCGCGTGAGCCCGACGAAGACCAATCCGAAGAAGATGCTGTGCAGCAGGTGGAAGATCCATCCGGCGATCATGCTGCCTTCGAATCCGTAGAGTGCTCCCACCATGGGGATGAACTCCGGCGGCACCATCACCACCGCGAAAAGTACACCGGCGATACCACCCGCTACCGCACCGGCGTTCAACGGACTGACAGCCCTGACGGCACGATCGTTCGCCACTGTCATCACTTCCTTCAACGAGCGATTTCGCCCTTTTTGCCAAGTGTAGTCCGCGTGAGCACAGTGGACCAGCCGAAGCGAGAGGCGATGTCGAGATCGGCCCGTCGGGCCTCGGTGCTGGCGCGAGTAGTCACCCCGGACACCCTCACCCGCGACGCCGATCTCCTGCGTAAATACGTACAGTTACATACTGGGTGCTCATAGTTATTACCCGAAGGTGTGGCCTACTGCCGGTCTCCGGCGGGGCGCCATCACCGCCGGAGACCGCTCGCGGGCCGGTAAGAGCGCGGCCACGGCGTCGCCGGCCCGACCTGTGGCACCGGGCGAACGTTCCCACGCCGCGCCGGTGGACAGCCGAGCAGGACACGTGAACACACACTGAACCGTACACAAAAGACACTCGGCAGAGCACTTCACGCTAGTCGCCGCCGACTCCGGTGCGGTGTCGTGTTCGGACATGACACCCGCCTCGTGCGTACCGAGCCGGCCCCTCAGCCGCGGATCGCACGGTTGATCAGATCACCGCTGCTGTCCAGGCACTCCACGCACAGCACCGCACCGTTACGGGGGAAGACCACCCGGACCAGCTTCCGTTGCCGGAAACCGAGGAACGTCTCCCGCGCGTGCCTGCCACAGCTCTCGCAATCAGTGGTGTCGTGACGTTCCAGCCGCGCAGGCGGCGAGTTCTCCTCCGGCAACCCGGGCGTGCCGTGTGAGGCTACGAACAGCCCTGCCTCGATGCAATCGGCACAGATCGGTCCCGCGGGCATCGGCGCGCGGTGCTGCTGCGTACTGCGGGTGCGAGCGCAGTACCGACACACGGTGTTGGCGTTCATGACCTCCTGAGAATACCACCGGCAGGGCTGTGTCAGGCTCGGCCGCGCCAGCACTGAGCAGGCGCTGTGGCGGCGTCGTTACCGGTGTCACACAGCCACGACGGACGAGGAGGTCGGGTGCGCATCGCGGTGATCGGCGCGGGTGTGGTCGGGGCGAGCGTGGCTCGGGAGCTCGCCACGCGCGGGGCCGACAGGACCGAGGTGACGGTGTTCGAGCAGTGGCATCCCGGATCGGGCACCTCTGCGAGCACCTTCGCGTGGGTCAACTCGAACGAGAAGCGACCGGACTCCTACCACCGGCTCAACGTCGCGGGTTGCGAGGAGCACCGGCGGCTGGCCACCGACCTGGCGGGGACACCCCGATGGTACTTCCCGACAGGCAACCTCGCGTGGGCGTGTGACCCCGGCGACCGCACCGAGCTGGAGGATCGCGTGGCGCGGCTCGATCGGCTGGGATACCCGTATCGCTGGATCGAGCCCGCCGAGCTGACCGACCTCGAACCGGACATCCGCCCGCCCAACGCAGTCGATCGCGTCGCCTTCTTCCCCAGCGAGGGCTACGTGCAGCCCGCGCTGCTGCTGGCGCGCCTGCTCGGCGAGGCGGTAGACCGGGGCGTGCGGCTGCGCCACCCGGTCACGGTGCGCGCGCTGGAACCCCGGGCGAACGGGGTCGACGTGGTACTCGCGGACGCCGAACGCCTCCGGTTCGACCGCGTGGTGTGCTGCGCAGGCCGGTCGACCGAGGGTCTCGCCGCCACCGTGGGCGCCCGGATCCCGCTGCATCACGACGGCGCGGCGGGTTCCGGGGTGGCGGACTCCCGCCCCGCAGGCAGTGGGCACGGCGGCGCGAGCGCGGGTCTGCTGGCCACCACCGATCCCGTACCCGCACGGCTGTCGCGGGTACTGACCACACCCGAGCTGAACGTGCGCCCGGATGGCGGTGGGCGCCTGCTGATGCACGCCCCCGACCTCGACACCGCTGTCGAGGCGGATCCGGCTGAGCTCGCCGAGCGGCACGGGGACGGGGATGTGGCGCGGCTGCTGCGGGACCGGCTCGCCAAGCGGCTCGCCCGCACCGGGGACGCGGCCATCGCCACGCTCCGGTTCGGCAGGCGGGTGCTGCCCGCCGACGGCCTGACCGTGGCGGGTTTCGCCGACCCGAATACCCGGCGGTGCTATGTCGTCGCCACCCACAGCGGCGTCACGCTTGGACCGCTGCTCGGCAGGTTGACGGCGGGCGAGGTACTCGATAGCACCGAGGCACCGCAGCTGGCCGGGTACCGACCCGACCGTTTCGACACCGCGGCAGGCAGCTGACCGCCTGCCGCCTGCCGCCTGCCGCCTGCCGCCTGCCGCCTGCTGACACCGTAGGGTCGCAGGCGGCAGCGGTGTCAATCGATCGGCACCCCGGGTCCGAGCGGCAGCCCAAGCGCGTACCAGCCGAGGAAGAACGCCACCCACGTCACGAAGAGCGCCACCGACAGCGGCAGCGTCAGCGAGATCAGCGTGCCGATCCCGGCGTTGGACCGGTACCGCTGGATGAACCCGAGGATCAACACGAAGTACGGGCTCATCGGCGTGATGATGTTGGTGGTCGAGTCGGCGATGCGGTACAGCGCCTGGGTGACTTCGGGCTCCACCCCCAGCAGCATGAACATCGGGATGAACACCGGGGCGATGAGGGTCCACTGCGCCGAACCGCTGGTGATCAGCATGTTGAGCAACGCGGCAAAGATAATCATGCCGACGAACAGCACAGCCGTCGGCAGCGCGAGATCACCTAACCATTCGGCGCCCCGGATCGCCAGCACCTCGGCCATGCCCGACCAGTCGAAGTACGCCAGGAACTGCGCAGCCGCGAAGAACAGCACCAGCACCGGCGCCAGGTCGCGCACCCCTTTGGCCATGAACGTGGGGATGTCCACCGGCCTGGTGATGGTGCCGACCACCACGCCGTAGGCGATTCCGACCAGCATGAACACCACACCCAGCAGCACCGCGATCCCCTCGATCAGCGGGGAAGCCATCACCGATCCGTCATCACCGCGGAACACGGACCCGGATGGCACCAGCGCCGCCGTCACCAGCACCGCGCAGGCCAGCAGGGTAAGGCCAGCGGCGAGCAGCCCGCGCCGCTCGAGCCTGTTCACCACCAGCTCCCCCAGCTCGTTATCCCCCTCGGTAGCGTGCCCCGACTCGTCGTCCGCGGTCGCGTCGCTGCGCTTGCTCAGCAGCAGCTCGGTCACCAGGGTGATCACGATCGCCAGGACGATCGCGCTGGCGGCGTTGAAGAAGTAGTTGGCGATCGGGGTCACCACGTGGTCGGGATCGATGAAGCTCGCCGCCTCGGTGCTGACCCCGGCGAGCAGCGCATCGGTCGGGGCGATCACCAGAGTGGCGTTCCACCCCGCGGAGACCGCGGCGAAGGCGACGATGATCCCGACCACCGGGCTGCGGCCAACCGCCTGGAACACCAGCGCGGCCAGCGGGACCAACACCACGTACGCCGCGTCGCTGGCGACGCTGCCGCAGATACCGGTGAGGGCGACGACGAAGGTGAGCCACTTGGCGGGTACCCGCGTGACGCTGCCGCGCAGCATCGCGGATAGCAGCCCGCTCTGCTCGGCGACCACGACGCCCAGCATCATCACAAGGATGAGCCCCAACGGCGGAAAGTTCACGTAGTTGTCGACGGCGTCGGCGAAAATGACCTGGATGCCCTCGGCGGACAGCAGACCGCGCACCTCGACCCGCTCGCCGTCCATCGGCGAGACCGCGTATGCGCCGAGCCGTTCCAGTACCGTGCTGAGCACGAGCACGACACCGGCGAGGATGACGAACAGCCAGAACGGGTTGGGCAGTTTGTTCCCGACGCGCTCGACGCCTCGCAGAAACGTCAGTACCAGCGAGACGCCGCGCCGGGGTTGCTGCTCGGTTGTACTACTCACACCAGCTCCTTCGCGCGCGGGCGCGCTCGTGGCGCGCCCGCTTGCTGATCGTGTCCTTGTGGGAGCCGGACTATTGTGAAGCACGGCACCTGACGGCCTGGCGACGGGGTTACCGCTGTTCACCATGGGCTCGCCGAGCGGGGCACGGCGAGCGGGCCGCAGGGAACCGTGCGCGCCTCTATCGCGTCCCAGCGTGCGATCATCGCACTCGATCGCGTGGGAGTAAGACGTATGAGGAGCTGCAACCCCGGCCGGGTCCGCCACCGGCTCACCGCAGTGACGGCCGCGGTCGGCCTCGTGACCGGAGTCGCCGCAGTACCGGCTGCGGCGCAGCAGACGGGTGAGAGCGGCGAGGACGCGATGGCACCGGTGATGCTGGTGCTCGACGCCTCCGAGTCGATGACCGATCCCGATCCCGGCGGCAGGTCCAAGATGGACGCGGCCAAGTCGGTGCTGATCGATATGCTGGAGCAGCTACCGGACGAGGCCGAAGTGGGTCTGATCGTCTACGGCAGTGAAGTCGACGCCGCCGAAGGACCGGAACTGTCCTGCGAGGACATCGCCACCGCGTTCCCTGTCGGTCCGCTGGACCGGGAGGCGATGACCTCGGCCGTGGCGGATATCGAGGCACGCGGTTGGACGCCGATCGGCGGTTCGTTGCGGGCCGCCGCCGACGGGCTGCCTGGTGAAGAGCCGCGCTCGATTCTGCTGATCTCCGACGGTGCCGAGACCTGTGCCCCGCCGGAGGCCTGCGATGTGGCAGAGGATCTCGAGCAGGCAGGCACCAAGCTGACGATGCACACCATCGGATTCGACGTCACCACCGACGCCCGGCGTGAGCTGGAGTGCATCGCCGAGGCTGGTAACGGCGAGTACGTCGAAGCGCCGGATGCCGAGGCACTCGACGACGAGCTGCCCCGGCTCACCGAGTCCGCGCTGCGCAGCTACGAGGCCAGCGGTATCCCGGTGACCGGCACTGAGGCGGTCGACGACGCTCCCGCGCTGCTGCCTGGACAGTACGTCGACAGCGTCAACAGCGATGCGACCCGCTACTACGGGCTGCGCGTACCGGAAGGAATGGCCGCGCACGTCGCGGCAACGCTGATCCGCCCGAGCGACGAAGGAGCAGGCGGCACCGCGGCAAGCTACCTCGACGCCAAACTGGTCGACCGCGACCACGACCAGTGCGACTCCGACCGCAGTATCGACAGCGACATGACATGGAACGCCCACAACACAGCCTCCGTCAGCATGCGCGCCGGTTCCGGCGGGAGCTGCTCCAGCGAGGACGGCCATTACTACCTCCGTGTCGAACGCGGCAGCTCGGAGCGAGCGCTTGGCGAGCGTGATCTGGAGATCCTCGTCGCCTTCGAACCACCCACCTCGGAGGACCACGGCCCCTCGCCCGAGGGGATCGACGAGCCCGATGACCTTCCCGGCGAGCCGGAGCGGCTACCGGGAGGTGGTTCCTTCAACGTCGCCACCGAACTCGCAGACAGCGGTACCTACGTCGACGAGCTGCACTACGGCGAGGCCATCTTCTACCGGGTCCCGCTCGAATGGGGTCAAGGGTTGGCGTACCAGGTCACCCTGGGCGACACCGCAGGCCCTTCGCTGGACACCACGGCCAACATCACGACCGAGCTGTACAACCCGGTGCGTGACAACAGCGACGTCGCGACTAGGAACTCGACCGCCTACACCGGCAACGTCCTGGACCTCGACGTCATCGCCATCCCCACCGTGTACGCCGGTAACCGCAGCCTCAGGGGGGCACCCGGGATGGCCGCGCTCGCAGGCGATTACTACATCGTCGTCCAGCTCAACCCCTCCGGCGGGGACGTGGGGCCGGTGGATATGACGCTCGCACTCCAGATCTACGGCGATCCCGCCGACCCGCCCGCGTACACCAGCATCGACCACTACCCAGCCACGCTCATGTACGACGGTGCGGGCCTCACCGATGGCGGCGAGGCCAGCGACGGCACCGGATCCGTCGCCGAGGCCGAGTCGGGCCACCAGCGAAGTGAACACTCGACCTCGGGCAGCCGTGTCGAACTACTGAGCGACGCCCGGGTGCTCGGTGCGGCGGGCACCTTCGTCGTCCTGCTCGCCGGAACCATCGGCGGCATCTGGTGGTGGGCGCGCCGCCTGCCAGCCGGCGGGTGACCAGGTACTACACGCGTGGGTGCGGTACGCCTCAGTGCAGCCGTGGGAGAACCGTCCTGATCGGACACTAGACGGCCGGGGTGTGCCAGCTCCTGCCGGGCGTGAGCAATGTGTCGGCTTCGGCCGGTCCCCACGATCCCGGGCGGTACGGGTACACCGGGCCTGGCGCGTCGAGTGCGGGCTGCACGACGCGCCAGGCCTCGTCGACCGCGTCGGCGCGGGCGAACAGCCGCTGGTCACCTTTGAGCGCATCGTCAAGCAGCCGTGCGTAGGCGTCCTCGCGCGCGCCCTCCACACGCTCGTCATAGGTGTAGCTCAGCTCGACCGGCCTGCTGACGATGCCCTCCCCCGGGGCCTTCATGTGCACCGCCATCGAGACGCGCTCCCCTGGTTTCGTTCGGAACACCAGGTGGTTCGGGCGCGGCGGCGGGTCGTCTGGCCGCGCGAAGAACAGCTGCGGTGGCCGTTGGAACTCGACCAGTACCTCCGTGACGGTCGTCGCGAGCTGCTTACCTGCCCGGATGTAGAACGGCACCCCCGCCCACCGCCAGGAATCGATCTCGGTTTTCACGGCGACGAAGGTCTCCGTTTCGGAGTCGGCGGCGACGCCGTCCTCGTCGCTGTAGCCGGTGAACTGCCCGCGCACCACCGTGGCCGGGTCCAGGGGCTGCATCGCGCGCAGCACCTTGACCTTCTCGTCGCGTAACGCTTGCGCATCGGTACTCACCGGCGGTTCCATGGCCGCGAGGGTGGCCACCTGGAGCAGGTGATTCTGCACGACGTCCCGCAGCGCCCCGACCTCGTCGTAGAACGGACCCCGCCCGGCGACGCCGAAGTCCTCGGCCATGGTGATCTGGACATGGTCGATGTGATGCCGGTTCCACGCGGGCTCGAGGAGGGTATTCGCGAACCGCAGCACGAGCAGGTCGAGCACTTCATCCTTGCCCAGGAAGTGGTCAATGCGGAACACCGCGTCCTCGTCGAACCGGTGGCGAAGGCACCGGTTGAGGTGCCTTGCCGAGGCGAGGTCCCGCCCGAAGGGCTTCTCCACGACGATCCGGCTGTGCTCGTTGAGCCGGAACGTGGCCAGGTAGTCGATCACGGTCTCGAACAGGCTGGGCGGGATCGCGAGGTACAGCAGCGGGTGTTCGGAGCCGGTCAGCGCCTGCTGCAGCCGCTCGTAGGTCTGCCGGTCACCGTAGTCACCCTGCACGTAACGCAGCGCGGAGACCATCCGCTCCACCGCGCTCTCGTCGACCGGATCCGGTCCGAACCGCGTGACGGCATCCCTGGCGTGCTGACGCAGCTTCGTCGTGGACCAATCGGACCCGGCGACCCCCACCACACGCTGCGGCAACCGCCCGGTCGCAGCGAGCTCGGCAAACGCAGGGAACAGCTTCTTCCGCGCCAGGTCGCCCGTGGCGCCGAACACCACGATCGCGTCACATCGGTCCCGCATCTTGCCCTCCGCTATGGTGTGCGAGCTCCACACTAGACCGGCCTGCGTGCTCACGCAGCGACGAGCCCCCGCGCCGGTGTCCGAGAGCAGCGTCCTGGACACACCGAACGGGTGTTCTATACTCTGGCGCGGCGACCGTACCCGTCCACCGAGGAGACGACACCGACCATGACCGCAGACACCGCTTCCGAGCAGCAGGGCGAGACCACCGGCGAGAACAGCACCACGGGCACCGCCACCAACGCGGCTTCCGAGGCAGCAGCGAACTCCGACTCGTCCGGTCAGGCCGGTACCGAGGGTGAGCAGTCCACCTCCAAGCGCGGCCGCCCGAAGGGTGCCTCGGCGAAGAAGACCAGGACCGTGCAGCTCACGCTGACCGTCACCGGCACGGCGGATGGCAACTGGCAGGCCGAGCTCAAGCACGGCGGCACGTGGGTGGCACGCGGCCTCGACGTCCCCGCTTCCGCCGTCTCGCGCGCGGCCAAGGAACTGCACGATGAGCTTTCCGGGCCGATCGACGATGTCATCAACGCCGCGCGCGAACAGCAGCAGGCGAAGGTGGCCCAGCTGGAGGCCGAGCTGGAGCAGGCCAAGAAGGCCCTAGCCGAGCTGGAGAGCTGACCGGAGGTAGCCGGTTGCCGTACGACCCGGGAGCCGGGGACGACTGCGCTGCCGCGGCCACGGTCGGGGCGGTGTCGCGACACGACCGCCAGTCCAGTAGGTGCGCCTACCCACCTACCGAGGTCACGGTTGTGTATCGAACACCAGTTCGTTATTCTGTGTTATGTGGCACAGTTTGTGGAGGCTGCTCATCCGGCCGGGGTGTTGTTCCTGCCGGAGGATGTGGTGCCGCCCGCGGAGTTCTCCGTCGAGGAGTGGGCGGAGATCGATTGCCGGGCGCTGTCCGGTGGCGAGATCGCCGAGCTGGATGCCGACCGCACGGTGGAGCTGCTGGCGGCCGCCCGCCGGATCCGGGCGGCCGCCGACGCGGCCGAGGCGCATGCGTTGGCGCGGCTGGATGCGCTGCGTGGCGGGGATCGGTATGTGGCCGATGAGGCTGCCCTGGAGCTGCGCCTCTCGCGGCAGCAGGCCCAGGCCCGGCTCGAGCGGGCGCGCCAGCTGACCCGCCGGATGCCGCGGCTGCTGGCACGCATGCACCACGGCGACCTCGAAGGCCACACCGCCGGGCGGGTGGCCGACACGGTCGCGGTGCTCGACGACGACACCGCCCGCCAGCTCGATGCCCGGCTCGACGAGAAACTCGACTCCGGGCGGGTGGATATCCACAACCCCGCCAATCTGGCCCGCGCCGCCCGCCGGCTGGTCGAACACCTCGATCCCCGGGGCCAAACCGCCCGCGCCCGCCGCGCCAGAGCCGGCCGCACGATCGAGCTGCTGCCCGGCGAGCACGGCATGTCCACCCTGCTGTTCGACCTGCCCGCCGAGATCGCCGCCTCAGCGTATGGCCGCATCGATGCCACCGCCCGCCGCATCCGCAACACCGGCGACGCCCGCACCCTCGACCAACTCCGCGCCGACGTGGCCGCCAACCTACTCCACGAACGCACCCCCGGCAGCCCCTCGACCTCCCCCAAGGCGGCCGATGCGGTAGACGCGGCCACGGTATTCCTACACATGCCCATCGACACCGCCCTGGGCATCAGCGACAGCGGGTGCGAGCTCGCTGGCTACGGACCACTACCGGGTCCCATCGCCCGCGAGATCATGAGCAACCCCAACAGCCTCTGGCGCAAGGTGCTGACCGACCCCGCCTCCGGCGCCGTGCACGATGTCGGCCGCCGCTACCGGCCCACCGCCGCCATCCGCGACCTCGTGGCCATCCGCGACGCGGAATGCACCATACCGGGTTGCCACCGCCCCGCCCAGCGCTGCGACTTCGACCACCAACAAGCATGGCAACACGGCGGCAGCACCAGCGCCACCAACGCCGCAGCCAAATGCGAACACCACCACAGCATGAAGGACACCCCCGGCTGGACCATCCACACCGACCCGGTCGCCGGCACCACAACGCTGACCACCCCCACCGGCCGCACCCACACCACCCACCACCACCCGAAGAACGAACCTCCAATACAAAAACCCCCGCCACCAGCAACCAACCCACCACCCGAGGACGCCCCACCACCCTTCTGACCAGTGCGATCGCGGACGGGGGCGTCACACGCTCGTCATCCGGAGTTCGCCCGATCGCTCCGAACGGACCTACCGGAGGTCACTCCATCGTGGAAGTCTGCCGCATGTCCGCGAGCTGTTTCCCGACGACGTCAGGAGTGCGTGATGCGGCCCTACCTGCTTTTCGATGCCCACTGCGGTGAGTGTTCCAGCATCGCCCGGACCGTGCGTGAGATCGCGGGTGACCGCGTGACCCCCCGCAGCATGCATGACCCGGAGCTACGCCCGCTGGTCGAGCGGGCACGCCCCGATGGTCCCGACGAACCCCTGCTGCTGGAAACCAACGGCGACGAGGTGCGGATCCGTTCCGGGTTCGGTATGCGGCTGCGGCTACTCCGGCTGCTCGGCCCCGGCCGGGCGTTCCGACTGGCGGCGCGGCTGAGCTCCACCGGTACCGGCGCTACCGGCCACGTACCGGACGCGCTAGGCAGGCGCGCCGCGCTGTCCCGAGCAGCGGGCGTCGCGCTCGCTAGCGTCGGCGTCCTCGCCGGGTTCCGGTTCGGCACCGCCACCGCCTCGGCTTCGACTTCCGGGAACCTGACTCCGGTGACCGATCCCGCCGTCCTTGACCGGCTCCGCGACACGGCGGCGGCACGCTCGGCGGCCACCTCCTTCGGGACACCGCGCTGGGACGCCGTGTACCGGGGCGACGGCCCGGCCGGTCCCTTCTACCTGCTCAGCCACGCCGGGAACACGTTCACCGCGATCGGCGACCCGGCGGCCGGAGCCGATCCCCTCGGCCTGTCCTTCCGGGTGCGGCGCCGACTCGGGCACCTGCGAGTGGATTGGCTGCACCCGGAGGGCATCGAGCTGCTGCACTCCGACTTCGACGGCGACGGCAATGCCGACCACACCCGGCCCGCGCAGCAGGAAGAGGACGGCTTCGAGCGCTTCGTCGACTTCATGATCTGCTTCGGCCGGTGCGCCGCGCCGCAAGCCCCCGCGTGCGGCCCCGACTGCATCGCGTGCGGCTTCGATTTCGGGCTCAACCAGCCCTGCCTGGCCTGCGCCGGGTGCGTGGCCTCGATCGGCCTCGGCTGCGCCTCGATCTGCCAGGACGAGCTCTCCTGAGGCGCCACACCGCCTCCAGCGGGAGCCGGCACCGGCGCAGCCAGGGGCGGGCACGGTCGGGTCGCTACGGCAACTTCCAGTCGATCGGTTCGGCATCCTGCTCGGCGAGCAGCGCGTTGGTGCGGCTGAACGGCCGCGACCCGAAGAAGCCGTAGTGCGCGGACATCGGGCTGGGATGCGGAGACTCGACACATCGCACCGCGCCGGACTCCTGCTGCAGCATCGGCTTGAGGTTCCGCGCGTTACGCCCCCACAGGATCGCGACCAGCGGCTTGCCGCGCCTGGCAAGCGCCCGGATCGCCTGCTCGGTGACCTCTTCCCAACCCTTGCCCTGATGCGAATTGGGTTTACCCGCCTGCACCGTCAGCGCCCGGTTCAGCAGCAGCACACCACGTTCGGACCACGGGGACAGGTCACCCGTGCTCGGCATCGGGTATCCCAGGTCCTCGCAGTACTCCTGGAAGATGTTGATCAGGCTCTTCGGCAGCGGTCGGACATCGGGAGCCACCGAGAACGACAACCCCATCGGATGACCCGGCGTCGGGTAGGGGTCCTGCCCCACGATCAACACCCGCACGTCCTCGAACGGCTGCTGGAACGCCCGCAGCACGTTCTCGCCTGAGGGCAGGTAGTCACGCCCCTGGTTGATCTCGGCTCGGAGGAACTCCCCCATCGCCGTGATGCGCTCGGCCACGGGCGCCAGTGCCTCGGCCCACCCTGCTTCCACGATTTCCGGTAGCGGTCGCGCTGACATAGTCATGAAGCCTAACCTGCCCAGTGCGGGTTCAATCGACCACCAACGGCACCACGGGGGCCTCCTCGCTCGACAGCGGGACCTGGTAGCGCTGCATCAGGTACGAGGCCACATCACGGAACAACGGCGCAGCCGAGCTACCTTCCGGAATCGTGGTGTCCGGCGCATCCAACATGATCGCGATCACGAACTGGGGGTTGTCGGCGGGCACCGCCCCGGCGAAGGTGATGTTGAACAGCGACTGCGAGTACGCCCCCGTGGCCGGGTTGACCTGCTGCGCCGAACCGGTCTTGCCGGAGATCTGGTACCCGTCGATCGCCGCCATCGGCGCCGTCCCGCTGTCCTGACCGGGACCGTCCTGGATGGTCGCGCGCAGCATGTCGAGCACCGTGTCCGCGGTCTCCGGGCTGACCACCCTGCTCGTCTCCGCCTCCGGCTCCGGAACGCGCTCGCCGTCCGGATCCACCGTGTACCGCACCACACGCGGCTCGACCCGCACTCCTTCATTGGCCAGCACCTGGTACATGCTCGCCATCTGCACCACCGTCATCGACAACCCCTGACCGATGGGCAGGTTGCCGAACGTGGTTCCCGACCACTCCTCCAGCGCAGGTACGTACCCGGGGCTCTCGCCCGGCAGTCCGATCCCCGTGCGCCTGCCAAGCCCGAACCGTTCCAGCATCTCCGCGAAGCTCTCCTCCCCCAGCTCCTGCGCGAGCTGCAGCGTCCCGACGTTGGAGGACTTGGCGAAGATACCCGTCGTGGTCATCCCGATCACTCCGTGGGACCAGGCATCCCGCACGGTGTGATCGGCGACCTGGATCGAGCCAGGCACCGAGTGCACCTCGTCGGGGTCGGTGATGCCCTCCTCGATCGCGGCCGCCGCCGTGACGATCTTGTTCACCGAACCCGGCTCGAACGGCGTCGTCACCGCCGCGTTGTTGAGCTGCTCGTTGGTGGCGTTGCTGAAATCGCTCGGGTCGAAGGTACTGTCGTTGGCCAGCGCGTAGACCTCGGCGGTCTCGGCGTCCATGACCACGGCGCTGCCCCCGTTGGCGTCGGTGCGCTCGACGTAGTCGGACAGTCGTTCCTGCAGGTCGTGCTGCACATCGGAGTCCAGCGTCAGGTGCAGATCCGAACCGGCCACCGCAGGCTGGACGTCACGTTCGCTGCCGGGAATCACCACCGAGGGGTCGCCCTGCCGGGTATCGACCAGTTGCTGCCCCGGGCGACCGGCGAGGTCATCGTCTCGCAGATTCTCCAAGCCGACCCGGCCGTGCAGGTTGTGCTTGGAGACGTCCTCGTCCTCCATCAACCAGCTCGCGTATCCCACCACATCGGCGGCCACCCGACCGCTGGGGTACTCCCGGTGCGCTCGCTGCTCCTTGGCGATCTCCGGGTAACGCTCGGTGACCTCCTCAGCCACCGACGGCGGGACATCGTCGACGAGGAAGGTAAAGTTCGCCGGTTTGCGGAACTTCGCCAGCAATTCCTCCTTGCTGGTCAGCTCGGGAACCCGCTCGGCGATGTACTCCGAGATCTCGGTGATTCGCGTATCGAAATCCTCATCGGACTCCGGGTTCTCCCTGGCATGCTCCGCCCATTCCCTGCGCAGGCTGCGCAGGTTCACCTGCAAGGTGCGGGTCTCGACGCTGAACGCCAGCTCGATGCCGTCCCTGTCGAAGATCGATCCGCGCTGGGCAGGGATATTCATCACCGTCGTGCGCTGCCGCTCGGCCTGTTCTGACAACGCCTCGGCCTGGAACGCCTGCACGTGTACCAGCTTCAACGCGGTGATGCCGAGCACGACCACCAGCAGGACGCTCACCACCTGAAACCGGTTCACCCGCGCGCACCGAGCCGCACCTGCCCCGACACGGCGTGTCAGCCTGCCCCGCGCGGCAGGCTGGCGTTTGGCCTGCCCCCGCTTACGCCCCACGTTCTTGGCGGCGATCCGCTGCGCCTGCTTACCACTCCGGCCTGGGCGCGCCCCTGGCCGCCTGCCTGGCTGCTTGCCGCGACCGCTGCCGCCGCGCATCATTGCACCTCGGCGTGTTCGATCTGCTCGTCACTCTCCCCGCCGGAGGAGTCCACCGATTCCGGGTCGCCGAACAAGCTCACCTCTCCGTCGGGTTCCACCACGATCCTGGCGGGGTCGCCGGAGGGCACCATACCCAGCTCTCGCGCACGCTCGGCGAGCGAAGCGGGCGACTCCTGCCGGGTTACCTCCCGCTGCAACTGCTCAACCCGCTCGGCCAGCGCAGCGTTCTCCTCGCGCAACGACTCCAGCTGGTACGAGCCTGCGATGGCCTGAGTGGATAGCCACAGGGTGAAGGCCAGCCCAGCAGCGAGCAGCCCCATAACGACGAGCACGAACGCGCCACGGGAACGAGGCACGCACAGCCGCAGCAGCGAGCGCACACCCTGCCCCGTCGTCAACGGGGACACGTGCGACGCCACGGCCCCGTGACCGCCGTCGAGCAGCATCGCCGAACGTTGCGCCCGGCGAGCGTAAGCCTTCTCCGCGACGGAGCCGCGCCTGCTCGGCGTGGTGGCGGTGCGCGTCGCGCGCGGTTTCGTTGCGGCTGACCTGCCGGGGGTGGAACGGGCCGACGCGCGACGGTCGTTGCGCAACCGCGCGCTACGCTGCGCTGTGCGACCCGTGGACGCGCCACGGGACCCCCGCGGCACCTTCCTGGAGCCCCCATTACGCGTACGGGACCGTGCCGGTGCCGTCATCAGGCCACCTCCCGATCGCTCGTCATGCCGCTTCGACCAACCGCTCAGCCGCGCGTAGACGTACCGACGCCGAGCGCGGGTTCCGCTTGTATTCCTCCTCAGCAGCCTTCTCCGCTCCCCTGGTCAGCAGCCGTAGCTGCGGGCCGTGGCCGGAGAGCTCCACCGGTAACCCTTCCGGCGTGCGTGACCTCGCTCGCTCGCCCAGCTCGCGCTTGACCATGCGATCCTCGAGCGAGTGGTAGGCCAGCGCGACGAACCTCCCGCCGACGGCCAGCGCGTCCAGCGCCGCGGGCAACGCGTGGCGCAGCGCGTCGAGCTCCCCGTTGACTTCGATACGTAGCGCCTGGAACGTCCGCTTGGCCGGGTGTCCTCCGGTGCGCCTGCTCGCTGCGGGCACCGCGTCCGACAGCACCTGCACCAGCCGGGCACTGTTGCTGATCGGCTCCCGCTGTCGTTCCGTCACGATCGCCTTGGCGATGCGGTGCGCGAAACGCTCCTCCCCGTAGGACCGCAGGACCCGCACCAGCTCCGCCTGCGGGTAGGTGTTGAGCACGTCGGCCGCGGTCCGCCCCGCCCCCGGATCCATGCGCATATCGAGCGCGGCGTCGGTGGCGTAGCTGAAACCCCGCTCCGGCCGGTCCAGCTGCAACGAGGACACCCCGAGATCGAACAACACACCCTGCACCGACGTGAGACCGTGCTCGGCGAGCACATCCGGCATTGCGTCGTACACCGCGTGCACGAGATGGACGCGGTCACCGTGCCGCGCCAGGCGGTCCGCCGCGTGCCGCAGCGCTTCGGGATCCCGGTCGAGGCCGATCAGCGTCAGGGTCGGGTGCGCCGCCAGCAGGGCATCGGCGTGCCCGCCGAGCCCCACGGTCGCATCCACGATCACCGCATCCGGCACATCCAAGGCAGGCGCCAGCAGCGTCAGCACCCGGTCGAGCATCACCGGCTCGTGGGATGCCTCCTCCCGCTGCCCCGACGTGCCGCTGGCCATCGCAACCCCCTTCTGACTGGATCCGGACATTCCCGCACGCGTCGGACCGGTGTCCGCGGTGCCGTCACGGCCGATGCGGTCAGGTCCCCGCCCGCTCCGCCGCGAACCTGGTACCGGGGAAGTTGCACCAGGGTCCTACGAGCGGACAGAGGCCTCACTGCATCGACCGATGCGGCACCGTGCTCGCGCGAACCCGCGCCCCCCGACAGCGTGGGTACGGCGAGAACGTGGGAAGCCATGCCCACGTCGGCGGCCGCGCTAGAACACGCCGGGCAACACCTCCTCCTGCGCCTTCGCGTAGCTGTCCTCGTGTTGCTCGAGGTACTCGTTCCATGCCTGGGCGTCCCAGATCTCCAACCGGGTGATTGCTCCGATCACCACGCACTCCTTGGTCAGCCCGGCATAGCGGCGCAGCTCCGGCGCGATGGCGATCCTGCCCTGCGCGTCGGGACGCTGCTCATCGGTACCGGCGAAGAGGTAGCGCTGGTAGGCCCGGACCGTCTCGTTGGTGAACGGCGCTTCGGCGACCTTGCGCGCCATCTGCTCGAACTCCGCACGGGGGAAGACGTAGAGGCAGTGATCCTGACCTTTCGTGATCATCAATCCACCTGCCAACTCGTCCCGGTACTTCGCGGGCAGCGCCAGCCGCCCCTTGTCGTCGAGCTTGGGCGTGTGGGTGCCAAGGAACACGGCTCCCACCTCCCTACCGACCCTCGTGCTCGAGCCGGCCACGGGGCTCCCTTGCGCCCCACTGGGCACCACAATACCCCACAACCCACCACAGTCAACGCGGAATTGCCCGGATTACCTCGCCAGATCAGGGCGTTTTCGCAGTTCACCGCCAGCGTTGCCGTGGTGGGGGGCAGTGGGGCGCCGCTGCCGGACCTTCCCGGAACTGACCCGCAACGGGGATAGTGGACACCAGCCGGAACCGCACCCTGAAGCGCCTCAGAACCATCACGAGACGCCGCCCCCACCCTGCCGTGGGGGCTGGTGGGGACGGCCCGGCGAGGCAGCAACGGCTACGAGCCACCCTGGTTCTCAGGTGCACCGCCAGCGCCGCCACGAGGTTTGACACACTGCACGGTGAGGTATGGGGTTGGCTCGCACCGCTCCGGTGCACCGGATACTCCCGGTCACTGGCGCGAATGGGCTGTTCACGCCTACCGCGCCCTCGTTAGGGTCATCCGTACGTGTCGCGCCGGCTCGCCTGCCGGCGCTGGTCGCCTGGAGGTTGTGTGACATCGAGAGCCCAGCCCACGCCGCACGCTTCGACCACGGATCCCGGTGCGGTCACCTGGCAGGCGCCGAACGGTTCACACTCCGCCACCCGCGGCGGTACCCCGGCCCCTTCGCAGGCCAGCGGGTATCACGTTCCCGGTTTCGGAGAACTGCACGACACCGTCAACCGGATCGCGGGCAACGTCGAGCAGGTTCTGGTCGGCAAGACCGAGGTCGTCCGCATCGCCCTGGTCACCATGCTCTCCGAAGGGCATCTGCTCGTCGAGGACGTGCCGGGGGTCGGTAAGACCTCCCTGGCCAAGGCGCTGGCCCGTTCCATCGACTGCTCGGTGAGCCGCGTCCAGTTCACCCCCGACCTGCTGCCGAGCGACATCACCGGGGTGTCCATCTACAACAGGGAAACCGGCCGCTTCGAGTTCCGGCCGGGTCCGGTGTTCAGCCACATCGTGGTCGGCGACGAGATCAATCGGGCCTCCCCCAAGACCCAATCGGCGCTGCTGGAATGCATGGAGGAACGGCAAGCCACGGTGGACACCGTGACGTACCAGCTCGAACGGCCCTTCATGGTCATCGCGACGCAGAATCCCGTCGAGATGGAAGGCACCTACGCGCTCCCAGAGGCCCAGCGCGACCGGTTCACCGCGCGGATCTCCATCGGCTACCCCGACCAGCAGGCGGAGCTGGCCATGCTCGACGAGCACTCCGCGCACGATCCACTCGCCGACCTCAAACCGGTCTCCGATGCCCGCAGCGTGCAATCCGTCGTCGAGACCGTGCGGCGGGTCCACGTCGCCACCGAGCTCCGGCAGTACGCTGTGGAGCTGGTCACCATGACCCGGCAAGCCGCGGAGATCCGGCTTGGTGCGTCGCCACGCGCAACGCTGCACCTGGTTCGCGCGTCCAGGGCGCAAGCCGCGCTGGCGGGGCGCGAGTACGTGATCCCGGACGACGTGCACGCCGTCGCCATCCCGGTGCTGGCACACCGGCTGGTGCTCACCACGGAAGCGCAGGCCAGTCGCCACACCGGCGCGGATGTCGTGCGGTCGATCCTGAGCCGCGTCCCGGTACCGCGCGGAGCGCGATGACGATGCCGGGGCAGCTGCGAACCCTGCTGCGTGCGGTGCTCGGTCTCACCACGCGGGGGCGGTGCCTGCTCGCGGCCGGCCTGGCCGCAGCGCTGTGCGCCTGGGCACTGAACGAGCGGGAGCTGCTCCGTGTCGCGGCGTTCGTCATCACGCTGCCCCTGCTCGCCGTCGTGCTGCTGGCAGTGACCCAGGTCCGCATCCACGCCCAGCGCAAGCCGTTCCCCCAGCGGGTACCCGCCGGGGCGGAATGCGCCGTGCGGATCGATCTGTGGCGCAGCGGGCGGCTGCCAGCCGGGCAGACCATCATCACCGACGGCGTTCCCTACGGACTCGGCGCCCGACCACGCTTCGTGGTCCAGCGGCTGCCCCACGACAGGTCCGTCCCGCTGTCGTACCCCCTCCGCCCCGTACTGCGCGGCGTGCACCACATTGGCACGCTGCACGCGACGATCGCCGACCCCTTCGGGTTGTGCGAGGTCGACCGACCGTTGCTCGGCCCTTCGCGGATCACCGTGATCCCGGCCACCGTGGAACTGGCGGGCCTCCCGTTCGGCGGCTCGCTGGGCATCGATGATCGCGGCACGGCAGGCCGGGTCGCAGGCATCGGCGACCCCGACGCCGTCGTGCGCCAGTACCGGCACGGTGACGACCTGCGCCGGGTGCACTGGCCCTCCACTGCCCGCCGCGACGAGCTCATGGTCCGCCTCGAGGAACGGCCACGCCACGGCAGCACCACCATCATGCTCGACCACCGCGCCGCCGCCCACGCCGGAACCGGCACCACGGCCAGCCTGGAGTGGGCGGTGTCCTTCGTCGCGAGCGCCTGCCTGCGGCTGCGCCGCGGGGGACACGGCGTCCGGTTGGTGAACCACCTCGCCACCCCGCTGGCCGAACTACCGAGTCACGGCACCTCCGAACACGAGGACCTGCTGCTCGACGCGCTCGCCGAGGTGCGCGCATCGCACGAGCGGGAGATCACCACAGGCCACGACCCGGCAGGCGGCGGCGCGCTGATCGCCGTGCTCGGCGGGGTGGGGGAAGCCGCAGCCGAGCGGCTGTGCCGTCACCGCAGGCCGGGGGCGGCCGGGTTCGCGGTGCTGCTCGACACCCCGTCGTGGGCGGCTGACGGTACCGGGGACGGCGCCGACGGTGACGCGCCCGCGCTCAACGCGGCACAACAGTTCCAGGCCGCGGGCTGGGATACCTGCGTCGTCACCCCTGGGACGGACATGCATCAGGTCTGGACGCGGATCTGCACCAGCACGCCCCGGGCACCGGTCACCGGAGGGTCGCCATGAGCGCGCCGGACACCGGCACCACACGGTCGCGGGGCCGTTCCGCCGCGGCACACCGCAACGATGTGCTCGCCGGGATCCTGGCGGCACTGGCCACGCTCGCCTCCGCCACCGCCCTGGCGAGCGTGATCGCGGGCATCTGGTGGATCGCGGTCATCGCGGTTCCCGTGACGCTGGTCACGGGAACCGGCGTGGCGCTGCGACTGCTCGGCTTCCCCGCCATCGTCGTCGGGTTCGCCCAGCTCGGCGTGCTGGCCTGCGCGGTCACCGTCATGTTCAGCGACCACGGCATTGCCGCCGTGCTCCCCGGCCCCGCCGCGCTCGCCGACCTGAACGGGTTGATCCTCTCCGCGGGCGACGACATCCGCACGTCCTCCCCGCCGGTCGAAGCCACCGCCGGGATCCTGCTGCTCTGCACGCTCGCGATCGGTCTGGTGGCGATCCTGGTGGACACGCTGGCCGTGGCCACCGAAGCACCGGCCGCAGCCGGGCTCGCCCTGCTGTGTGTCTACGCGGTGCCTGCCTCACTGTCTTCCGAGATGCTGCCGTGGTGGTCGTTCGTGCTCGGAGCCTCGGCTTTCGCCCTGATGATCACCGTGCACGGCAACCATCGCCGCTGGGTGCCCCGCCAGGCGGACCGGCCGCGCGCCGCCGCGGCCGCACGGTCGATCCCCGCACCCGCGGCGCTGGTGTCCGTGGCGGTCGTCTGCGGCCTCCTCGCAGGCTCGGTGTTCACCGGTATCGGCACCGTCGGCAACCTGCCGGGACGGGACGGCCAGCAGAGCGGCTCCGCCGGTATGGGACTCGACCCCTTCGTCTCGTTACGCGGCATGCTCGAACAGAACACCGAACGCGAGCTCTTCCGTGTCGACGGTCTCGACGAAGAGCGGCAGCTCATGCGGGCGTTCACGTTGGACACCTTCCGACCCAAGGAAGGTTGGACCCTCGCTGACCGCGACTCGCTGCCCGCCGGGGTACCCGCGACCGAGCGGCTCCAGGTGGCAGGCGCCGATCCCGAGGGGCGCACCCAGAAGATCACCATCCGACCCGTGCAGTGGGAGGACGTCTGGCTGCCGATCTACGGCACGCCACTCGCGCTGGACGGGATCGGCGACGGCTGGTACTACGACGCGCTCAGCGGCGCCGTGTTCAGCGAACACCGCCAGCAGCCGCCCGAGTACACCGTGACCGCGCTGCTGCCCACTCCGGAAGCAGCAGAGCTCCGTACCGCCGCACCGCAACCCGCCGAGCCCGCCCCCGTCTACACCGAGCTCGCCGACGTCGACCCGCGCATCGTCGCCAGGACCGAGGAGATCACCGCGGGCGAGGACACTCCCTTCGACCAGGTCAGCGCGCTGTGGCAGTACTTCATGTCCGACGGGGGTTTCACCTACGACACCAGCACCGCACCGGCCTCCGACAGCGACGCCCTCGTCGACTTCGTGCTGCACGGCAAGCGAGGTTTCTGCCAGCAGTTCGCCTCGGCCATGGCGGTCATGGTGCGCACTCTGGACATACCAGCCCGCGTGGCACTGGGCTTCACCTCGGGCGAGCAGCGCGACGGGCAACGGGTGATCACCTCGCGCGACGCGCACGCCTGGGTGGAAGTGTACTTCGGCGAGGAGCACGGCTGGGTCGCTTTCGACCCGACGCCGCTGGACGACGGTCGGAGCACCGTCCCGCCGTACCTGGAGGTCGAGGGCGACCAGCCCCCTGGGCAGGACGACGAGGCCGCGGGCGCGCCGGAGGAACGCGCGGGCGAGAACGTCCCGCGTGACGAATCAGGATCACCGGACGCGGCGGCCAGCGAGGATGCGCACATCGCGACAGGGGTACTGTCCTCTGGCGCGCCGCCACCGTGGACACGCTGGTCAGGCGGGGTACTCCTGCTGCTGACCGGGGCTCTGGCCGCCGCGGCATCGCTCAGCAGGCGGCACACCCCGCGAGCACGCGCCACCGCTGCCTCCGGCATCCCACCGCGATGGCTGGCAGCTGCCGCGACGTGGTTGCCGGGAGCCACCGCGGGCACCGGTCTTCTGGGATCCGGACTGCTGCTCTGGCAGGTCTCGGGGTGGCTGGCGCTGGCGGCAACGGTCACCACGGCCTGCGTGGCTGCCCCGTGGCTGCTGCGGGACGGCAAGCGAATGACCAGGTTGCACACGCTGACCACCGATCCCGATCGCGCTCCCCGAGCGGCGTGGCAGGAGTTCCTCGACGAGTGCGCGGACCGGCGGATCACCATCGGCACGACAGAGACGGCACGCGCCGCGGCCCGGCGCGTCGCCGATCACATCCAGCTCGGTTCCGAAGCCGCCGAACAGCTCGACACGATGGTGGCCCGGTGGGAGCGAGCCTGGTATGGGCCGCAGGACGAGACCGCACGAGCGCGCAGCGGAAGCGAGCTGGCTACGGCGTTCGAACGACTACGTCACAGCCTGGCCACGAGCAGCCCGCTACCGCTCGGCAGCCGGGTACTCCCGCCGTCGGTGCTCACCTTCCGCGGCTGATTCCCCCGGGATGCGGCACCGGAGGCCCTGAGGCCGCTGGAAGTCGCTGAAGCCGCTGGAAAGGGTCTGGCGCTGGGCGCTCACCGGTCGTCGAAGCGGTGCTTGAAGCGCTGCTCCATCCGCTGCGCGAAGGAACTCCGCGATTCCTTGTCCTTACCACTGGAACCCGTCTGGTCGTTCTTGCCGTCCTCGTCGTCGGTCGGGAACGCCTGCGGCGGCCGCAGCGAGGCGATGGTGACCAGCACACCGATGAACATCATCAGGAAGCCCAGCACGCTCAGGTACGGCACCTCGGCCAGGCGCAGGTCGAGCATCACCCCGAGAGGCAGGCACACGGCACCCACGAGGAAGAGCGCCACGCCGAGGATCCGCTTGCGCCGGTTAGGCCTATGCACGCGGGTCCCGCGCACGCTCGTGGCGAACTTCGGGTCCTCCTCGTACAGGGCCTGCTCGATCTGCTCGAGCATACGCTGCTCATGCTCGGAGAGTGGCATCGTCCTCAACCTCCCGCAGCATGTCGCGCACGCCGCGCGGCGCAACTCGACGGATCCTGTCTGCCCACCAGCGGCCGGTGGTTTCACTGTCCAGGATACGAGCACCTCGCGTACGCGACTACCCTAACCGGCATTACACGTGTGTAGATTTCCCGACGCGACGGATCAACGCCGATCCTCGCCCCCGCTAGGCGGCAGCAAGGACGCCGGACGCACGGCTGCCGCACCGAAGCGGTGACGAGCATCATCCACCGCCACCTCGGCATCCCGCCACCGCGATCCGTCGGGGGCAAAGCTTAACTGTTCGCCGGAACGGGCATCCACGAGCCCCTCCGCACGCACCCCGAGTAGCCTAACCAGGGCACGGGGCGGGACGCACTCGCCGAGCAAGTCTCGGGCGCACCGGTAGATCTCCCGCGTCACATCCGTCGGCACCGGAACCGAACGCGATCGGGTGATCGTCGTGAAGTCCGCGAAGCGCACCTTGATGGCCACCGTCCGGGCACGAAGCCGCTTGCCACGCAGGCTCGACGAGACCCGGTCGGCTAGCCGCAACAGTTCCCTGGTGTGCTCGGCGCGGCTGTCGCGATCCGTGTCGAAGGTGTGCTCTGCCCCGAGCGACTTCTCGGGGGCATCGGCTACCACCGGCCGCGGGTCACGCGCCCACGCCAGGGCGTGGACATGACCTGCCGCGGCCGCGCCGATGGCACGCCGCAACCGCGGCAGTGGTGTGTGCGCCACATCGCCGATGGTGTGGACCCCGAGGCGCTCCAGCGATGCCGTGGTCCGGCCGCCGACCCCGTGCAGCGCCGACGCGGGTAGCGGGTGCAGGAACTCGAGTGCCCGCGCCGCAGGCACGGCCAGCATGCCGTCCGGCTTGGCCATGCTCGACGCCAGCTTCGCCAGGAACTTCACCGGGGCGATCCCGACCGAGCAGGTGATGCCGTACGCGGCAGCCACTTCCTCGCGGACGTCGGCGGCTATCCCTGCCGGTGTCCTGTCCAGACGGCGCAGTGCACCGCCGACGTCAAGGAAGGCCTCGTCGAGACTGAGCGGTTCGACCTGGGGCGTCACGGCCCGGAAGATGTCCATCACCCCGCGCGAGATCTCGCGGTAGGCACCGGGCGTCGGTGTCAACAGCGTCAACCTCGGGCAGCGCCGGTACGCCCCGGCCACCGGCATCGCCGAGTGCACCCCGTAGCGACGGGCGGGATAGTTCGCCGACAGCACCACAGATCGCGGCCCATCCCCCGCCACGATGACCGGCCGGTCGGCGAGTTCGGGGCGCGTCCGCAACTCCACGGCGGCGAAGAACGCGTCCATGTCGATGTGTAGCACGTGGCAGCCGGTGTCGTCCGGGCCTTCCCCGGCACCGACGTCCCCGGCCTGCCCTGCCTGCCGCGAAACCCGGAAACGCGCCAGCTCCGGTGGCAGCTCGGCGTTCCGGCCCATCGCGTGTCCCCTCCGGCATGTCACGACACCGTCCGTCGTGACGGCGCCACGACGGCACCACGCCAGCGCGATGCCGATGCCGCGCCGACGTCACACCTAGGTCACGCGGCGCGCCAGCACGTGCAGCCTGCTGGCGATGTCGCGTAGCGGCGGCGAGGCCGCCGTCGCGCGCTCGAACTCCGCGAGTTCGGGATCGTGCGTGTCGTGCGCGGAGTCCGGCACCACACCCTCACCTTGCACCAGCACGATATCGAGCCCGGCGGCGTGATGCAGCGCCCGCAAGCCGTCCACGTCGAACCTGCGCAGCAACGTCTCACCGTCGTCGTGCACCACGCCTGCCTGCGCAGCGTGCAGCTGGCGCGCCTCCGCGAACCTGCCTGCCAGGGCTTTGTGCAGCACCGCCCCGTGCTTGTTGGCCGTCAACACCGAGACAGCTCCCTCTTCGGTGACGGTCGCGGCCAGCGCCGCCATCGTCCCCGCCGGGTCGTCGACCACCTCGAGTAAGCCATGCGCCAGCACCAGATCGGCTGTACCCGGTTCGATCTCGGTGGCCAGCGCGTCCGAATCGTTGGCGACGACGGCGATGTGGTCGCGCACCCCTTCCTCGTCCGCGCGTCGCTGCAGCGTCGCGATCGCGTTCGGATTCGGCTCGACGACGGTCACCCGGCAGCCCTGCGTGGCCAGCGGCACCGCCCAACCGCCACTGCCACCACCGACGTCGACCACATGGGGATCGGCGTTGCCGCGCTCGCGCGCACGCGCCAGCTCCGCCTCGAGCGCGAGACCGACCGCGCTCGAACCGAGGACCGCCGAGGTGTCGTTTCGCATGGCCTCTCACCGTATACCTGTTCGCTCCGGACGATCTGCGCCCCGCCACGCCGGGCCGGGATTCACTCCGGTATGGCTGCGTACCCCGGGTGAATGCATCGATCGTGTCATGCCGCCGCGAGCGCTACGCAGCAGGTCAGCGAGCGCGTCCCTGGCAGCCTATGCTCCCGGGTGCGCACGCGCTCGCGCCACGCGGTCTCGCAGGTGGTGTCGGCAAGACCACCGTCACGCTGGGATTGCCCTCGGCCGCGCTGTACAGCAGGAACCGCCCACCCTCGACCCGGCTCTTATCGGCTCCGCCGCTGCACAACGGGCCTCGACAAGGCGGGCAGCCGCATCACAGGGGCCGGATCGGCCACCATGGGCGGTGCGAGTACGCACGAGCGGATACGCTCGGGGGCGTGCAGACCGTGGCGGTGCTGAGCCTGAAGGGCGGCGTCGGGAAGACGACCGTGGCACTGGGGCTTGCCTCGGCCGCGCTCCGCCGCGGCAGTCGCGCCCTCGTCGTCGATCTCGACCCGCAGTGCAACGCCACAACCACTCTCGATCCGCAGCAGTCCGAGTGCAACCTCTCGGACGTACTGGCCACCCCCCGGCCGCCCATACTGCACCAGGCCATCGCCCCCAGCGGGTGGAGCGACGACCTGCACGTGCTGGTCGGCTCCGAGGATGTCGAGGCGCTCAACGAGCCCGCCCCGACCTCGCGCACGCTGGAAGGCCTCGGCAGGGCACTGCACCTGCTGGACGGCACCGGCGAGCAGGGTCCCTATGACCTCGCAATCCTCGACTGCCCACCCTCGCTGGGCAGGTTGACGCGCTCGGCACTGACCGCCTCGCACGGCGCGCTGCTGGTCACCGAACCCACGATGTATGCGGTCTCCGGTGCCCGGCGCGCCTTCGAAGCCATCGAGAACACGCGCGCTGAGCACAACCCCCAGTTGCGCGCGCTCGGCGTGCTGGTCAACAAGTTCCGCAACCGGTCGCAGGAGCATCACTACCGCATCCAGGAGCTGCGCGAGAGCTTCGGTCCGCTGGTGATGCCGGTGGCGCTGCCCGACCGGCTGGCCGTGCAGCAGGCCTCCGGGTCATGCACCCCCATCCACGAGTGGCAGACCCCGGGCGGCCGCGAGATCGCGCTGGCGTTCAACCTGGTTCTCGCCCGCATCCTGCGGTCCTCACGCCGTGGCAGGCACCACCTGGAGCCACCCTCCGGCGACGCCGATGGCTGGGACGAGGTGTCGGGCGAACTCCGCGAGGAAGACGTGACCGACTCCGACGCCAGTGCAGGCACCGGCACGGCCTCGACGGGGTGATCGGTACCCGATGAGTGGGCGTCTCTTCCGGTCGCTGCTGCGACCCGCTTTGTACCAGCTGGCAGGTCGCGACCCGGAAACGGTGCACGAGCGTACGCTGGCCGCACTCGCCCGGCTCAGCGCCACACCCACCGCGCTGGCTGGGCTGCGCAAGCTCTACGCCGTCGACGCGCCCGTCACCGTGTTCGGCCTGCGGTTCGCCAATCCGGTGGGTCTGGCGGCCGGTATGGACAAAGACGCCGCGGCGCCGCACGCCTGGCCCGCACTCGGCTTCGGTTTCGCCGAGATCGGCACCGTCACCCGGTGGCCGCAGCCGGGTAACCCGCGACCGCGGCTGTTCCAGCTGCCGCGCAGCCGCGCGGTGATCAACCGTATGGGCTTCAACAACGCGGGTGCCGAGGCGCTGGCGGCCAGGCTCGCCACGGCCGGCAAATCCACCGTGCCGCTCGGGATCAGCATCGGCAAGTCGAAGGCCACCGACCTGGCCGATGCGGTGACCGACTACACGACCTCGCTGCGGCTGCTGCACCCCTACGCCGATTACGTCGCAGTCAACGTCAGCTCCCCCAACACGCCGGGGTTGCGGTCGTTGCAGGACCGTGGCGCGCTGGCCGAGTTGCTGGCCGAGCTGCGCAACGAGACAGCGCGCCTGGCCGAGCAGCGCGGCACCGGCCGTACCCCGGTGCTGGTGAAGGTGGCACCGGATCTCACAGAGGACGCGCTGGCCGAACTGCTCGACGTCTGCGCCCAACACGAGGTGGCTGGCATCATCGCCACCAACACCACGCTGGCCAGAGACGGCCTGCATCCGGCCGAGGCCGGGATGGCTGTCGAGACCGGGGGCTTGTCCGGCAGGCCGCTAGCGGCCCGCGCCGTGGAGGTGGTGCGGTTCCTCCACCGCACCACCGATGGCACCATGCCGATCATCGGTGTCGGCGGCATCTGCGTCCCTGACGACGCGCTGCGCATGCTCGACGCGGGTGCCAGCCTGATCCAGCTCTACACCGGTTTCGCCTACTCGGGACCCGGCCTGGTGAAGGGCATCAACAAGGCCATCGGGCGCGCTCCGGCCCGCTGAGGGCTGTCACCGCAGCTCGCGCAGCGCGATCGCCAGGCCAGCCACCCGGTCGGTGGCATCCACCAGCGCCTGGCGCGTGCCCTCATGGCCGGTATCGGTCGCCGCCACGGCTTGCCCCGCCGCCGCGACCAGGCTGCCGTACCCCTCCAGCCCATCCTCGAGCTGCTCGTGCAGCGTCGACAGCGCCGCGTCCAACGCGGCATGCTCCGATACCGGGGCGGACTCCCGTGCCCGCTCGATCGCCTCGATCCGTGCCGCGAGGCCACGCAACGCGTGAGCGGCCTCATCGGCCGTGCCGCGTACCCCGTCCGCCGGCGCACCCGCACCGCCGCCGTCTGCCGTACGCAACTGGGCCAGCAGCTCGTCGAGCGACGACTCGGCACGCGCGAGCCTGCGCATCGGTTCGTGCGCCGCCGAGCCGGGCGCGGGCAAACTGGCACGGGACCGCCCGGGCGGCACGCGTTGCCGGTGCAACGAACGCAGCCGGATCCCCGAGCGCACCGCGACCGCACCGAACGTGATCGACCCAGCCAGGGCAAGGAACACCATCGCCGTGAGCTGCCCGGCCGATACGGCACCCGCGACGGCTGCGAGGCCGAACAGCAGCGTGACCACCGTCCAGACCGTCAGCGCTCGCGAGGTACGCCGCTTGCGGCGTTCCAACCTGGCCGCTGGGTCGTTCCACCGCGCGAGCGACTCGCGGATATCGGCGACCACCGGCAGTTCCGCCAGCGGGTTCGGCTGTCGCGCGGCGGCAGGAGGCCCAGCCGAGGGCCGCTCTCCCGCTGCGCCCCCGACCTGCTGATGGTCACTCGCCATGGCCACCCACCCGCTCAGGCCTGCTTCTTCTGCTGCTCCGCTTCGACGCGCTTGCGGATCTCCTCCTGCACGCTCGGTCCGGACTGGCCGGCACCGGTACCGGACGACTGCTCACCGGACTCGATCGCCTGCCGGGACTCCTCCTGACCGGCGGTCAGCTCGCCGCTCGATTCCCCCTTCATCGACGCGCGGATCTGCTCCAGCCTGCTGTGACCCGCCAGCTGCGTGGTGGCCTGCTCCACCTCGAGCATCCGGCCCTGGGTGGAGTTCTGCGCGAGCTCAGCCTGACCCAGCGCGGTCGAGTACCGAGCCTCGATCTTCTCCCGCACCTCGTCCAGCGAGGGCGTGTTGCTCGGCGCGGCCAGCTGCGTCATCTGGTTCAACGACGCGGAGACCTGCTCCTGCATCTTCGCCTGTTCCAGCTGGGACAGCAGCTTGGTCCGTTCGGCAAGCTTCTGCTGCAACACCTGCTGGTTACGCTCCACCGCTTGCTTCGCCTGGTTCGCCGCCTGCAACGCCTCATCGTGCAGCGTCTTGAGATCCTCGATGCCCTGCTCCGCGGTGACCAGCTGCGCGGCGAACCCCTCTGCGGCGTTCTCGTACTCGGCAGCCTTGCTCTCGTCACCCTTCTCGCGGGCCTCCTCGGCGAGCGTAAGTGCCTGGCGAATCGATGACTGCAGCTTCTCCACCTCGGCGAGCTGGCGGTTCAGCTTCATCTCCAGCTGGCGCTGGTTACCGATCACCGAAGCCGCCTGCTGCGCCAGCGCCTGGTGGTTACTCTGGGCCTCTTCGATGGCCTGCTGGATCTGTACCTTCGGATCCGCGTGCTCGTCGACCTTCGACGAGAACGCAGCCATGAGGTACTTCCAGAACTTCACGAACGGGTTGGCCATCTCCTCCGCCTGCCTTCTCGCTGTGCCGGTCCTCTCATAGCCCGGTTCCGTCGCGCCCCCGGAGCGTACGGCACGCTCACGACGGGTAGCCATGGCACGAGCCGGGCCTGCTTCCATCGTGTCAGGTGACGGTGCCGCGTTCCAGATCACCCCGGGATAATTCCGGGCACTCCCGGATCACCCTCCGGGTTGGTGACAGAGCACACGGGCCGGACGTCCCTAGCAGCGTAGCCTGCGCGCACACAGCTGGTTGGAGAACACGGCTAGGCCAGCACGGCCGGTACGGAGCGTCCCTCCCCCGGGCGCTCGAAGCCGCCGCCCGTCCGAGAGCGCGTGGCCGTGGAGGCCATCGCGGTGGGCAGGCCGCCGCCCTCGGCCTCGACAGCGCCCTCCTGGGGCGGACGCTGGTGGCCGTCGAAGTCGGCGCCGTCGATCGCCATCGCTCCCAAGGCGTCGACATCCGAGGCGACCGAGCGCAGCAGTGTGGCCAATGGCATGTCGAGCGCATCGCAGATAGCCGCGAGGAGCTCGCTGGAGGCTTCCTTCTGCCCGCGCTCGACCTCGGAGAGGTAGCCGAGGCTGACCCGCGCGGCATGCGAGATCTCCCGCAACGAACGGCGCTGGTTCGTGCGGGCGTGGCGCAGACGATCACCAATCGCCTCGCGCAGCAGCACGGTCATCGCGGGGCCTCCCTTCCGATGTCACACCCGCTGTCAACGGTACCCACAGTCGCCCCCTCGGCGCATACGTGTACCACAGCTTCCGCCACAGGCGAACGCACAGGTCAGTGCAGATGTTCCCGGAGCAACTCGACAGCGGCCGCCACCGACGCCGCGCGGACCCCGGCACGATCGGCCGCCGAGCGCAGCGTGCGCACCGCCCGCACGCCCGGACCCGCCACCGCGAGGTGAACCGTTCCGCTGGGGATGCCGTCCTGCGGCCCGGGGCCCGCGACCCCGGTTACCGCGAGCCCCCAGTCGGCGCCGCAGACCGTGACCGCTCCCCCTGCCAGCTCCGTGGCCACCTCCGGATGCACCGGCCCGTGCCGCCGGAGCAGCTCGCCGTCGACCCCGGCGAGCCGGGCTTTCAGCTCCGTCGCGTACACGATCAGCCCGCCCCGCACGGCGGCGCTGGCCCCAGCGACCGACGTCAGCCGCGCGCACACCGCGCCAGCCGTCATGGACTCCGCGGTGGCCACAGTCTGACCACGCTCGATCAGCGACGTGATCACCTGCGTTGTGGTGGTATCCGCGGCATGGTCTCGCTGCCCGCCGCTTGCCATTACTCCTCCACCGTGGCGGAGTCGTCACCCCGACGCCGTGCCGCGGCCCGCAGCGCGCGCACCAGGTAATCGATCCCGGTCACCACCGTCAGCAACACCGCGAGCCCCATCACCGTCCAGCTCACCGGATCCAGCACCGAGGGAAGCGGCAGCAGGAACAGCAGCAGCGCCGCGATCTGCGCCGTGGTCTTGGCCTTGCCTCCCCTGCTGGCCGGAATGACACCGTGCCGGATCACGATGACCCGCAGCAACGTGACCCCGAGCTCGCGGGCGATGATCACGATCGTGATCCACCACGGGAGCTCGCCGAGCAGGCTCAGCCCGAGCAACGCCGCCCCGATGAGCGCCTTGTCTGCGATCGGGTCGACGATCTTGCCGAAGTCGGTGATCAGCCCCCGGCTACGGGCCACCCAGCCGTCCACCTGGTCGGTGAGCGCCGCCAGCGCGAACAGCGCGGTGGCCACCAGCCGCCACCCGTAGTCGCCGTCCTCTCCGCTGAACAGGGCGATGAGGAACAGCGGCACCAGTGCCAGTCGCAGCACCGTCAACAGGTTCGCGACGTTGATCGGCGACACCCGCTCCGGGCGGCTGCCCTCTCCCGGCGCTCCGGCTCCCACCGCCTCGTCACTCACGAGGCGGCTCGCAGGTCGGGCACGTCGGTGGCACGGACGCGGTCCGCGCCCGACGGCGCGGGCCCGGTGGGAAGAAGCATTCGTAGCGCAAGCACAACGGTCAGGGTAGCTTCCGGCCACGTGTGGTGTGTACGCGCTGCGGTCGGCGTTAGATTGATCCCGTGCCCACGATTCCAGCAGGCGCCCCTGGCGGACCCTTCGACAGCGACACCGATGACCCCGAGATCACTGTGCGGCGCGCGCGCATCGCCGACGTCGGCCGGATCAAGGCACTCGTCGACTCCTACTCCGGACGGGTGCTGCTGGAGAAGGAACTGGTCACGCTGTACGAGGACGTGCAGGAGTTCTGGGTGGCCGATCAGCGGGGTTCAGTGGTGGGTTGCGGCGCGCTGCACGTGCTGTGGGAGGACCTCGCCGAGATCCGCACGGTGGCCGTCGATCGCTCCGTACGGCGCCGCGGCATCGGCGACAAGCTCATCGTCCGGCTCATCGAGCAGGCAAGGGAACTGGGCCTGCCACGGATCTTCGTGCTGACCTTCGAGACCGAGTTCTTCTCCCGGCACGGCTTCGTACCGATCGAGGGCACCCCGGTGCCGCCCGAGGTCTACGAGGAGATGCGGCGATCACGGGATCCGGGCGTGGCGGAGTTCCTGGACCTGCCGTTCGCCAAACCCAACACGCTCGGCAACACCCGCATGCTGCTCGAGCTACCGCCGGACGGTCTCAGTCCTGGTCCGGTTCCTCCTCGCTAGGCCCACCCCGGATCAGGTCGAGCGCCGAGTTCACATCCTCCGGTTTGATCATTACCTCCCGCGCCTTGGACCCTTCGGACGGCCCGACGATCCCCCTGCTTTCCAACAGGTCCATCAGCCTGCCGGCCTTGGCGAAACCGACCCTGAGCTTGCGCTGCAGCATCGAGGTCGAACCGAACTGCGAGCTGACGACCAGCTCCGCGGCCTGAAGCAACACGTCGAGGTCGTCGCCGATATCCTCGTCGACCTCCCGCTTCTCCGCGGCCTTGGCTGCGGTGACCCCCTCGGTGTAATCCGGCTCGGCCTGTTCCTTGACGAACCGCACGATCTCGGTGATCTCGCTGTCGTCGACGAACGCCCCCTGGAGCCGTGCCGGCCTGCTGGCTCCCATCGGCAGGTAGAGCGCGTCACCCATACCGATCAGCTTCTCGGCACCCTGCTGGTCCAGGATCACCCGCGAATCGGTCAGTGAGGAGGTGCCGAACGCCAGCCGGGACGGCACGTTCGTCTTGATCAGACCCGTCACCACGTCCACTGATGGTCGCTGGGTGGCCAGCACCAGATGGATGCCTGCGGCTCGGGCCTTCTGGGTGATCCGCACCACGGCGTCCTCGACGTCGCGGGGGGCGGTCATCATCAGATCCGCTAGCTCATCGACGATGGCGAGGATGTAGGGGTACGGGCGGTACTCGCGCTCGCTGCCCGGCGGCGCGGTCACCTCACCCGAACGCACCTTGGCGTTGAAGTCGTCGATATGCCGAACCCGGCTGGCCTGCATATCCTGGTAGCGCTGCTCCATCTCCTCGACCAGCCAAGCAAGGGCGGCCGCGGCCTTCTTTGGCTGGGTGATGATCGGCGTGATCAGGTGCGGGATCCCCTCGTACGGGGTCAGTTCCACCATCTTCGGGTCGATGAGGATCATCCGGCACTCGTCCGGGGTGGCACGGGCCAGCAGCGACACCAGCATCGAGTTCACGAAACTGGACTTACCCGAACCGGTCGACCCGGCGACCAGCAGGTGCGGCATTTTCGTGAGGTTGGCGGTCACGAACTGCCCCTCGATGTCCTTGCCGAGCCCCATCACCAGCGGATGGCTGTCGGCAACCGCCTCCTGCGAGCGCAGCACGTCACCGAGGTGCACCTTCTCCCGATCGCTGTTGGGCACCTCGATGCCCACCGCCGATTTCCCGGGGATCGGCGCGAGCAACCGCACGTTGTCGGTGGCCACCGCATAGGCGATGTTCTTGGTCAGCGCGGTGATCTTCTCGACCTTCACCCCGGGGCCGAGCTCGACTTCGTACCGGGTGACCGTCGGTCCCCTGACGCAGCCGGTGACGTCGGCGTCGACGTTGAACTGGTCGAGGACCCCGCGGATCGCCTCGATCATGGACTCGTTGGCCTTGCTCCGCCCCTTCGGCGCACCACCCCGTGTCAGCAGGTCGAGCGGCGGCAACGTGTAGTCCCCCTCGACGGTGCGGGTCACCGAGATCGTGGGCTCCGGCTGCTGGTTCCCGGTGGTCTTCTTCCTCCCGGCGGTCGGCGCGGACGCCTGCTGTTCCGCGGTGCCCGCAGCGGTTCCCGCGGCAGCGGCCGCGCCGGATCCGTCGTCGACGGCGGGCAGCTCCGCGGTGTCGCCCGCGCCGGTGCCCTGCCGCCTGCGCGCGGGCTTGCGCAGCCGCACCGACTCCGGATCCGCCTCGGCGTCGCGCCCCCGGTCCCGTCCCGTCGCGGTCGAACCGGACGCCGACCGCTCGGCCTGCGCCTCTTCTGGGTCCATGCCCCAGGTGCGCAGCCGTTCCGGGATCTGCCGCACCGGCGTCGCGGTCAGCACGAGCACCCCGAACAGCAGCGCGAGCACCAGCAGCGGAACCGCGACCCACCAGGTGACGCCGCGCGCGAGGAAGTCGCCTGCCAGCCAACCGACCCAGCCACCTGCGAACATGATGTCCTCGTGTTCACTCGGCCTGCCGAGGAACAGGTGCAGCAGGCCGAGGGTGGCTGCCGAGATGATCAGCGAGCCGATCACCAACCGGGGGCGCGTTTCCCTGCGAGGTTCGGTTCGCATCAGCAGCGTCGCCACCAGCACCAGCACCAGCGGCAGGAACAGCGCGCCCGCGCCGAATACGCTCCGTGCGGCGATATTCACCCAGTCCCCGACCGGACCTGCCGCGCGCACCCACACGCCGACGCCGGCGACGAGCGCGAACGCGAGTAACCCGAGGGCCAGCCCGTCCCTGCGGTGCTCCGGCTCAAGTTCCCTGGTGCGGCCTACGGTACGCGCGAGCCCGCCGATTCCCTTCGCCGCCACGTTCCAGCTCGCGCGGATCGCTCGGCCGAACCCGCCGGAGGAACGGGAGGATCGCTTGCGCGCACCGCCCTTCCGCGCGTTCGAACCGGTACGTGTCGCGCCCCCCGCCTTGCGCGAACGGCTGGCCGTACCCGTCGCGCGGGCGCCGCGTCGCTTGCGTGTTCCGGTTCCGCTCGCCATACCCTTGTGTGTATCAGAATCCCGGGGTGACATGGGGGCGGACAGGCCGTCAACGGGCGACCGAACCCGCCACATACCATGAAAAACCCGGATCGCGGCCCACGAAACCGGCGTCCGTGCCGGATTCCGGGCGCGCCGGGCGCTACCGGTCACTCATTGACACGCGTCGCAGGAACAGGACAGGTGGCTCATGCGAAAGTCAGCGAAGATCCGATGGCCGCTTCCACCGTGACCCCCGCGATCTGGCGCAGCCTCCTTGCCGCGGACACCGCCATGGTGCGGCTCGCGGGTGACCTGGTGGTCACTGGCTCGGTGCCGGAGCGCGCGCGGCAGCGCCCGTTACTGCTCGCGGCGAACCACATCGGCGTGTTCGACCCGATGGTGCTGATGGCCGCCTGCAGGCAGCTCGGCCTGGCACCCCGGTTCATGCTGGCAGGCGGGTTACTCGACGCGCCGGTGCTGGGCAAGGCGCTCCGGTCGAGCGGGCACCTGCGGGTGGATCGGGGGAAGGGCAGCGTGCTCGAACAGTTCACACGCGCGGCCGAGCAGGTGCGTCCCGACGCGCCCCCGCTGCTGGTCTACCCGGAAGGCCGCATCAGCCGCGATCCGGGACTCTGGCCGGAACGCGGCAAGACCGGCGCGGCACGGCTCGCGCTGGCGTCCGGGGCGACCGTGATCCCGATCAGCCAGTGGGGCGCACACGAGGCAGTGTACTGGGGAACCGAGACGGTCTCCGGCCTCGCCGACATCGTGCCGCTCGCCCGCTCCGGGCTGACCTCGCCGTTGCGACGCCCCACGTTCCGGGTGCACTTCGGGACGCCGGTGGATCTGTCGGACGTGGAACCCGACCGACCCGGGGCGGGCATGCGCGCCCACCGCCGCATCATGCAGCGGATCGTCGATGGGCTGGTACCGCTGCGTTATGCCGAGCCGGACCGCCCGCGCTTCGTCGACCCCACCCGACCCACGGACGGGTCGAGTCCCTGGAAACCGGGAATCACACCGAGATGACCGTCGGCACGATCATCGGGCGTCGCCGGTAGGTCTCGCCGACCCACTTACCCACCACCCTGCGGACCGCCTGGGCGACCCGGTGGGTGTCCACGATGCCCTCGGACTCGGTTCGTGAGAGCTCCATCTCGATCAGCGGTACGACCTCATCGAGCGCCTTGGGGTCGTCGGAGAACCCGCGCCCGGAGACGGTGGGGGGCGAAACCGCGCGCCCTGTGGCGTGATCGATGGCGACGTTGATCGCGATGAACCCGCCCTCGCCCAGGATGAGGCGATCGGACAGTGTGGACTCACCGACATCCCCGACGGAGAGGCCGTCGACGTAGACGTGCCCGACCTCGAGCCGTCCCGTGCGCCGGGCATGCCCGTCGACCAGGTCCACGACCACACCATTCTCGGCGATCACCACGTTGCTCCGGTCGACACCGGTCTGTACGGCGAGTTCAGCGTTGGCCCTGAGGTGTTTCCACTCACCGTGAACCGGCATCGCGTTGCGTGGCCGGATCGCGTTGTACAGAAACAGCAGCTCCCCTGCCGAGGCGTGCCCTGAGACGTGCACCTTGGCGTTGCCCTGATGCACCACCGTCGCTCCCAGCCGCACCAGCGCGTTGACCACCCGGAACACCGCGTTCTCGTTGCCGGGGATCAGCGAGCTGGCCAGGATCACGGTGTCCCCCTGCCGCAGGCTGATGTTGCGGTGCTCACCGCGCGCCATCCGTGACAGCGCCGACAGCGGCTCACCCTGCGAGCCGGTGGAGACGAAGATCACTTTCGATTCCGGCAGGTTGGCGGCTTCGTCGACGTCGATGAGCAGGCCTTCCGGAACCTGCAGGAAGCCGAGGTCGGCTGCGATGCCCATGTTCCTGACCATGGAGCGGCCGATGAACGCCACGCGGCGACCGTGCCGGTGCGCCACGTCGAGCACCTGCTGCACGCGATGGACGTGGCTGGCGAAGCAGGCCACGATGACGCGCTGCTTGACCTGACTGAGCGCGGATTCCAACACCGGACCGATCTCGCGCTCCGGGGTGACGAACCCGGGGACCTCGGCGTTGGTCGAGTCGATGCACAGCAGGTCGACGCCTTCCTCGCCGAGGCGGGCGAAACCCGCCAGGTCGGTGAGCCTGCCGTCGAGCGGCAGCTGGTCGAGCTTGATGTCGCCAGTGTGCAGCACGGTACCCGCGCTGGTGCGGATCGCCAGCGCCAGCGCGTCCGGAATAGAGTGGTTCACGGCGAAGAACTCGATGTCGAACCCGCCGACCGCGACACGCTCGCCCTCGCTGACCTGGGTCAGCGAGGGGCGCTGCTTGTGCTCCCGGCACTTGGCCTCGAGCAGAGCCAACGTGAACCGGGAGCCGTACACTGGCAGATCGGGGCGCATCCGCAGCAGGAACGGCACCGCCCCGATGTGGTCCTCGTGGCCGTGGGTGAGCACCACGCCGTCCACGTCGTCCAGCCGGTCCTCGATCGCCCGGAAATCAGGCAGGATCAGGTCCACTCCTGGCTGCTCATCTTCAGGGAACAGCACCCCGCAGTCCACGATGAGCAGCCGCCCGGCGTGCTCGAACACCGTCATGTTGCGCCCGACCTCGCCGATACCGCCGAGCGCGACAGTGCGCAACCCGCCGTCCTGCAGCGGGGGTGGTGACTTCGTCGGCCCCGGCCCGAAACTCTGGTTCTCGTCGCTCACTGTGGATAGTTCCCCACGCTGGTGTGTGTCGTCGGTGCGATGTACGCGGCAGCTGAGTCGGTGTGGGCGACTCGCGCACCGTGCCAGTCGGCCTCCTTCGTACCCAGCGGCACCCCGGCCTGCGTGAGGTCCGCGGAGATCGCGTCGACGACCTCCTCGCTCGCAGGCACCAGCGGGAGTCGCGGCTGGCCGATCTCGAAACCCCGCAGCCGCAACGCCGTCTTGGCGAACACCACGCCGCCCACCCGCGAGAAGGCACGTAGTACGGCCAGCATGCCTCGGTGATTGGTACGAGCGGTGGAGGTGTCCCCATTCTCGTACGCCTCGATCATGGCCCGGATCCTGCCTGCCACCACGTGACCGATCACGCTCACCACACCGGCCGCGCCGACCGACAGCCACGGCAGGTTCAACGCGTCGTCCCCCGAGTAGTAGGCGAGGTGGGTGTTGGCGATGACCTCGCTGCCTGCCAGCAGGTCGCCCTTGGCGTCTTTCACCGCGAGGATACGGGGGTGCTCGGCCAACCTGCGCAGCGTGTCCACCTCGATGGGCACCACCGACCGCGGCGGGATATCGTACAGCATCACCGGCAGGTCGACGGCGTCGGCGACGGTGGTGAAGTGAGCGTGCAAACCTGCCTGGGTTGGCCGCGAGTAGTACGGCGTCACCACCAGGATCCCGTGCGCGCCCGCCTTCTCCGCGCCGCGCGCGAGCTCGACGCTGTGCGCGGTGTCGTAGCTTCCCGCCCCGGAGATCACGGTGGCCCGGTCACCGACCGCCTCGACCACGGCACGCACCAGGTCGGACTTCTCGCGGTCACTGGTCGTCGGGCTCTCCCCCGTGGTGCCGTTGACGACGAGGCCGTCATTGCCCAGTTCCACCAGGTGTTCGGCGAGCTCGGCCGCGCGGTGCAGGTCGAGCTCGCCCTCGGCGTCGAACGGTGTCGCCATGGCGGTGATCACACGGCCGAACGGCTGGCCGGGCGCGGCGCTGGGGGCCTGCGGAGTTGACGCTGTGGGCATGCCCCAGACGTTACCTCGTGACCCGCGCCCGTCCCTGCCGGGCCGGAGCGTGCGTACCTGCCCGCGCATTCACTCCAGGTACCGGCTCACCCGCCCCTCGAGCTGATCCCCGTCGCGGTGGGTGACCACACAGGTGACGTGGTACAGCTTCCGCGGCTCGCCGTCCTCGTCGGTCCTGGTCCAGCGCTCCTCGGTGGGGATGAGCGCTCGGTAGCTGAGCACCTCCTGCTTCGGCCGTTCCTGGTACTCGGCCACAATGGCGTCCGATTCGAATGCCAGCTTGCAGCGCTGCTCGGCGTACTCGGCCAGCGCCTCCTCCCCCGGGTACTCGGGGTGGATCCCATCCGCACCGAGGGATGCGAGGGAGTCGCTGCTGGCCACGCTGCGGACCACGTCGAAGACCTCGTAGTCGTGGGGCTCATCACAGTCGACCTGGTTGGTGCCGGTGACCCGACGCCCGGGCTCGATCTGCCCCACGCCGCAAATGCCGTCCCTCGCGCCGTCGAAGCCGAAGGCGATGTCGGCGTCGTCTTCGCTCCCTCTGGTGAGCGTGGGGAGCTGGGCCTCGTCCTCGGTGGGACTGCCGACCCAGTGGCCGAAGGCGGTGCCCGCTGCCAGCAGCCCTACCGCGGCCACGGCGCCACCTGCCGTGGCCAGGCGCCACCGCAGGCGCGGCCGAGCGGCCGGGCCGGTCGACCGCGCGGTGACCGCCATCGTGTTCGGCGGCTGCTGCCTACCGCCCACGGCCTGGGGCGGCGGGGCACCCAGCTGGCCCGCCCCGCTGCCTGTCAGGACCAGCAGCCGCCGCGCCTGCTCGGCCGAGATGCGGCCGCGCGGGTCCGGCGCCAGCAAACCCATGATGACCGATGCCAGCGGCCCCTGCACCCTCGTCAGGTACGGCACTTCGGACACGATCGCGTGCAGCGTCGCCGCCGTCGAGTCGCGTTCGAAAGGCACCACCCCTTCTGCCGCAAAGAACAGTGAGGCACCCAGCGCCCACAGGTCCGAGGCGGGCACCGCCTCCCGCCCGGACACCCGTTCCGGAGCCATGAACGCTGGCGAACCCACCAGCGTTCCGCTGGTGGTCAGCCGCGGATCGTCGACGGCCTGGGCGATCCCGAAATCGGTCAGCTTCACCCGACCGGCCGCGCCGACCATGATGTTGCCCGGTTTGACGTCGCGGTGCACGATCCCCGCATCGTGCGCCGCCCGCAACGCCGAGAGCACCTGTTCACCGATCGCAGCCACCTCAGCGGGCGGAAGCGGCCCACGCGCGGCCACCAGCTGCGCCAGGGTCGGAGCCTCCACCAGCTCCATCACGATGAACGTCGTCTCGCCCTGGGTGACCACGTCGAACACGGTGACCACCGTCGGATCGGACAGCCGCCCCCCGGAGCGCACCTCGCGCAGCACCCTGGCGGCCACCGCGCCCCCGTCGTCCTCCGGCAGCCGGATCTCCTTGATCGCGACCTCGCGGCCGATCACCTGGTCATACCCACGCCAGACCACACCCATGCCGCCGCGGCCCAACTCGCGCTTCAGCACGTAGCGGTCCGCGATCACTCGAGCGCCTGCCGGATCCGTCGGTTGCCCGTCCGTGTGGTCGCCGACACCGTAAGCGCCGGTCACCGTGTCTCACCTCTCCCCAGCAGCATCCGTTACGTCCCGTGCACCTCGTGCCCGGCGTCCTGCAACGCGAGAGTCGCACGCGTCAGGTTGTCCTGCCGGACCAGAACGTGATCGGTATCGAAGGTGGACAGCGAGAACAGCGCCACCCCGGCAGCGGCGAGCTCGCTGGCGATCGCCGCGATGATGCCCGTCAGCGTGAACTCCAGCGGCCCCCGTATCGACAACAGCCGCCACCCTCGCTCCACGACGCCGGTGTCACCGGCGAGCTCGGCCACGACACCGGCCGGGCCGATCACCGAGATCTCCTCGCCGGTCCGGGTCACCGAGACCAGCGAGCCCGCGGCCCCTGCGAACACCTCGGTGGGCACTTCCGCGTGCGCGTCGAGCCGGGCCACGGCGTACTCGCCGGGCATTACGTCGATCGCGAGCCTGCGCATCGGCTCAGCCCTCGGTCACCAGTGGGGAACTGGCGACCTCGGTGCCGTCGGGCAGGGCCGAGATGGTGAAGTCGGCGAACACGTTCTCCGCGACCTTCTGGAGCTGCCGCAGGCATTCCACGGCGAGCCCGCGGATCTCGACATCGGCATGCTCGGTGGCGCGCATGGCGATGAAGTGTCGCCATGCCCGGTAGTTGCCGGTCACCACGATCCGGGTTTCGGTGGCGTTCGGCAGGATGGTGCGGGCGGCCTGCCGCGCTTGCTTGCGCCGAAGCGTCGCGTTGGGCTCGTCGGCGAACCGCTGCTCCAGCCCGGCGAGCAGCTCGTTGTAGACGTCCTGGCTGGCCTGGGCGGCGGCGAGGAACTTCTCGTGCAACTCGGGGTCGTTGGCGATGACCTCCGGCTCCACGAACGCCGCTTCACGCTCGGGAACGTAGCGCTGCGAGAGCTGCGAGTAGGAGAAGTGCCGGTGCCGGATCAGCTCGTGGGTCAGCGAACGCGAGATGCCGGTGATGTAGAAGCTGGCCGACGCGTGTTCGAGGACCGACAGGTGCCCCACCGAGATGATGTGGCTCAGGTAGCCGTCGTTCGTGGCCGTTTTCGGGTTGGGCTTGCTCCACGACTGGTAGCAGGCTCGGCCTGCGAACTCCGCGAGGGCCTGACCACCATCGGCGTCGGTGGACCACGGGATGTCCGGGGGTGGGAAGAACTCGGTCTTGGCGACGAGCTGGACCTTCGGCGATACCGTTTCTGCCACTGTTAGCACCGATCCCCGTATCTCGACTGCAGTGCCCGCTCAGGGCTTACCCACTGAGCCTAGCGGTTGGTCCGGACGCCATTCGGCAGGCGGGGCCTCCCGCCAGGGAGGTCGCGACTGCCGAACCACCTCCCGGCGTCCGGACCAGAGCTCGAAGGGGGACACAGCGGTTGGTCCGGACGCCATTCGGCAGGCGGGGCCTCCCGCCAGGGAGGTCTCGACTGCCGAACCACCTCCCGGCGTCCGGGGCGAGCCGAAGGGCCCCTTGGGTACATATCCGGTACCGAAGGAGTCCTTCGGCTCACCCCCACCGTCGCGGCCCCACGCGCAGCGTTGACGTGATGTCACTTGTGCTGTCACTGTGATGTCATGGACCTGACACCGTATATCTCCTCGTTGCGCGAGGACCTCACGGCGACCGCGGCGGCGGGAGACGAGCACACCCGCAAGGCTGCGGAGACGCTCTCGGGTGCCCTCGAACCCGCGATGCGGCTGACGTTGATGACCGCCCTTTCCGACCTGGCCGCCGAGGTGAGCGCGCAACTGGAGCACCACGAGGTGGACGTCCGGTTGCGGGGCCGCGACGTGCGTGTCGTGGTCAGCCCGTCAGGGCCCCCGCAGGCCGGGGCTGCCCCGAACTCCGCTCCGTTCAGCGAAGGCACTCAGCAGGGCGACATCAGCCGGATGACGCTACGGCTGCTCGACCAGCTCAAGAGCAAGGCGGAGGACGCGGCCGCGGCGCAGGGAGTGTCGTTGAACACCTATGTCTCGCAGGCACTGCAATCGGCGCTGCAAGGCACGGGCCCATGGACGCCGTACCGCCCCCACAACCGGCAGGAGGGGGAGCAGCACCAACAGGAGGGGGAGCCCGACTAACGCCCGCGCACCGCCGACCGCAGCTTCCCTGCCAGGTCACCGTGCTCGGCCACGACGACCTCGCCGAGTCCGAGCCACTCCGCTGTCGACCGCAGCTCCCCAGCCAGTTCGGCAGCGACCCGACCGAGATCCACCCCGGGCTCGGCGAATGCCCCCTGCACGCGCAGCACGCCTGCCGTCCGGTCCGACTTGAGGTCGACCCGCGCGACGAGCGAGCCGTCGAGCAGGAACGGGAACACGTAGTAACCGTAGGTCCGCCGCGACGCGGGGACGTAGATCTCGATGCGGTAGTGGAAACCGAACAGCCGCCGTGTGCGTTCGCGGTTGAAGATCAGCGGGTCGAACGGGCACAGCAGTGCCCTTCCGGTGACCGCGCGCGGCACCCGCGCCGCGGCGTGCCGGTAAGCCTGCTCGCGCCACCCCTGGACTGCGACCGGTTCCAAGACACCGTCCTCCACCAGCTCGGCGACGGCGCGCTTGCTGCGCGCCGGCTCGATCCGGTAATAGTCACGCAGGTCGCCTTCGGTGGCGATACCCAGCGCCACGGCGGCCTTGGCGGTCAGTTCCCGCACGGCATCGGCGGTGTCGATCTCTCCGGCGGTGAGCACGCTGCTGGGCAGGACCCGCTCCGGGAGGTCGTAGCATCGTTCGAACCCCCGGCGGGTGCCTGTAGTGAGCTCGCCGATAGCGAACAGCCACTCGCAGACCCGCTTGACGTCCGAGCGGTCCCACCACGTGCCGCGCGTGCGGCGATCACCGTACCGCCCCAGCTCACGCTCCAGCGCCCCGGCACCGATCGGTCCGAACTCCTTCACAGCCGCCCGCACCTCGTCGGCGATCCGGGGCGCATCGTCGGAAGTGTGCAGCACCGACCGGGGGTGCTCGCGGTAGTGCCGCTCCAGGTCGCGCATCCGGAACCGCAGCAACGGCCAGTCCTCCACCGGGATCAGGCTGGCCTCGTGCGCCCAGTACTCCACCAGCATGCGTGGCCTGCGCGCCGAATCCGACCACGCGGCGTCGTCGACCACCCGCGTCGGGTACGGGCCCAGCCGAGCCAGCAACGGCGCATAGTGCGCGCGGAATGCGACGTTGACCGAGTCGAGCTGGAACAGCTGGGTCCGGGACAGCACCCTACGCAGGTGTGTCCTGGTCGGTGTGGTGCGGGGAGCGCGATCGGCGAAACCCTGCGCCGCCAGCGCGATCCGGCGCGCGGACTGGGAACTGATGGTGCGCATGGGCCGCATCGTGTCACGCCCCACCGACACCACCGACCGAGGCGTGGCAGGTAGGTTGC
The DNA here is from genome assembly GCF_033042135.1 of Haloechinothrix sp. LS1_15. NCBI lineage: Bacteria > Bacillati > Actinomycetota > Actinomycetes > Pseudonocardiales > Pseudonocardiaceae > Haloechinothrix > Haloechinothrix sp. LS1_15. Next base: position 307,738 of record NZ_WBXM01000003.1, on the reverse strand, counting down.
GGGTATGGCCCGCGTAGCTGTCCACCTCGCCGCGCCCGACGACGCGTCCGCGATCGCCCGCATCCAGCGGGACACCTGGCGCTTCGCCTACCAGGAGGTGCTGGACCAGGCCGCGCTGGAGGCACTGGACTCCGGCGACGTCGAGCGCGAGTGGCGCGAGGCGATCGGCCACCCGGAAACAGACGTGTTCGTGGCCACCGAAGGTGGCCACACGGTGGGATTCTCGGTGTCCGGCCCGGCTCCTGAGGAGGAGCTCGCGGGGCCGCGGGGGGAGTTGCCGGAGGACTCGGTCCATATCGGCCTGATAGCGACCGCGCTCGTCGAACCGCGGTGGCAACGCAGGGGACACGGCGGCAGGCTCATCGCCGCCGCGGCACGCGCCCTGCGCTCGCGCGGCGCGAACCGGGGGATGACGTGGGTGGCCGAATCCGACTCGGCCACGCTGAGCTTCTACCGCGACATCGGGTGGCATCCGGACGGCACGGTCCGCACGCTGGACACCGGCGGGGTCACGCTCCGCGAGATGCGGCTGTTCGGCACCCTCGAGTTGCGGGTGACCGAGCCCGCCCACGGCGCGAGTTGAGTTCAGCTGCGGTCGGCCAGCTCCAGCGCCCGCCGCATCGTCTCCCTCGCCCTGCGGCGATCCCCGGCGATGTCGTAGGCATAGGCCAGCCGGTACCAGCACCGCCAGTTGGTCGGATCCTCCACCACCTCGGCGCGGCGTTGCTCGAACCAGCCGTCCGCGGCGTCCCTGTCGATCCTGCCACTCGGCCTGCGCGGCAACTCGGACACGTCCGGCAGCCCGCCCTCAGCCGCCAAGGTGCGGGCGAGCCGCTGGACACGCAGTCCGGACCGCCAGGTGGCCACCGCGGCCCAGATCCCGATCAGCGGCAACAGCAGCACTCCAGCGCCAAGCAGCACCGCCGCCGTCTCCCCGGTACGCACCAGCTCGATTCCTCGGCCAGCAAGCAGCACCACGTACAGCCCGAGCGCCGCGGTGAACACCACGGCGGTGATCAATGTCGTGTTCCGCACAGCGCGTGTCCTCACCTGTTCCAATTCGCCCGGCCCGTTGCTCTCGCCCGCCTCGGTCCCGGGCAGCGACCCCCTAGACATCCAGCAGTTTGTCGAGCCCGACGGTCAGGCCGGGGCGTAAGGGAACCTGCCGGACTCCCAGCAGTACACCGGGCATGAACGACGCGCGGTCCAGCGAGTCATGCCTGATCGTCAGCGTCTCACCCGCCGAACCGAACAGCACTTCCTGGTGGGCAACCAGCCCGGCCAGCCGTACCGAGTGCACCGGCACGTCCGCGACGTCCGCCCCTCGGGAACCCGGCATCGCCGAAGTCGTCGCGTCGGGGTTGGCGCCGAGGCCCGCTGATTCGCGTGCCTGGCCGATCAACCGCGCGGTGTGGGCCGCTGTCCCTGACGGGGCATCCACCTTGCGATTGTGGTGCAGTTCGACGATCTCGGCGGTCTCGAAGTACCGGGCGGCGACCTCGGCGAACCGCATCGTCAGCACCGCGCCGAGCGCGAAGTTCGGTGCGATCAGCACACCGGTACCGGTTCCTGCGACCCAACCGTCCACCGTGGCCAGCTTCGCTTCGTCGAAACCGCTGGTACCGACGACGGCGTGGATGCCGGCCTCGGCGCAGAAACGCAGGTTGTCCATCACGGCCTCGGGGTGGGTGAAATCCACAGCGACTTCCGCGCCCGCGTCGGTCAACGCCGAGAGCGCGTCCGATTCGTCCACAGTGGCCACCAGCGTCATGTCGCCGGCACCGTCGACGGCCTCGCAGACCGTGGCACCCATTCGCCCGTTGGCGCCGAGCACCCCGACACGGATCCCACCACTCATCTATCCCATCACCTCGCGCAGCTCGTCGGGCAGTTCGTCGATGTGAGCGTACGGGCCGACGACCGCCGCCGCACGGGCGGCGCCCGGTCGCGGCACTACCCACCCGGCGAGCTCGGCCACCTCGCCGACGCCGACCGCGTCGATCCGGGTCAGCGCCTCCTCGACATCGATGTGCCTGCCGTAGTTCAACTCGTTCTTGCCCAACCGGGTCATCCTGGCTGCGGTGTCCTCCAGGCCGAGGACGAGCCCGCCCCGCAGCTGGCCCTTGGCACGGTCGAGCTCGGCAGCATCCAGACCGTGTTCGGCGACCCCGGCGAGCACCTCGCTGATCACCGCGGTGGTCTCGCCCAGCCTGCCCGGCTGGCACCCCGCGTACACGGCGACATGCCCGGTGTCGGCATAGCTGGCGATCGAGGAATACACCTGGTACGCCAGACCGCGTCGCTCGCGGACCTCCTGGAAGAGCCGGGAGCTCGTGCCCCCGCCGAGGGCGGCATTGAGCACGCCCAACGCGTACCGGCGCTCGTCGTGCCGGTCCAGGCCGGGCGCGCCGAGCATGAGATGGGCCTGCTCGATGTCGTCTCCGGTGAGAACCAGGCCATCGCCGCACCCGTAGTCGTTCGTATCCCGGCTTCCCTGCCTGGGCCCCACCGGCTCCGCATCGGGAAACCGGTCATCAAGCGCCTCGCGAACCAGACCGAGCAGCCGCTCGTGGTCGATGTTGCCCGCGGCGGCGAGCACCATGTTCGGCGGCCGGTAGTGGTCGCGGTAGAAAACGCGCAGTGCCGCCGCGCTCATACCGGCGACCGAATCGTGGGTACCGAGCACCGAGCGACCCACGGGATGGTCGCCGAGCATCGACCGCAGGAACATCTCGTGCAGCAGGTCCTCGGGATCGTCGTCGCGCATGGCGATCTCGTCGAGGATCACACCTCGTTCGGTGTCCACATCGGCGTCGCGACACGCGGCGTCGAACACCAGGTCAGTAAGCAGATCGACCGCCAGAGGCAGGTCGTGGTCCCGTACGTGGGCGTAGTAGCAGGTGTGTTCCTTGGCGGTGAACGCGTTCAGCTCCCCACCGACGGTGTCGATCTCCTCGGCGATGCCGGTCGCGTCACGCCTGCCCGTGCCCTTGAACAGCATGTGCTCCAGGTAATGCGCGGCACCCGCTCTCGCGACTGGTTCGTCCCGCGACCCGGTGCCGACCCAGACACCCACGGCGGCCGAGCGCATCCCCGGCATCCGCTCGGTGACCACGCGTAACCCGCAGCGCAGTACCGAACGTTCGACCACGGCGCGGTCACCAGCCGGTTCGGGGGTGACCGCGCCGTGGTGGAGCTGGTAGCTCAGCGGGTCAGCCGGAGGCCTCGGCGTCATCCTCTTCGCTGACCAGTACCAGACTGATCTTGCCGCGCTGGTCGATGTCGGAGATCTCCACGCGGATCTTGTCCCCGACGTTGACGACATCCTCTACCTTGTCGATGCGCTTGCCGTTGCCCAGCTTCGAGATGTGTATCAGGCCGTCCTTGCCGGGTAGCAGCGAGACGAAGGCGCCGAATGCCGCCGTCTTGACCACGGTTCCCAGGAAGCGCTCCCCGACTTTCGGAAGCTGCGGGTTGGCGATCTCGTTGATCTTGTCGATCGCCGCTTCGGCGGACGGGCCGTCGGTGGCGCCGACGTAGATCGTGCCGTCGTCCTCGATCGAGATCTCCGCGCCGGTCTCCTCGGTGATCGAGTTGATCATCTTGCCCTTCGGCCCGATGACCTCGCCGATCTTGTCCACCGGCACGGTCACCTGGGTGACACGCGGCGCGTACGGGCTCATCTCGTCCGGCTCGGCGATCGCCTCGTTCATCACATCCAGGATCGTCAGCCGCGCGTCCTTGGCCTGACCCAAGGCGCTGACCAGCACGTCCGAGGGGATGCCGTCGAGCTTGGTGTCCAGCTGCAACGCGGTGATGACGTCCTTGGTGCCCGCGACCTTGAAGTCCATGTCGCCGAAGGCGTCCTCCGCGCCGAGGATGTCGGTCAGCGCGACGTAGGACGTCGTGCCGTCCACCTCGTCGGAGACCAGGCCCATCGCGATACCTGCCACCGGAGCCTTCAGCGGGACGCCCGCGTTGAGCAGCCCCATGGTGGACGCGCACACCGAGCCCATCGAGGTAGAGCCGTTCGAGCCGAGTGCCTCGGACACCTGCCGGATCGCGTACGGGAACTGGTCACGCTTCGGCAGCACCGGGATCAAGGCGCGCTCGGCGAGCATGCCGTGCCCGATCTCCCTGCGCTTGGGCGTTCCCACACGACCGGTCTCGCCGGTGGAGAACGGGGGCATGTTGTAGTGATGCATGTACCGCTTGCTGGTCTCCGGCGAGAGCGTGTCCAGCGACTGCTCGAAACGCAGCATGTTCAGCGTGGTGATGCCGAGGATCTGCGTCTCGCCACGCTCGAACAACGCCGAACCGTGAGCACGGGGAACCACGCCGACCTCGGCGGCCAGCGACCGGATGTCGGTGAGTCCCCTACCATCGATACGGACCTGGTCACGCAGGATGCGCTGCCGGATGAGGTGCTTGGTCAGCGAGCGGAACGCCTCGCTCGCCTCCTTGTCCCTGCCCTCGTAGGTCTCGCCCTCCTCGAGGCCGAGCTTGGCGAGGGTCTCGGTCTTGACCTCATCGATGGCGTCGTCCCTGTCCTGCTTGCCCGACACGCTCAACGCCCTGGTCAGCTCGTCGGTGGCCAGGTCGGCCACGGCCTGGTAGATGTCCGGCTGGTAAGCGGGGTACAGCGGGAAGTCACCCACCGGCTCGCCCGCGGCGTCGGCCAGCCGCTGCTGCGCCCGGCACAGCTCGCGGATGAACGGTTTCGCCGCGTCGAGACCGGCGGCGACCGCCTGCTCGTCCGGGCCCGGAGCGCCCTCGGAGACGAGGTCCAGGGTTTTCTCGGTGCCCTCGGCCTCCACCATCATGATCGCCACGTCCTCGTCGGTGGCGCCCGCGCCACCGTCGATGAGGCGCCCCGCGACCACCATGTTGAAGGTGGCCCGCTCCAGCTGCTCCCAGGTGGGGAACGCGACCCACTGACCATCGATCAGCGCGATCCGCACGCTGCCGATCGGCCCGGAGAACGGCAGGCCACCGATCTGGGTCGATGCCGAAGCGGCGTTGATCGCCAGCACGTCGTACGGGTCACCGGGGTGCAGGCTCTGCACCGTGATCACGATCTGTACCTCGTTGCGCAGCCCGTCGGCGAACGACGGCCGCAGCGGCCGGTCGATCAGGCGGCAGGTCAGGATCGCGTCGGTGGATGGCCGCCCTTCACGGCGGAAGAACGCCCCGGGGATACGGCCAACCGAGTACATCCGCTCCTCGACGTCCACGGTGAGCGGGAAGAAATCGAGCTGCTCCTTCGGCTGCTTCGACGCGGTCGTCGCCGACAGCAGCATGGTCTCGTCATCCAGGTACGCGACCACGGCACCGGCCGCCTGCTTGGCCAGCCGGCCGGTTTCGAAGCGGACGGTGCGGGTGCCGAACGTCCCGTTGTCGATGACGGCTTCCGTCTCGTGTACAACGGCTTCAGTCATGTAGATGTGTCTCCTCGTCAATGACGAGCAGGGCCGCGGTCCCACCTCTGATGTGGATGGGCGAGCGAGAGACGAGGCCGGTCATCGATCGAAGTCTCCGGGGGCCACCATGACGAGCCCGGATATCCGGAAACCACCACCGAGGACCGGCGATTGCGCTCCCTCGCACGTTCCAGCCCTGCCCTCCTTAGTCTCGTGTGGTTGTAGGACGAGGGGAGGCTCCGTGCGCTGCACGGTCCGGCCGCTACGCGACACGGAGCGTCCCCTGCGCCAACTATGTCATCAGCATCTCACCTGCGGACCCCGAGACGCTGGATCAGCGCCCGGTACCGCTCGATGTCCACCTGCTTGAGGTAGTCCAGCAGTCGGCGGCGACGGCCGACCAGCAACAACAGACCACGGCGAGAGTGGTGATCGTGCTTGTGCTCCTTGAGGTGTTCGGTCAGCCCGACGATGCGCTTGGTCAACAGCGCGACCTGCGCCTCGGGGGAGCCCGTGTCGGACTCGTGCAGGCCGAAATCCTTCAGCACTTCCTGCTTCTCTTGGGTGGACAGCGCCACGCGATACTCCTTGTTCCTCGTACCGTGTACTACCGGATGCCCGCTGGCCTCCGGTACGGATTCCTTGCCGAGACCTCGCCCCGGTCGCGGCCGCGATGCGGTCGCCGAGCCTCCGGGGACTCGACCGGCACCTCACCGGGGGTTCCGCCGGGAGGAGGCCCGGGGGTCACGCCGTCACGGACTACAGCCTGACCCGATTGTCCAGCGTATCAGGTAACCTGCCCAGCACATCTGCCGAGGCGTTCCCGTCCCCGGTCACACCGCCGGTCGCGCTGCCGGTCACGCCGGAGCAGGTCACTCGGTGGCCAGCGGGAAACGCTCCACCTCGGTGTACCGCGGCCCGTCCCGGTACAGCTCGCTGCGCATCAACACCAGCTCGCGGGCCGTCCAGACCGGCCCCCGATAGCCCGCCAGCGCCTCCGCCCAGCGGCGCGCCGTGGTGTTGGCCGTGCGCCCCTTTCCACGCGCCAGCGTCAGGTGGGGGTGGTACGGCCGCGCGCTCTCGTCGACACCCGCGGCGCGCGCCACAGCGCGCAGCCGCTCGCGGTCCCCGGTGATGCCGACCCAGAGCACCCCCGGGAAGGTGCCCGCACCGTCGAGCCGGAGTTCGACGGCGCGGTGCCCGGCTACCTCCCTGCCCAGCATCCGGGTGCGGCGCCCGGGATCGTCCTCACCGTAGAAGGCCACCGTGACGTGCCACAGCGACGCCGCCACCCAGCGCAGCGGCTCGTGTTCCCCCGAGGCACGGCGACCGTGCCTGCCGAGCTCGGCATCGAGGTCGTCCAGGACCTCCCGCGGCGGCACGATGGCGGTGAACAGCCGCATGCTTTACTCCGCGTTCGCTGCCCTGCGCAGCAGGTCGGCGACCACCGGGAAGTCGCCGCCCAACCGCTCCGAGGCGGCCACCAGATCCTCGCCATCGGCGATATCGCGCAGCACGGCCAGCAACGTCGACTCTTCGATCCCCCGGTGGACGGGGAGGTCGTCGCGCCCGACCGAGGGGGTCGAGTCACGCACCTCGTCCATCGCCCGGATCATCGCCTCACGCACGCCCGCCGCCACACCAGGCGTGAGGACCTTGCGCTCCAGCATGATCAACCGCGCGAGCACGGCGGGGTTACCGATCTTCGCCCGCCGCCCGCTCATCACCTGGCTCAGCATCGGGGCGCTAATGCCGAGCACCTCGGCGAGGTAGGCCTGCGAGACGTCGAACGCGACGATCAACCTGCGCACACGGTCACCGAGCGGCTCACCGTACCACTGGCGCTGCAGCTCGATATTCTTCTGAATAGCGCTGATCTCCTCCACCGTCTGCCTTCCCCTGTGTCACTCGCCGCACCAGCCGCGACACCGCACCAGCCGTGCCCAAGGACGATCCCCGCCGCACCCGCGGGTGATCACGCCAGGCCCAGGGTGGCGCGGGTGTGCTCGACGTCTGCGCCGATCTGGTCGACCAGCTCCCCAGTGGTAGCGAACCCCACCATGTCCCGCAACCGCGCCACGAAATCCAGCGATACATGCTGGCCGTAGAAATCCTCGTCCACCCCGAGGACGTAGGCTTCCACACTGCGCTCCCTGCCCGAGAAGGTGGGGTTGGTGCCGACGGAAACCGCGGCGGGCAACGGCTGTTCGGGATGCGTCGCGCAGTTGAACCAGCAGCTGTAGACCCCGTCGGCCGGGATCGCGGCGAACCGCGGTGTCGCGAGGTTGGCTGTCGGGTACCCCAGCGCGTTGCCGCGCCCGTCCCCCCGCACCACGATGCCTTCCAGCCGGTGCGGCCGACCGAGAGCCGCAGACGCGGCAGCCACGTCACCCGCGTCGATGCAGGAACGTATATAGGTCGACGAGTAGGTGATCTCGCCCTGCAGCAGTTCCCCCGCGGCACTGCCCCCCTCCACCTGCGCGCCCTGCAACTCGGCTCCGTAGGCCACGTAGCCGAAACGCCTGCCCAGCTCGCGCAGCAACGTGATGTCCCCCGCTGCCTTCGCACCGAAGGTGAAGTTCTCCCCGACGACCACCACGGCGGCGTGCAACCGGTCGACCAGGATCTCGTGCACGAACTCGTCGGCGGTCAACCGGGACAGCTCCAGGGTGAACGGCAGGACGCACATCACATCGACCCCGAGCGACTCGATCAGCTCGGCCTTCCGGCGCAGGGTCGTGAGCTGCGCCGGGTGGCTTCCCGGACGCAGCACCTCGGAGGGGTGCGGGTCGAAGGTCAGCACCACACTGGGAAGGTCGCGCTCCCTGGCGACCTCCACGGTCCTGCGGATCAGCTCCTGGTGCCCGAGGTGAACGCCGTCGAACACGCCGATGGTCACCACGCACCGTCCCCAGTTCCCGGGCAGGTCCTCGAGTCCTCGCCAACGCTGCACGGCCACGAGCGTATCGAGGGACACGCTCCGCCACACGGCGGGGCGCGCCGCGGCACCGGTGCCGCGACTGCCGCCTACTTCACGCCGGCGCAAGCACTACCTGGAACGTGCATCGAGGCCCCTCATCGGTGGCGAGCGCGAGCGCCCGACCATCGGGGTCCACGATGCCGTAGGTGCCGTGGTAGCCCGCCGCCGGTATCCGCTGCCCGTGCCGCACCGCCCGCGCGGTCGCCGCGTCCACCGAGCGCAGCGGGAACGCCCGCGCCACTACGTCGTCCAGGCCGAACGCCGGTTCCGACCGCTCAGCCAGCTGATCGAGGGTGCGTGCCTCGGCCAGCCCGAACGGCCCGGCAGCGGTCCGCCGCAGCGCCGTCAAGTGCCCGCCGACGCCGAGCGCGGCACCCAGATCGCGGGCGAGCGCGCGCACGTAGGTTCCCGACGAGCAGTCCACCAGCACATCCAGCTCGATACGGTTCGCCGTGCCCGGCTCGGACGCGTCATCCGGTCCGGTGGCTTCCCTGCGCAGCGCGAGGCGATCGAAGCGGTACACGGTGACCGGGCGAGCGGGAAGGTCCACCTGCTCCCCAGCCCGCACCCTGGCATAGGACCGCACTCCGTCCACCTTGACCGCGCTCACCGCGCTCGGCACCTGCTCGATATCGCCGGTGAGCTCGGCGACCGCGGCATCGATCCGCTCATCGGTGAGTTCGGCCAACTCACAGGCCCCGGCTTCACCCAGCGGCTCGCCCTCGGCGTCATCGGTGGTCGTTGCCGCTCCCAGCGTGATCGTGGCCAGGTAGGACTTCCGGTCGAGGGTCAGGTGCCCGAGGATCTTGGTAGCCCGCTCGACACCGATCACGAGCACGCCCGTGGCCATCGGGTCGAGGGTGCCCGCGTGCCCAACCTTGCGTGTGCCCACGATCTTGCGGATACGCGCGACCACGTCGTGCGAGGTCATCCCCGCCGGCTTGTCGACAACGAACAGGCCGGGCCGTACTCCGCGGCTGTCGTGATGCTGCATCGCCTGCACGGTACCGGTACATTACCCGCGCCCCGGTGCCCCGCAGCCGGGCCCCGCGTCCGGGCCCCGCGTCCGGGCCCCGCGTCCGGGCACCCAATGCCGGGTGGTCACGACGGGGCCGGCCGGTCCCACAGGCGCTTGCGCAGCAGGACCGGCACGTCGTCGCCCCTGGCCTGCGCGGCGAGCACCGCAGCACGCGCGCGCAGCAACCACACCAGCAGCCGGTAGCCCGCCAGCACCAGCATCGCCACCATCGCGAGGAACGCGAGCCGGTAGTTCCCCCCGGTGAGCTCGAGCACCACACCGATCGCGAGCGCGGCCACGGTTGTCGCCACGAAACCCCCCATGTTCACCACGCCGGTCGCGGTGCCGACTCGACCGATCGGGTTGTAGTCGCGGGCGAGGGCGAAACCGACCGTCGACACCGGTCCCCCCAGCGCGAGGAACGCGAAGCACGGCAGCAGCACACCGAGCGGCACTACCCCCGACCAGCTCAGCAACACCGACCATGTCACGACCGCGCCCGCGAGGTAACCGACAACCAGCACCATGCGGGCGGCTGGCCAGCGACCGATGATCGCCCCAACCGCCGGGCCGGTCACCATCGCGGCGATCACCAGCGTCATGATGATGCCGCTGGCCTGCTCCCTGCCGCGCCCCTGCGCCTCGACCAGGAACGGGACACCCCACAGCAACTTGAGCACCATCGGCGCGAACATGGTGGAGAAGTGTGTCCAGAAACCCACGCGGGTTCCCGGGACCGACCAGGCTTGGGCGACCTGCGTGCCGATCGCGCGCACCGACAGCGACCCTCGCTCGTCCCGCGGCTGCGAACGGGTGTTCGGGGTGTCGAGGACACGCCACTGCACCATCGCGGCGTAGGCCAGGGTCAGGGCGCCGGCGAACAGGAACGTGACGATCCAGCCGGGACCGCCGAGCAGCAGCGCGAGCGGCACCGTGGCCGCGAGGTTGCCCGCGAATCCCAACGCACCGGTGAGTGTGGCCACGATCGGGTACTGCCTGGCTGGGAAGTGATTGGCCGCCAGCCGCAGCACGGAGATGAACGTCAACGCGTCCCCCAACCCCAGTACACCCCTGGCCAGCAGAGCCAGCGGGTAGCTACCCGCGACCGCGATCAGCACCTGGCCGGTTCCGAGCAGCAGGGCAGCCACGGTCAGCACCCGCCGCGGGCCGAACCGGTCCACCAGCACGCCGGTCGGCACCTGCATCGTGGCGTACACGGCGAGCTGGAGCACGGTGAACGAGCTCAGCGCCGCAGGCCCGATACCGAATCGCTCGGCTGCCTCCAACCCGGCCACCCCGAGTGACGTGCGGTGGAACACGGCCAGTACGTACACCACGGCGGCGGTGAACCAGATCAGCCAGGAACCGGCACCGGCAACCGAGAGGGGCACGCGCTGCGCTGGCACGCCGGGGATCCACCCTTCCTCGAGCGGCACGAACGATCGGCACGGCACGGGAAGGTGTCCCGATCAGCGAGCCCTCCACGCACCGGAGCTCAGCGTCGCAGCCCGACCCGCCCGGCCGGACCGGTACGTGCGGTACGACACATCACCCGCCACACCTCGCCACCCCCAGCCATGCCGCGGCGGGCGCACACCGGACCGGTGCCGGATCCGCGCCGGATACGATGGTTCCCGGCCGCCACCGTGGCGCCTCCGGCCACGAGCGCGCGGCAGTCAGCGCGCAGGTCATCACCAACCACCAGCGAGTCCTCAACAAGTCGTCACGAAGGAAGCCATGACGCGGTACGCGATCCTCCTGCTGCCCGCGGCGAACCGGGTATACGCCGACGCCTCGCCCGCGCTGCTACGCGCGGAGCTCGCCGCGTTCAGCGAGCGCGCCCTCGACGGTGAGATCGACGGCATCGACCAGACCCGGATCGCGGGCGTCGACTACGTCACCTTCACGGCGCAGGAGCCGCTGAGCGAGCGGGACATCGCGTTGCTGTCGAACCTGTCGAGCGTGTATGCCCTGTTCGAGCTGACCGGCCCGGATACCGCCGGGAACGCCGACTCGGCCGGGGAAGCTGCCCCGCTGCTGCGTCCGGTTTCGCTCGCGCCCCTCGACCGCTTCGACTCCGATCTGCTCACGATCCAGAAGTACTCGGGCAAGACCAACGAGATGTTCACCAAACTGCTGCTCAACATGGCGTGCCTCGGCATGCACCGACCGGCGGCGATGCTGAGCAAGCGGCTCGCGCTTCTCGACCCGCTGTGCGGCAGGGGGACCACGCTCAACCAGGCGATGATGTACGGCTTCGACGCCGTCGGTGGCGAGGCCGACGGCAAGGATTTCGAGCAGTACGAGCGGTTCATCAAGACGTGGTTGAAGGACAAGCGGATCAAGCACACCGCCGACTCCGGCCAGCTCCGCAAGGACAAGCGCAGGCTCGGCCGCAGGCTGGATATCACCTACGCGGCCACCAAGGACGCGTACAAGGCCGGTGACGTGCAGCAGCTGAGCTTCCGCAACGTGGACACGCTGGTACTCGACGAGCTCTACCCCGCACGGTCCTTCGATCTGGTCGTCGCCGACGCCCCATACGGCGTCCAGCACAGCAGCCGCAGACACACTCCGGACGAAGCCACCTCGCTGTCCCGCAGCCCGCGCGAGCTGCTGACGGCTGCAGTGCCGGTCTGGGAGCGGCTGCTCCGGCCGGGCGGTGCAATGGCGATCTCGTGGAACACCTACACACTGCCCAGGGAGGAGCTGACCGGGCTGCTGAGCCGGTCCGGCCTGGCCGTCCACGACAGGCCACCGTTCGACGGGTTCCGCCACCGCGTGGATCACGCGATCGTGCGGGATCTGGTGGTGGCGAGCAAACCACCGAAGTGACCACCCGAGAAGGCTTGCGGCCGAGGTGACGTCCAGCGTGGCAGGCGCGCTCGCCGCTGCCGCTCAGTCGCTGGTGTCGGTGCCCTCGTCCGGCTTGTACGGATCCGGGTCACCAGCCGGTTCTGCACCCGTCGCCCTGCGGGCCACCTCGGCGTCGGCTTCCTTGGCCTTGGCGAGCAGCTCGTCGATCCGCTGCGCGTCAGCGGGAACGGAGTCGGGCACGAAGCTCAGCGTCGGGGTGAACCGCACGCCGATGCTCTCACCGACCTTGCTCCGCAGGACGCCACGCGCGGACGCAAGCGCCGCGGCCGCGCCCGCGGTGTCCGGCACGGCCTCCAGGTTCTCGCCGAGCACCGTGTAGTACACCGTCGCGTCGCGGAGATCCCCCGTGATCTTGGCGTCGGTGATGGTGACACCCGCCAACCTGGGATCCTTGATCTCGTGCTCGATCGCGGACGCGACAACCTGTCCGATGCGCTTGGCCAGTCGCCGAGCGCGAGCGTGATCAGCCATAGCCCCTCTCCACAACTCGTTGCGCCGTGCTCGGCGAATCGTGCACCTCCGCGACGGCGCGCGCCACGATACCGCCGGCGTCCGCCGCGCGAGGCCTCCCCCGGTTCCCGGTCGCAACCGGCACCGGATACACAACCCGACCTGGGCACAAGCCTGTCAATCCTCCGGGCCGAGCCACCTCCTGCGAGCCGACAGCAGCTCGAACTCGGGCAGTCCAGCCACGTGCCGCTCGCACGCGTCGAGAATGTCCCGCACGTGCACCGCATCCGAGGCAACCGTCGCCACCCCGAGCAGTGCCCTGCGCCGCAGGTCGACATGCCCGGCCTCGGAAGCCGCCACTTCGAAACGCCGCCGCAGCTCGGAGATCACCGGCCGGACCGCGGACCGCTTCTGCTTGAGCGACCGCACATCGCCCAGCAACAGATCGAGCTCGAGCGCCCCAACGTACATGGTGTCCTCGCTGGTCTGGCGCGGGCGGGTGAACCGGGGGCGGAAGCGAGAGGCATCGCTTGCGCCCCCGGTTCGCGCTACACGCGCGGCTTCTCGCGGTACTCGTAGGTCTCGACGACGTCATCCACCTTGATGTCGCTGTACTTGCCGAGCGTCATACCACACTCGAACCCGTCGCGGACCTCGACGACATCGTCCTTGAACCGTCTCAGCGAGGAGACCGGGAGGTCCTCGGCCACCACCACGTTGTCCCGCAGCAGGCGCGCACGCGCGTTGCGCCGGATCTGGCCGGAAGTGACGCGACACCCGGCGATGGTGCCGACCTTGGAGGACTTGAACACCTCGCGGACCTCTGCCCTGCCGAGTTCGACTTCCTCGTACTCGGGCTTGAGCATGCCCTTGAGCGCGTTCTCGATCTCCTCGATGGCCTGGTAGATCACCGTGTAGTAGCGCACGTCCACGCCTTCACGGTTGGCGATCTCCGTGGCCTTGCCTTCCGCCCGGACGTTGAAGCCCATCACGATCACGTTGTCGGCGATCGCGAGGTTGATATCGCCCTCGGTGATCGCGCCGACGCCGCGGTGGATGATACGCAGCTCCACGTCCTCGCCGACGTCGATCTTGCTCAGCGAGCCTTCCAGCGCCTCGACGGTACCGGAGTTGTCACCCTTGATGATCAGGTTGAGCTGGCGCGTCTCCTTCAACGCCGAGTCCAGGTCTTCCAGGCTGATCCGCTTGCGCTGCACGGCGTTGGCCGCGTTGCGCGCCCTGGCCTGCCTGCGCTCGGCGATCTGCCGCGCCGTCCGGTCCTCGTCGACCACCAGGAACGTGTCGCCCGCACCCGGCACCGAGGTGAACCCGATGACCTGGACGGGACGGGAGGGCAGCGCCTCCTTGACGTCCTCGTTGTGCTCGTCGACCATCCTGCGGACCCTGCCGAACGCGTCGCCGGCCACGATCGGGTCGCCGACCCGGAGGGTGCCGCGCTGCACCAGCACGGTCGCCACCGGACCCCGGCCACGATCCAGGTGCGCCTCGATGGCCACACCCTGGGCACGCATCTCGGGGTTGGCGCGCAGGTCGAGCGCCGCGTCGGCGGTCAGCAGGATCGCTTCGAGTAGCGAGTCCAGGTTCTTGCCCTGCTTGGCCGAGATCTCCACGAACATGGTCTCGCCGCCGTACTCCTCGGCGACCAGCCCGTACTCGGTGAGCTGCTGGCGGATCTTGTCCGGGTTGGCACCCTCGACGTCGATCTTGTTGATCGCCACCACGATCGGCGCCTTGGCGGCCTGGGCGTGGTTGATCGCCTCCACCGTCTGGGGCATCACCCCGTCGTCGGCGGCCACCACGATCACCGCGATGTCCGTGGAACCCGCTCCCCTGGCGCGCATGGCCGTGAAGGCCTCGTGTCCCGGCGTGTCGATGAAGGTGATCAACCGGTTCGCACCTTCGAGCTCGGTTGCCACCTGGTAAGCGCCGATGTGCTGGGTGATCCCACCGGCCTCTCCCTCGGCTACGGCCGAGGACCGGACGGTGTCCAGCAGCTTCGTCTTACCGTGGTCGACGTGACCCATCACGGTCACCACCGGGGGCCGGTACTCCAGGTCCTGCTCGGTCCCGACGTCCTTGCCGAAGGTGATGTCGAAGGACTCCAGCAGCTCCCGGTCCTCTTCCTCCGGACTGACGACCTGGACGTTGTAGTTCATCTCGGAACCGAGAAGCTCCAGGACGTCATCGGAGACCGACTGCGTCGCGGTGACCATCTCGCCAAGGTGGAACAGCACCTGCACCAGCGAGGCCGGGTTGGCGTTGATCTTCTCGGCGAAGTCGGTCAGCGAGGCGCCACGCGGCAACCGGATGGTCTCGCCGCTGCCCTTCGGCAGCCGCACGCCACCCACGCTGGGCGCCTGCATGTTCTCCATGTACTCCTGGCGCTTCTGGCGCTTCGACTTGCGCCCCTTGCGCGCAGGGCCGCCGGGCTTGCCGAACGCTCCCGCGGTGCCACCGCGGCCGCGTCCCGGCCCCCCGGTACGCGGCGGACCACCGGGACCGCCGCCAGGGCCACCACCGGGGCCACCGCGGCCGCCACCTGGGCCACCACCGGGGCCACCGCGGCCAGCGCCCGGACCGCCACCGGGCGGTCCGCTACGGGTGCCAGCGCCGCGCCCGCCACCGGGACCGCCAGCAGGGCCACCACGGCCAGCGCCCGGACCGCCACGGCCGCCACCGGGACCGCCACGGGTGCCCGCACCGCGGCCACCACCGGGGCCCCCTTGGCCACCCGAGCCGCGCGCCGGCCGGGACGGCATCATGCCCGGATTCGGCCGGGGCGGCATGTTGCCGGGGCTCGGCTTGCCGGTGCTCGTCGCGTCGTCGTGCTGCGCCGCGGCCGGCTGCTCACCGCCCGACCGGCCACCACGCTCGCCACCGCGACCGCTGCCCTGGCCCCCGGAGGAACGCTGGGGGGTGCGTTGCTGCGGCGAACCGGCCCCCACGCCGAACGGGTTGTTGCCCACGCGGGGCTGCCGTGGCCCCGGCTTGGGTCCACCGGACTTCGGCCCCTGCGGCTTGGGCGGGACAACGCTGCCGCCGTCCTGGCCACCGGATTCCTGGTCGTCTTGACCGCTGGCCGGAGGCCCCGGCTTGGGAGCCTTCGCAGTCGGCTTCTCCTGCTGCGGCTCCTGCGGCTGCGCCGACTCCGGCTGATCTGGCTGAGCCGCCTGCGGCTGCGGCTGCGCCGGTTTGGGCCCCGGCTTCGGGGCCGTCGCCTGTTGCTCGGGCTCAGCGGGCTTGTCCGCCACCGGAGCGGCATCCGACTGCTGCGCTTTCTCGCGAGCCGATTTCTGGCCCGACCTGGGCCCCGGCTTCGCACCCGCAGCGGGCTTCTCGCCTTCCGGCTTGGGGAACGCCTCCCGCAACCGCCTGGCTACCGGCGCCTCGACCGTGGACGACGCCGACTTCACGAACTCGCCCTGTTCCTTGAGCTTGGCGAGTACTTCCTTGCTCGTGACTCCGAGCTCTTTCGCGAGCTCGTGTACGCGGGCCTTGCCTGCCACTACTCTCCTCGTCCGGTGAGGTCGGCGGCTAGCCCCGCAGACCTCGTCCTATTGTCGCGCGTTCATGGCTTCAGCTTCACGGCTGACTCATGACGGGTCGACCTGCTTTCTCTCTTCCCGCTTCGATGCGACCGCGGCCGCACCTGTGGTCTGGGTTGGCGCGCTGCCCCGGTACTGCCGGAGGTACTCTCCGACGGATCCGGCGTCGAGCGGCCCAGAAACCCGTAACGCCCTGGGGAACGCTCGCCGCCGGGTCGCGGATTCCAGACACCCTGGGTCGGGGTGCAACCACGCACCCCGGCCCGGTAGCCGCCGACACTCGTCGACGACCAGGCACCCGTCCGCCGCGACTACCCGCAACAACTCGCCTACCAACGCTCGGCCGCGGCAACCGACGCACATACGAACCGGGCGATGACCACGTTCCCCACGGGCTGGAACCACGATCGAGCGTTGCACCACCTCAAGTCTATCGTCTGCCTCACTACTCAGACGAACCGGTTATCGCAGTGCGCCGAGGCACCTCGCCCGGAGCGGGATCGGCGGGGATCACATGGCCGCTGCTGGTGTCGGCGTCGCTGCGGATATCGATGCGCCACCCGGTCAGCCGAGCGGCCAGCCGGGCGTTCTGCCCTTCCTTGCCGATCGCCAACGACAGCTGGAAGTCCGGCACGATTACCCGTGCGGTCTTCATGCGCTCGTCGACCACCCTCACCGACACGACCTTCGCCGGTGACAGCGCGTTGCCCACGAAAGTGGCCGGATCATCGGCGTGATCGATGATGTCGATCTTCTCGCCACCGAGCTCGTTCATCACGTTGCGCACCCGCGAGCCCATGGGGCCGATGCAGGCACCCTTCGAGTTGACGCCCTGCACCGTGGAGTGCACCGCGATCTTCGACCTGTGACCCGCCTCACGGGCCACCGAGGTGATCTGCACCGTACCGTCCGAGATCTCCGGGACCTCGAGCGCGAACAGCTTGCGCACCAGGTTCGGGTGGGTGCGTGAGAGGGTGATCTGCGGTCCCCGAGCGCCACGGGAGACACCGATGACATAGGCCTTGATCCGGCTGCCGTGCTCGTAGTGCTCGCCGGGAACCTGCTCGGCAGGCGGCAACACGCCTTCGGTGTCCCCGAAAGCCACGACCACCGTGCCCCGTGCGTTGGCCCGCGCATCGCGCTGCACCACGCCCGCGATGATCTCGCCTTCCTTCGCGGAGAACTCGCCGTAGGTCTTCTCGTGCTCGGCGTCCCGCAACCGCTGCAGGATCACCTGCCGGGCAGTGGTCGCCGCGATGCGACCGAAACCTTCCGGCGTGTCGTCCCACTCCTCGGCGATCTCGCCGTGCTCGTTGAGCGAGTAGGCGATCACGCGCACGAACCCTGTCTTACGATCGATGTCGATTTTGGCGTGGCGCTGGTGGCCCTCGGTGTGCCGGTAAGCGGTCAGCAGGGCGGACTCGATGGCCGACAGGACGGCTTCGAAGGGGATGTCCTTGTCTCGTTCGATCGCGCGCAACGCCGCGATGTCGACGTTCACCTCGACTCCTCCTTCGCCTGTGTTTGGTTCTCGCTCGCCCCTGTGCCAGCGGCACCTTCCCGGCCACCGGTCGCCTCGTCGGCGACCTGCTCGGCGTCAGCGTCGAGGCGCTTCAACTCGTCGCTGGGGGGTTGCTTGAACTCCACCTCTATGGTCGCATTGGCCACCTGCTCGTACCGAACGTCCCGGATGGCCGAGCCGACGAGGACGCGGGCGGCGTGGCTGCCCGCGTGGCCGATGCGACCTGTGAAGCTCTCACCGTCGGTCGTTGTCACCCGTACGAGGCGGTAGCGCGCGCGTCTCCAGTGGCGCTGCGCGGTCAACGGCCGATCGAGACCGGGGGAGGTCACTTCGAGCGTGTAGGAGCCGGCCAGCACGTGGTCGTGGTCGTCGAGCCTGGCCGACACGGCACGGCTGACCTCGGCCACCTCGTCCAGCTCGATCCCGTCGTCGGAATCGACGACCACCTTCACCACTTTACGCGCACCGCTCTGCTGCACATCGAGCGCATCCAGCTCGAACCCGGCTTCGCTGACCGCGTCGGCCACCACGGGCTCCAGCCGCGCGGCGAGATCCTTCGGCACTGTCGACTCTCCCCTGTCCGGCTGCGTCCTCATCGTGGCTGACCGAACTCGCGAGCTCGGCATCAGCGTTGGTCACGGTTGGTCCCGGTCAGCTTCCGTTGACCCGACCCACCATGGATCCAGCTTAGACCAACCTCGCGCTCACCGAACCTTCGCTGCCCGCCTCACGGTGCCCGGTCGCCACCGGCTTATCCACCATGCCCGCACTGCCCCCCGGCAGCCACCGGGCGGCGCGAGGAGTGTCCCCTGGCAGGATGATGCTCGTGGGGACAGCAGCGAACCGGGGACAGGGGCGGTTGACCCGCCGCAGCGTGCTGCGGCTGGCCGCGCTCGCCGTACCGGCCGTGCCCGTCACGCTGGCGGGCTGCGTCACCGGGCACGACACCCGGCCCGATCCATTGGTCCCGCTGGCGCGGCACGCGGAGTTCGACGCGGGCGCGGGCTACGAGCTGGCAGCACCGCTGACCGGGACCGAGTCCGAGGTCGCCACCGCCGTCGCCGAGGTACGGTCCCGTCACGAAGAGGTGCTGCGCGCGGAGGCCCGGCGCGCCAACCGTCCCGAACCCGAGGAGCTGCCCGCGCCCGACCCGGTGACCGATCTCGAAGGTCTGGGTTCGCGCCTCGAGACGGCCATCTCCCAGATCCGGGACCTGGTCGGCGAGGTGTCCCGGCACCGGGCCGCGCTGCTCGGCACGGTAGCAGGTGGCTGTGCCGCCGCGTTGGCGCTGCACGAACACCTCGGCGGGCCGCTGACCGTCGAGTTCACGGTGCGCTCACTGGACCTGGAGCTTGCCGAGGCGTCGATCCGGGCATTGCGCGAAGCGCTGGCCGCCGAGCACGCGGCGATCTGGAGCTACGACTTGATCCGCGCTTTCCTCCCAGGCGAGCTGACCGACATGATCGACGAGACCATCGCCGAACACCGCGCGCGCCGGGACGGCGGCCGGGAACTGCTCCGCGCGGCTGGGGCGACTACCGATCCCGCCGAACCGGCTTACCACCCGCCGGAGCCGGTCACAGACGAGGAGTCGGCGGCAATGCTCGCGATCATCGCCGAGCGCGACACCGCGCGGGCCTGGCGTGGCCTGCTGGAGCGGACCGATCACGGCGCGCTCCGGCAGTTCGCGCTGCAGGCGCTGCTGTCGTCCGGCACGGCGAGCACCCGCTGGCGCTCGCAGGTGGGCGCGGAGCCCGTCGCGGTGGCCCTGCCCGGCCGGCCGTGAGCGCGCCCCTGGCGCCCAGCCTGGTGTCGCGCGTCAGCGCAGCGCCGTGGCCAGTCGCAGCGCTTCCTCGGCGAGCTCGGCGAGCACCCCGGGATCGAGCGCGGTCTCCACCGAGTCCGCCTCCACGATCGTCACGACCGTGTCGTCGACCTGGGAGGCGTAGTGAGTGCCAGCCAGGCCGGGGACCGTGGGTTCGTCCACAGTGCCGTCCAGCACCAGATCCGAGATGTTGCCCGCCCCCGGCGTGTCGGTGATCCCCTGTAGCTGCCGAGCACGCTCGCCGTCGGGCATGGTCACCGTGACCACCGAGGTCAGCACGCGCTGCCCGTCCACACGCGTCTCGTACAGCCCGCGCACCACCCGTTCACACGGGTACTCGGAGAACCACCACTGGACCTGCCCGTAGGACACGGCCACGCAGTCGTCACCGGTGTCCGGGGTTACGACAGGTTCGAAGACGTACTCCCCGACCTCGAGCGGCTCCGGTGACCCCGGCAGTGACGCGTCCGGCTGCTCGGCCGAGTCCGCCTCACCGGCGGCGGGCGCGGAGACGTCGTCCCCGGCCCGTTCCTCTCCGGAGCGTCCCGTATCGGCGAGACCGTAGGCGAACAGCCACCAACCCAGCCCGGCGAGCACGGCCACGGTGCCCAGCCCGACCACCACTGTCACGATCCGCTCGCCGACCCACCGCCACAACACCGCGTGCCTGCCGGACGTGACGCTGTCACCATCCTGATCGTCACGGTCATGAGCACTCGTCGCCTCGCGCATGGTCGCCTCACCGTATCGGACGCCTGACCCGTCTCCCCTTCGGTGCCTGTGCACCCCGGCCGGTCACCAGGAGCCCACGCCATCATGCCTGGCGAGCGCCCCGGTGCGAGCCGAAGGGCCCCTCGGGTACATATCCGGTACCGAAGGAGTCCTTCGGCTCACCCCCACCGTCACCGCTCGTCGCGTTCGACGAACGGGGCCAGGAGGTCGGGTACGGCTTCCTCGGCGATCAGTAGGCCGTCGCGCTGGGCCACATCGGGGATGGCGTAGGCACCCTGGCCCGCCGCGGTAGTGGCCTCCACCGTGACCAGGCCGACGCGGCGCTGGAAGATGGACTGCCGGATGGTCCAGCCGATGATCCCGCTGCGCTGCAACGCGACCGTGCTCCTCCGGAGCGTTCCGCTGCGACCGAGGAGGTACCGTCCGGCGAGGGCGTGGCCGAGATTGCGGTAGGCGTCCCATGCGAGAAGCGCCGCCAGCGGCGCTACCACCAGCAGCACCACCCAGATTCCCCCGCTCGCCAGCTCGCCCGGCCACCCGTCGAGGAGCAGGCTCGCCGCCAGCAGCACACCTGCCAGGCCGATCACCGGCAGCAGTGCCCAACGCAACCGCCGGGTGAACGCTGCCCTGGGATGGCCGGTGAGCGCCCGATCGTAGGGCGAGTCGGGCTCGTCCAGCACCGTCGCAGCGACCGCGCGTGCGACCCGCCGCGGCGCCGCGGGAAGCAACGTCCGGTGATCGGTGCGCTGACCGCCCTGGCTCTGCTGCATCCCGGTGGCGACCGCGTCGACACGTCCCGCGCGGGCGAGCCGTATTCCCAGCGGCTCGACCAGCTCGGTGCCACGCAGCCTGCGTTCCTCGATCGAGATGGACCGGGTGGTCAGCAGCCCCCTACGCACCCGAAGCGTGCCGTCGGACTCGCGCGTCAGGCGGTAGCCCCACCACATCTCGACGAACAGCAACGTCGCGCCGACCGCGCCGATCAGCGCCGCCACCACCACGACCAGTCCCACCAGCAGCACCGCCATCAGGGCCGCGCCGACGGCGAGCGCGGTGAGCCGCTCCTGCAGCTCGCCACCGATGCCGTCGGTGTACCCGGTCACCGACCCGAACCAGTTGACCAGGTTGATCGGAATGCCGAGCGCCGCCACCGCTACCGCGAGCGTCACGAAGGACAGCGGCGCGTAGATCGCCCAGCGCCAGTCCAGGGTGGCGATCGCCGTGCCGCCCGGAGCAGCGCCGGCCACAGCGGTATCGGCCGCGTCCGCGGCGCCCGCACCGGTAGCACCCGACCACTGACCCGCCTCGGTGCCGGACTCGGGGCGCCGCAGCAGCTCCACGCGTAACCGTTCGGCGCGTTCCCGGGACACCGGGTCGAGGCGCAGCCCGCCTTCCGCGGACGCGCTCTGCTCACCGGTGCCGATCACCACGGTTGCCAGGCCGAACAACCGGTGCACCGGACCTGCCGTGATGTCCACCGTGCGGATGCGGTCCCGCGACAGCGAGCGACGCCGGGTGATGATCAGCTGGAACCGCCACTCGAAACGCTCGTCGGTGACGCGGAAACGGGTGGCCCGCCACCGCAGGTACTCCGAGACGGAGGTGATCGCCACGAGCAGCACCGCACCGGCGGCCACCATCCCGGCGGTGACGCTCACCGGCCGCCCCTCGGTGTGGATCCCCAGGCCCGCGGGCACCGCCGCCACGAGCACGATGCCGATCGTGGTCAGCGTCCGCACCAACACCAGCCTGCGGTCGAGCCGTTCGAAGGCGGTCATCCCACCTCCCTCGGCTACCGCCGGATCGGTGTCCTGCTCCGCCGTCACGTGGCATCCCCCGGTGTCGCCTGCGTCGTCTCGGTGAGCTCCTCGACGAGCTCAGCGGCCAGGCGCGCGTCGAGCCCCTTGATCTCCACCGCACCTTTCGCCGACGCCGTGGTCACCATGACGGTGGCCAGGCCGAACAGCTGCTGCAACGGGCCGCGCATGGTGTCGACGGTCTGGATCCGCGACATCGGGGCGACGCGCCACTCCTGCCAGAAGTAGCCGGTCCTGGTGTACACGGCACTGTCGGTGACCTCCCAGCGGTGCACCCGGTACCACCACGCGGGCATGACCACCAGGTACACCAGGCCGATCGCGCCGATGATCCCGGCCAGCACGAGCATCGGGGGCGCGGCGATCGACCCCACCGCCGCCAGCGCCGCCACCACCAGCACCACCCCCAGCGCGAGACGTACCCGCCACCAGGCGCGGCACCGGCGATCCAGCTGGTTTCTCGGCGGCCGTAACCGCACAGGTTGGCTCATGTGGTCAACCCTATCCCCGCGATCCCGGTGGTGTGTCATTCCGTCGCAGGTGGCGAGGTTCCGGCGAGCACCCCGAGCAGGCGCGCCACCTCGGTGGCCAGCGCGTCGCGTCCCGCGCCGATGTAGTGCCGGGGATCGACGGTGTCGTGATCCGCCAGGTGTTGCCGCACCGCGCGGGTGAACACAGCGTTCAACCGGGTCGAGATATTGATCTTGGTCATGCCTCGGGTGACCGCCGCACGCAGCTCCTGCTCGGGCACGCCGGAGGAGCCGTGCAGCACCAGCGGCACCGGTGTCGCCGCGCGGATCGCGGCGATCCGCGCGATGTCCAGCGCCGCTTCCCTTGTGCGCATGGCGTGACTGCTGCCCACCGCGACCGCGAGCGCGTCCACGCCCGTGGCGGCCACGTATGCGGCGGCCTCGGCCGGGTCGGTGCGCGCACCGGGTGCGTGCACGCCGTCCTTGCCGCCCACCTCGCCCAGCTCTGCCTCGGTCCACAACCCCCGCTCGCGGCACCAGGCCACTATCTTGGCGGTGGCTGCGACGTTGGTGTCGTAGTCCTCGGCGGAGGCATCGAACATCACCGAGCAGAAACCGAGCTCCGCCGCCTCATACGCCAGCTCGGGTTCGGTGGCGTGGTCCAGGTGCACCGCGACCGGCACGGTCGCGGCACGCGCCACCGCCAGCGTGGCGGCGCCGATGGGGGCGAGCGCCCCGTGGTAACGCACGCAGTTCTGGCTGATCTGCATAATCACGGGCAGCCCGGCGGACTCGGCCCCACCTGCGATCGCCTCGGCGTGTTCGAGGTGGATGACGTTGAACGAGCCCACACCCCGCTGCTCGGCCTCGGCAGCGGCGACAAGCTCCCCTGTCGGTATCAGTGACATCGCGAACTCCCTGGGTCGTCGGTCCCGCGCGGATGTCCGGGGATGTCCGGCGGGGCCTGCGGCAGCGTGGCGGTCTCGCGCGGGAGGAGTTCCGGGCGCACTCGCGGTTCGAGCCGCACGAGGGTCGCCGTGTCGATCTCGCCCGCCGACGGCGTGCCCACCGCGGCCGCCGACAGCGCCACGGCGCGCGCCACCCGCTCGGGCCACGGGCGCCCGGCCACCACTGCCTCGGCGAGCGCCGCGGTGACCGCATCACCCGCGCCCGTCGGGTTGCCGGTGACGCGCTCCGGCGGGCACGCCGACCAGATTCCGTCGCCGGTCACCGCCGCGATTCCGGCCTCTCCCCTGGTGATCACCACAGCCCGGGCGCCGCGACGCAGCAGCACGCGCGCACCCGTCAGCGGGTCGGCGCACCCCGTGGCCTCGGCCAGTTCCGCCGCGTTGGGCGCGACGATCGCAGGCCCGCCCGCGCACCCATGCCACAACGCAGCACCGCCCGCGTCGAGCACGGCGGGCACCTCGGCCGCTGCGGCGCGCGCCGCCAGGTCGGCGTAGCCGTCCCTGGGGGCGCCGGGCGGCAGCGAACCGGACAGCACCACCGCCGAGGCGGCGGCCAGATGGTCCTGGTAGCTGCGGAGGAGAGCCGCCCACTCGGCGCCGGTGACGGTCGGTCCGGGTTCGTTGAACACGGTGGCGTCACGGTCGACCACCGTGACCGTGCGCCGGGTCTCGCCGCCGACCGTGGTCAGCGCCGTGGCGAACCCCGCGGCGCCCAGGTCCCGGCGCACCGCGCCGCCGGTGGCGCCGCCCACCGTCGCCAGCGCCAGCACCCGGTGGTCAAGGGCGTGCAGCACCCTGGCTACGTTGATGCCCTTCCCGCCTGCCCTGGCGTGGACCGACCGTACCCGGTGGCTGGTGTGCAGGGTGAGCTCGGTGACGCGGTAGGTGACATCCAGTGCGGTGTTCGCGGTGACGGTCACGATCACGGTCGCCCACCCGTTGCCCGGTCGCGCGTGGCCGTGTCCGGTCGGCTCGTATGTCCACTGTGCTTCTGCCCCTGCCGGTGTCCCCTGCGCTGCCAGTACTCCCAGGCCAGCAGGGCGGCACCGAGGCACCCCGCCCGCTCACCGAGGGTCGAGGCCGTCAGCCGGGGTTGCCGGTGGAAGGTGAGCTGCTCGGTCAGCCGCGCGCGCAGCGGGACCAGCAGTGCCTCCCCTGCCGACGCCAACCCTCCGCCCAGCACGATGAGCTGGGGCGCCAGTAGCGAGACCGTCGCGGCGAGCACTGTGGCCAGCGCGGCCACGGCCTCGTGCCACACTGCCGAGGCGACCGGCTCGCCTCTGGCCACCCGAGCCGCGATCTCCACAGTGTCCACCGCTTCACCCGAACGCTCGGCGTAGCGCTGCGCCAGCGCGCTCGCCGAGGCGACGGTCTCGAGACAGCCCCGGTTGCCGCAGCCGCACCGGCGCCCGCCCGGCTCGACCACGACGTGTCCGATCTCGCCCGCGTAACCGCCGCCCGCGTAGGGCTGTCCGTCGAGCACCAGCCCCGCCGAGATGCCGGTGCCGATGGCCACGAAAAGCACATCCGAGACGTCACGTCCGGCGCCGAGTCGCGCCTCTGCCAGCGCGGCGGCGCGCACGTCGTGCCCGACCACGAGCGGCAGCGAGACCCGCGCGGCGAGGTGGTCGCGCACGCCGACGTCGCGCCACCCGAGGTTCGACGCGACGACGGCGCGGCCCGCCCGCTCGTCGACGATCCCGATGATGACCACCCCGGCGGCGCGCGGTGTCAGGCCACGTGCCGTCGCGGACGCCGCGAGCTCGTCGACCGTGGTCGCCAGCTGCTCCAACACGGCCTCGGGCCCCTCGCGGCTGGCCGTGGGCACGCGCCGCTCGTGCAACACCTCGCCCTGGGCACCAACCAGCGCTGCTTTGATCGCGGTGCCGCCCTGGTCGAGCGCGACCACGCAGTCCGTGCCTGCCGCACCGGTCGCGTTCACCGCGTCTCACCCGCGCCCGACGCGCCGCCGTCCGCCGGTGGGTTCGCGCTCAGGATCACCGAGCGGCGCAGGTTCCGCGGCCGGTCCGGATCGATTCCCCTGTGGTGCGCCAGCCGCACGGCCAACCGCTGGATCCGGACCAGCTCGGCCAGCGGATCCTCGACCGAGCACACCCAGCTGCCACCCGCCGCCCGCACCTCCCCCGGTAACCCGGCCGGAGACTCGCCGAGCGCCCAGACCAGGCTGCGCTCGTCGGTGACGCTGATCGGCCCGTGCCGGTACTCCATCGCCGGGTACGCCTCGGTCCAGACACGGGCGGCTTCACGAAGCTTCAGCGCGGCCTCATTGGCGATACCGACCGTCCATCCACGACCGAGAAAGGTGAACTGCTCACGCTCGACCGCACCGTCGGGAAGTTCCTCGACCAGCGCCCGCCGCGCCGCGGCCACCAGCGGGCCGACCGGCTCGCCGAGCTGCGCGCGCAGCAACAGCAGCGCGCTCGTGGCGAACCGGGTCTGCACCACGGACCGCTCGTCGGCGAAGTCGAGCAGCACCGTGCGGTCGGCCAGCCGTGATACCGGTGCCTGCCCGGTGGCGGTGATCGCCACGGTGGGCACGGAGCCGCGAACGGCGGCCAGCGCGTCGCACACCTCCGTCGTAGTGCCCGATCGCGTCAGCGCAAGCACGCGGTCGTACCGCCTGTCCGGGTACTCCGACGCGGGGAAGGCATCGGTTTCGCCCTGCCCGGCACGCTCGCGCAACGCCGCGAAGGACTGCGCCATGAACAGCGACGTCCCGCAGCCCACCACGGCGAGGCGCTCACCGGGGGGAAGCAGGCCTTCCCAGCGCGAGCTCTCCGCCGCGGCGCGCTCCCAGCATTCGGGTTGATCGGCGATCTCGCCCGCCGTCACTGATTCGACATGCGTCATCGGCTGTGCTCCCGTCGCTGCCCGTCGGTGCGCACCGGCGCGCGCTCCCGCTCGCCGTCGCTCGCGCTGATGTGAGTGATAGTGCATGATATTTTCAGAAATAAGCAAACTCACGCAACGCGCCGCCGGTAGATGTGCCGGAGCCCATGGCCGGTAGCGCGTGCCGGACGGCGACGGGACGCGGTGGACGATGAGCAAGTACGCACGCCTGAACGCCCTGCTCGAGCTGCTCACCGAGAACGGTCAGCTGCAGGTCGAACAGGCCGCCGACGAGCTGGACGTCTCCCAAGCGACTATCCGACGCGATCTCGACACGCTCGCTGAGCAGCAGCTGCTGCGCCGTACCCACGGCGGTGCGGTTCCCAACAGCACAGCCTACGACCTACCGTTGCGCTACAAAACCGCGAAGCACGCCCCGGAGAAGCGCCGGATCGCCGAAGCGGCCGCCGAGTTCGTCACCGCGGGCGCGATCATCGGCGCGAGCGGCGGCACCACGACCACCGAGGTCGCCCGCGTGCTCGCGACCCGCCACGACCTGCAGGCGGCCAGCGCCCCACCGGTCACGCTGGTGACCAACGCGCTCAACATCGCCCACGAGCTGGCCATCCGGCCACACATCAAGCTGGTGGTCACCGGCGGGGTAGCCCGCCAGCAGTCCTACGAGCTGATCGGACCGCTGGCCAGGGAGATCCCCGAGCAGATCGCGCTGGACGCGATGTTCCTCGGGGTCGATGCCATCGACGTGCACGGGGGAGCGTGCGCGCACCACGAGGGCGAGGCGAGCATCAACCGGCTGATGGCCTCGCGGGCCAGTCAGGTCATCGTCGTCGCCGACAGCTCGAAGCTGGCAGGCCAGGCCTTCGCGCGGATCTGCCCGATCGACGAGGTCGACGTGCTGATCACCGACAGCGGGGCCGCAGCGGGCACCACGGAGCGGTTCACGCAGTCAGGGGTGCGCGTGATCCTGGCGTGACCGCGGGACCTGATCCAGGCTGGTACTCATTGTTGCGCGCTAGCTGTTGATTTGTGATTGAAAATACGTGAGACTGCTCAGAATCAAGCAGCCCTCCGCACGTCGGGGAGAGAGGTGGCGAGCCACATGAAGCAGTCCACGCGCAGCACTCCCGGAACGCGCCGCACACTGGCCGTCGCGCTGGGTACCGCGCTGGCCGTATCCGCCTGCGCGGGCAACGACGGCAACGACGGTGCCATCACGTTCATCGCAGCGGAGTACAGCACCGACACCGAACCTTACTGGCAGGAGCTCATCGCGTCCTTCGAGGACGAGCATCCCGACATGAGCGTGGAGCTCCAGGTCATCAACTGGGACGACATCGACCAGCACGTCACCACGCTGATACAGAACCAGCAGCAGCCGGACGTGCTCAACCTCAACAAGTTCGCCGACTTCGCCGAGGACGAGCTGCTGCACCCGGCGTCCGAGATCGCTTCCGAGGAGGTTCTCGACGATTTCCTTCCCGGGTTCGCGGCCAACAGCGAGTTCGAGGGCACCCAGTACGCGCTGCCGTTCATCGCCAGCTCGCGGCTGTTCTTCTACAACACCGACCTGTTCGACGAGGCCGGGCTGATCGGGCCACCGGAAACCTGGGACGAGATCGCCTCGGCGGCCGAGGCGATCTCCGAAGTCGGTGCCGTCGGCTACGGACTACCACTCGGGGCGGAGGAAGCGCAGGCCGAGTTCCAGATGTGGATCAACGGCAACGGCGGTCACTGGGTCGACGAGGACGGCAACTGGACCATCGACAGCGAGGAGAACGTCGAGACGCTGGAGTTCCTCGCGGGCATGGTCGAGGACGGGCTCACCCAGCCCAATCCCGCCACCACCGACCGGGCGGACATGTTCAACGCGTTCGCGCAAGGTGAGGTCGGCATGCTCAACGGTGCGGTGTTCCTGCCCGGCATCATCGACGAGCAGAACCCCGACCTGAACTACGAGATCGCGCCGATCCCGAGCAACGAGAACCACCCGTCGTCCACGCTCGGCGTGCAGGACTACTTGATGGCCTTCGACAACCCCGGCAACGAGGAGACGGTGCGGGCGTTCATCGACTACGTCTACACCACCGAGCGCTACACCGAGTTCCTCGAGACCGAACGGTTCCTGCCCGCGACTGAATCGGCGAGCGAGGTGATGGCCGCCGACGAGGAGCTCGCCCCGTTCATCGAGGCGTTGCCGGACGCCCGCTTCTACCCCACGACCGACCCGGCGTGGTCCGCGGTGGACGGCATGGTCAAGCAGGAGATCGGCACCGCGGTCCAAGACGAGGATCCGCGGGCCGTCCTCGACCGGATCCAGCAGCGGGCCGCCGGTGAGTAGTACCGGCACTCAGGTACGCACACCTCCCGCGGCGCCCGCCCCCGAGCGGGCCGGGCGTCGCGGGACGCCGCGGTTGGCCCGGCTCGAACCGCTGCTGTGGATCGGACCCGCGCTGGTGCTGATCGGCGGCGTCGTGCTGTGGCCGGTCGTGGAGATGGTGCTGGCTTCCTGGCAGGACATCAGCCGGGCAGGCGTCACCCGAGGCTGGGCGGGATTCGACAACTTCACCGCGCTCGCCGACCATCCAGCGCTGCTGTCCGTGGTGCTGCGCACCGTGCTGTGGGTGGCCGGTGTCGTGAGCATCACCGTGCTGATCTCGCTGGGTCTCGCGCAGCTACTCAACGCGCGGTTCCCCGGAAGGCGACTGGTCCGCTGGGCGCTCATCGTGCCGTGGGCGGCGTCGTTGGTGATGACCGCGATCGTCTGGCGGTGGATGCTCAGCTACTTCCACGGCATCACCAACCGGATACTGACCGACCTCGGCGTGATCGACCAGCCGAGGGACTGGCTCGGGGAGCCGGCCGTCGCGTTCGTGTGGATGATGTGGGTGGCAGTCTTCGTCTCGCTCCCCTTCACCACCTACGTGATCCTCGCCGGACTCCAGACCGTGCCCGGCGAGGTGTACGAGGCGGCGCGGATGGACGGCGCGTCGGCGTGGCGGACCTACCGCTCGGTGATCTTCCCGCTGCTCAAACCGGCGCTGCTGGTCGCGACCGTGATCAATGTGATCAACGTATTCAACTCCTTCCCCATCATCTGGGCGATGACCAGGGGTGGGCCAGGCAACGCCACAGACACGACCACCACGTTCATGTACAAGCTCGCCTTCGTCGACCAGAGCGTCGGCCAGTCGGCCGCGATGGCCGTGATCAACTTCCTGATGGTCATCGTGATGGTGCTGTTCTACCTCCGCGCCGTGCGGTGGAAGGAGGTGAGCTAGTGCTTACCACCCCCGCGCTGCGCAAGACGCTGCTGACCGCGCTGCTGGCCTGCGGTGCCTGGTTGGTGGCGCTACTCGTGCTCGCGCCGTACGTGCAGATGCTGCTGACCGCGCTGAAGCCGCACGACGAGCTGTTCGCCTCCCCGACGACCTACCTGCCCGAGTCCTGGGAGTTCGGCAACTTCATCGAGGTGTGGCGGGTCGCCCCGCTCTGGGAGTACTTGCGCAACACCATCATCATCGCGGGTCTGTCCACAGTGCTCGCGGTCTCGGTGGCACTGCCTGCTGCCTACTACACCGCGCGGCGGCGGTTCTGGGGCAGGCGCGGGTTCCTGCTCCTGGTGCTGGTCACCCAGATGTTCGCGCCGACCGCGCTGGTGATCGGTATTCACCGGGAGATGCTGGCGCTGGGCCTCATCGACACACACGCCTCGCTCATCTTGGTCAACGCCGCGTTCAACCTGGCGTTTTCCACCTGGATCCTGCACGCCTACTTCACGTCCATACCGGTCGAGCTTGAAGAAGCCGCCTGGCTGGACGGCTGCGGCAAGGCCAGGGCGCTGCTGACGGTGACCCTGCCGCTCGCGGTGCCCGGGGTGGTCACCGCGGTGATCTTCACGTTCATCACGGCGTGGAACGAGTTCGTCATCGCGCTCACGCTGACCAGTACCCCGGATACCCAGCCGCTGACGGTGGGAATCACGGCCTTCATCGGCCAGTATGAGGTGCAATGGCAGTTCCTGTTCGCCGCGTCGCTGATCGCCATCGTCCCTGTGGTGATCCTGTTCGCGTTCATCGAGCGCTTCCTGGTCAGCGGGCTCACGGCGGGAAGCGTCAAGTAAGGAGGAATTCATGGCCACGGTGCACTACGACAACGCGACTCGGTGGTACCAGGGGACGCAGCGACCTGCTGTGGACTCCCTCGAACTGGAGATCACTGACGGCGAGTTCCTGGTGCTGATCGGGCCGTCCGGCTGCGGCAAGTCGACCAGCTTGCGCATGCTCGCCGGGTTGGAGGAGATCGACTCCGGCGGGGTTGCCATCGGTGGCAAGGACGTCACCGGCCTGCCGCCCAAGCATCGCGACATCGCGATGGTGTTCCAGAATTACGCGCTGTACCCGCACATGAACGTCGCGGACAACATGGGCTTCGCGCTCAAGATCGCCGGACGCCCGAAGAGCGAGATCGCCGAGCGCGTGCAAGAGGCCGCCAAGCTCCTCGACCTCGAGAACTACCTGGACCGCAAGCCCAAGGCGCTCTCCGGCGGTCAGCGGCAGCGGGTGGCCATGGGTAGGGCCATCGTGCGGCAGCCCCAGGTGTTCTGCATGGACGAGCCGCTGTCCAATCTCGACGCCAAGCTGCGGGTCTCCACGAGGACGCAGATCGCCGCGTTGCAGCGCAGGCTGGGCACCACCACGGTGTACGTCACCCACGACCAGGTGGAGGCCATGACGATGGGGGATCGTGTCGCGTTGCTCGACGAGGGGGTGCTGCAGCAGTGCGGCACCCCGCGCGAGCTCTACGACCGCCCCGCCAACGTGTTCGTCGCGGGCTTCATCGGCTCACCCGCGATGAACCTGCGCACCGGACGGCTCACCGACTCGGGAGCCGACATCGGTGGCATGACCGTCCCGCTAGCCCGCGACGTGCGGCAGGCCGCTGCCGCCGACGGCACGGTGACCGTGGGAATGCGCCCGGAGTCGCTGGAGCTGGTCGGCACGGGCGAAGGGGCCACGGCCACCGTGACGCTCGTCGAGGAACTCGGCTCGGACGCCTACTGTTACACCACCTTCCCCGGGCACGAAGCCGCGCCCGGCGAGGTCGACGTCATCGCCCGCGTGGACCCGCGCACTGCCCCCGCCAAGGGGGACACGGTGCACCTTCGCCCCCGCCCCAGCGAGGTGCACGCCTTCTCGACGAGCACCGGCGAGCGGCTGACCTGAACCGGCCACGACGGCGGATGATGCCACACCACCGGGTAATATACCCAGCGTGTGATCACGTGCATACTGAGCGTCATCACACTCCGGGAGGCATCATGACGTGGCATACAACGATGACAGGATGGTTCACCTCCAGTTACACCCACCACGAGGAGAACGCGTGCGTGGAGGTCGGCCGTGCCGCGGACCTGATCGGTATCCGCGACACCAAGCAGGCCGCCGTCGCCGACGAGGCACGGCCGGTCCTGGTGTTGCCGGGCAAGGCCTTCCGTGCCTTCGTCGACGCGGTGAAGTAGGCAAGTAGGCGCTACCGGGGACGGACTACGGGGCCGGTACTCAGTGCCCGTGGTCCTCGCCGTCGGCCCCGTCCACACCGTCGCCGAGACCGCCGTGGTCGTGGTCGCCGCCACCGCGCTTCTTCTGGTCCAGGGCCGGGGAGACGAGCAGCGGCGAGAGCAGCGCCTCGGGCTCGGGAAGCGCCTCGGTGTCGGCCGGTGGCGTGTCGGGTAGCTCCACGCGGAGCACGTCGAGACCTCGGGTGGCGTCCTTGACGTAGACCAGCTCGGACATCTCACCCGTGACGTGCCCGTCGGCGTCGCGTTCCGGCACCCACTGGGCACCCCACACCTCCTGCTCACCGGTCACATAGAAGCCGACCTGCGTGATGTCGGCGGGATCGCGCACGTCCAGCAGCCGGAACCCCTGCTGGTAGAAGCCTTGTGCGACGAAGCCGTCCTGGTGGTAGGTGAAGTAGTGCGCCGAGCAGAACACCCCTGCCGGTGCCTGCTCCCCGGTGCCCTGGAACTCCGGCTCGTACCGGTCGAGCGGGCGGATCGTGCCGGTGCCCGGTTCGATCGCTCCCTCACCGGTGCCCGCGAGCTCGTCGATCTGCCAGGTCTGGAAATCGCCCTGCTCGTCACAGCTGATCGGGTCGTCCCAGAGCACCTCTTCGGTCACCAGCAGCACGTTGCCGTCACGCAGGTTCGGCTCCTCCGGCCCGATCGGGTGAGTCGGTCCGCCCTGGCCCGGCGCGTCGCCCGAGCGGCCTGGTTGTGTGCCGAAATCCTCCGCGTGCGGGCGCACCACGTTGTGGTGGATGAACCTGTTGAACTCGCCGCCCTCCAGGCCGGCCTCGTCGGTGGAGTTGAGCACCTGCGGGTCGAGCGGGTCGGAGATGTCGTAGGCGACCGTGCCTTCGAGCCCGCTGTGCCAGGCGATGCCCGCGTCGTCGATGTGCCAGTCGTGCCCCAACGGCCCCACCGAGCTGGGGTGCACGGCCTCCTCGAACGGCTGTGTGTGGTTGGCCAGGTTGATGATCGAGAAGGCGGGTTCCCCTTCAGGGTCGGTGTCGCCCGAGGTGTAGGCGTAGCTGCACTCCGGGTCGATGCAGCTGACCGTATGGGTGCGGGTACTGGTTTCCACCCGTGCTGTGATGAACGGGTTGGCGGGGTCGCTGACGTCGACGACCGCGATCTCGTCGCGCACGCCCACCTCCCCCGGCGTGAACGTAGGCGTCACACCGAACTGGTCGAAGCCGATGAGGATGAACTTGGTGCCGTCGTCGCGCTCGCCAAGGTTGACGTTCTCGTTCTGGAAGAACGCCATGGGCAGGTGGCCGAGGATGCTCGGCCGCTCCGGTTCGGAAATGTCGTAGGTGGTGATGCCGGTCAGCGTGTTGGCATACAGCACCTCGGAGTCGCGGGAGATGGCGGTGGACACCATCGCCTCGTCCGGCACGGTTCCGACGAGCTCGACGTTGTCCGAGGTGATACCAGGTACCGAGAGGCCGGGGGCGTCGTCGAGCACGGGTTCGCCCGCTGCTGGGGTCGCCAGCAGCGCAATCGGGAGGGCGAGGGCGCCGGTCAGCGCGAGCCCTCGTGAGGCGTTTCGTCGCACGGTGAACCACACTCCGCATGTCGGCGAGTCGTTGCTGTTGGGTGGCCGGTTCCCCACCTGTGATGTATCCAACGACGCGGGTGTGCTGCGGGATGCGCGACTCATGGCTAGGTCGAGAGCCGGGCCGCTCGCCGACGCCGTACCCGCTAGGTGAACTCGGCGCGATGCCGGGCCGCCCACTCCTCGACGCTGGCGGCCGGCCTGCCGACGAGGCGCTCCACGGTCGGAGTGGGCTGCTGCGGCGGCTCCGCCGCGATATCGGCCTGCAGGTCGACGTACCAGGCGGCGTAGTCCCCCATCACCGGCGTGAGCTGCTCGATGGCCTCCTCACGGCTGACCTCGATGTACGGGATTTCCCTGCCGAGCCCGGCGCCTATGGCGCGGACCTTGCCCGCACGGCTGAGTGTCTCCGGACCGGTCAGCTCGTAGGCCTGCCCGGCGTGGCCGTCCTCCAGCAGCACCCTGGCCGCCACGTCCGCGATGTCGTCCATGGCGATCGGCGCGTTCGCCGCGTCCGGGTAAGCATCGCGGACCGTGCCGGTGGTGCGGATCTGCTCGGCCCAAATCAGCACGTTGTCGGTGAACTCCCCCGGCTGCAGGTGGGTCCACGCCAAACCCGAGTCCTCGACGGCGTCCTCGATGGGCTGCCACCAGCCACCACCTGCGAGGTCGACGACATGCTGCACCCCAGCGGTGACCGCCAGCTCCATCACCTCGTGCACGGTTTCCACCACAGGGGCGAGGTACATCCGCTCCACCCCCTCCAACGCGGGCGGCACCGTCTCGGGCTTGCCGACGTACCCGCGCACCACCTCCACCTCGTCCGGCAGCGCCGCCTTCGCCGGATTCGTGGTCAGTGCGCGCACATCCGTGGCCCCGGCGGCCACCAGGCGGTCGACCACACGCCGCCCGATGTTGCCGGTCGCTCCAGTGACCAGGATCGTCATTATCTACCCCTCCCCTTGCCGTACCCGTTGTCGAACGTGTCTCGACCGCCCGCTGACGCGGCGTCATCGTGCCGCTCCCACTCGCGCACGAGCGAGCGCGGGGCGATCGTCCGGTAGCTCTCCTCCACCCACTCGCAGGCCAGGCCAACGGACGTGTGAGTCGCGTCGAAGGGCAGGTACACCCAGCCGTACTGGCCGAGCCCGTATCCCATGCGCTGGGCTCCGGGAAGCGAGAGGGCGTGCGCGTGCACGTCCGGATCGGTGAGCTTGACGTGGCACGCAGGCCGCGCGTCGTCGGCACCGAGGAAGACGAAGGCCTTCTTGTCCACCTTGATCGCCGACTCGCCCCACGGGAACTCCTCGTACGCACCCGGCATGTCGAGCGCGAACGCGCGCACCGACGCACGGATCTCCGAGGGCTGCACGGCTGGAACCTCCCCACGACGTCCCGGGTGTACTGCAGGCGCACTGTAGTGGCGACCACCGACGATTCGGGGAGCCTGCGCGCGGCGATCACACCCGTCCCCTGCTGCGCCGGTATGCCGATCGAAGGCGGGGAGGCCGCGGCTGGTCGGGATCGGCCATCGCCAGCTCGCTTTCGATACGGTCCAACCGATCCCCGGTATGCATCGCGGCGAGGCTAGCGGCAGGCACCGAGGACTACCGGCCGGGGTCGCGCCGACCTCGACGAATCCTGTTACCGGTGGTCACGGACGAAACACTGCCCCAGATGTGCCCCACGTTGCTCATGAACCGGGGCAAGGAAAGATCATCCGTATGGATCGTTTCCACAGCTCATTCTAGATGTTGATCTAGTGGGCCGGGCGGGACTTGAACCCGCGGCCAATGGATTATGAGTCCACTGCTCTAACCGACTGAGCTACCGGCCCGTGCGGTACCCACCCTACGCAAGCACCCCGAGCGGCCGATCAGGCGGCCTGCCCTGGTACGACGGTCTCCCTAGCCGGGCAAATCGACCACACTGCTTTCCGGCGGTGGTTCGATCCGGTCTCGGCCGCATCGTGAGTGTGCCACCCGCCCGTGTCGCCGTTCAGCGAACGAGACGGGTGAAGTACCGTGTCCGCCTGCTTCGTTGTAGCTGGAATCCAGATCGAGGGAAGGTTGGCTTGTTACCCAGAGGACAGACACTCGCATCCGGTGATCCGGTGATGCCGGTGGCGCAGGCGGAGGCCGTATCCGACTGGTTCGCGGCGCAGATCGGTCCGTTCGTCACAGGACTGATCAATGTCGCCATCATCATCGTGCTGGCGGTCGTGCTGCGGTTCGTGGCACATCGCCTGATCACCCGGCTGGTCAACCGCATCA
This sequence comes from Haloechinothrix sp. LS1_15, assembly GCF_033042135.1. Lineage (NCBI taxonomy): Bacteria > Bacillati > Actinomycetota > Actinomycetes > Pseudonocardiales > Pseudonocardiaceae > Haloechinothrix > Haloechinothrix sp. LS1_15. The sequence continues at coordinate 271,831 of NZ_WBXM01000003.1, read as the reverse complement.
TCAGCTCGCACCAGCGGCTCAACCAGACCAAGACACGCGCGAGCCGGGCGGCGCAAGAGACCTCCCAGGACGCTGCCCACCGCGAGGAACGCCGAGCGGCACACGTGCACACCGTCGGCGGGGTGCTGGGCAGCGTCGCCACGGTCGTCATCTTCGGTGTGGCGTTCGTGATGATCCTCGCCGAATTCGGGATCAGCATCGGACCGATCCTGGCCAGCGCTGGTGTGCTGGGCCTTGCCATCGGTTTCGGCGCCCAGAGCCTTGTCCAGGACTTCTTGGCCGGGCTGTTCATGATGCTCGAAGACCAGTTCGGTGTGGGCGACGTCATCGACGCGGGTGACGCCGTGGGAACGGTCGAGGCGATGACCTTGCGTATCACCAAGATCCGCGACCTCGACGGCGGCCTGTGGCATGTGCGCAACGGCGAGATCCTGCGCGTCTGCAACATGAACCAGGACTGGGCCAACGCGGTCGTGGAGCTCCCCCTCGACTACTCGGTGGACATCGCGCACGCCAAACGCGTCATCGAAGACGGCCTGCAGGAGCTCACGACCGACCCCGAGATCCAATCGCAGGTCCTGGACCAGCCCGACGTCAGCGGCGTGGTGGGCATCGGCAACGGCGCCGTGACGATGCGGATCATCATCAAGACCAAGCCAGGCGCGCAGTGGGCACTCGGCCGTGCGGTACGGGCGCACCTCAAGCAGGTCTTCGACCGGGAAGGCATCAAGGTCGCCTACCCGGTGATGTACCAGCAGGGCAGCGGCGCGACCCAGCAAGGCTGACCTGGGTAGCACCCTACGCTCATGGCGGCGATACGGTCGTGATGGCGCTGCCGGTGGCGCGGCGGCACAGCTTGCGCAGTGAGTCCATGCTCGACTGTGACTTCGCTGGCCCGGCGCGGCTAGCTGAATTGCTCGGCACCTGGTAGCGGTGGATTCTCCTCTTCGCATGGTCCGGCCGCGCCCCTCCGGCGAAGGGCTGACGGGTATGGCGCCGTGAAACCTGATCAGCCCTCGCCGGAGTCGGTGTAGGTGTCCAACAGGATGTAAGCCCCTAGCTGGGCGAGCCGGGCGACGAGCGCGGGATCGATACAGATCCCGTCCTGCGGGGCGCGTAGGGCCCAGCCCACGTGCAGGAACACGTCGGCCTCCCCCGGCAGCGCGGCAATGTCCTCGGCATGGTGGGAAAGGAACTCACCGGCGGCGCGGATGTGCTTGTCGAGCCGTACGTCCCAGCCGGGGCCCAGATCGACGGACTAGTAGCGGTGCCGCTTGTGCAACGGGGTTCGGCTGGGCACCCCGAGCCGCTCTTCCACCAGGTCGGGAGTGAAGCCGGCGCTCTTGATGACGAGCGTGACCACAGCCCATGTGTGGTCGGCCATAGCGGGATCGTCCATAGGGGCAGTGTGCCGGAGTGGGCGTGCGCAGGCGCGGATTTTCGCGCCCAGCTCGATGACGGGTACACCCCAACCACCCCGACGGCGACTGTGTGAGCAGCGGTGGAGCACGCTGCGGCCCGACATGGCGCGCATGAGCCCAGCGGGAAGGATCGATCTTGGCCTCGCCCCGGGGCGAGGCCAAGCACAACCCCGGCGGCCGCACAGGCGGCAACACCCGCGCGGTTGCTGCGAAGCACTACCGCACGCACCGGATCGCGAGCGCCGAAGCACTCGAAGGCATGTTCGGTGACGACGGGAACACGGGTAAACGAAAATGGCGGGTTTCTGGAGAGTTGGCCTCATCCGGGTTCGAACAGCAAGTAGTCCCAGGTCTGCCGACCTGGGGCTCGAAGCTCCCCCGGGCTGGACGCGCACCAGCAACCCTTCGGACCTCTAGCAACCGTGCCCGACACCTCGCATACGTTCCAGATAGGGCTGTGACCTGTGATGACGGACCTACCGATGTTCCGGTTGGCAGCAGTCGCGACCGGCTGACCGGCACTAAGTCACGTGACTCCATTTCCGCGCTCCTCGCCGCCTCGCGCCCGCGCCCGGCGCGGTCCACCCTGTAACCGATGCCGCGTGACATACGACATACACACTGTGACCGTATCTCCGTACAGGGCGCAAAGCGCGGTATCGGCGCTAAGCGCGGTTGAGCGTATTCGGCTCGGCTTTGACCATGTGGTGGTCGCGGGGATGGTGTCCCGCAGCGGCGCCGTGTGAGCGGTTCATCGTGTTCGGTTGCCCCCGTGCCTACGCGCGGGTCCGGTGGCGTTTAGCGCGATCGGCGGCGGGAACAGAGCGGGAGGCAGCCAGCCGCACGCCTGGTCTGCCCCGCGCACGCGCCCGGTGGGGCGGCTTGTAGACGTACAGAAAGTCCTATCGGTGTAGTGGCACCTGTGGTAGCTACACCGGAGGCGGCAGTGGACGCACATACGAGACAGAGCCGGTAGCCGATGGAATATACATTCGGATGCATGACAACGAAGGGGTTAAGTAATGCCACTTGAATTGCTCTCGATCGTGCTATCAAGTGTCGTAGCTATAGGTGTGATAATTTGGGAGACGCATAAGTACTTCCTGGAGGGCGCAAGAGTTCGAATCTACCTCAACCCGGGAACCATAACAGTTGACGAGAACGGAAGAAGCCAACTTGTTGTGCATCCTGACAAGTGGAGCAATGCACAGCCAGCAGGACGAACTCCCGAATTGGCTGTTCTCGATATTGTTAATGCTGGCCGTACTGGCGTCACCCTCTCACACCCGGGCCTGCACGCCAGAAATTTCAAAGTGTGGCCATTCGGAAAGATTAAGCAAACTGACAAGTACAGGCCACAACTTTTAGGACTCCCTTCGCCGCTAGACAAGTCGGAAACTAAACCTATCGTTAGAATAGAACCGCTTGGTCGGACGCGATTCATCTTTGATGCGTGGCATGTCCTGCTCCCGCTAATCGAAGATAACGAAAACGCAGCTACTGTTCGAGGTTCCGTCACTGTTGCTGGTCGCCGTAGAAGGAAGTTGTCCAGCTTCCGCAAGCGGTGGAGTATACCGAAGGAATCCATGTCGTTCCTAAGAAACGATATGAATGTTGGTTACTTTATTTATCGGTCGATGTGGTGGCGCTCAATAAATGAAGATTGCGGTTTTAGTCAAGATACATGTATAGATATTGCGGACCAGGTGCTTGATATCAGCATGGAACAGCGGCGCATACTTGAAAATTGCGAACTGGCTGCCATAATTACACAAAAACACCACCGCGAAGTCAGTGACCAGCAAGTAAGTAGGTTAGTGCGCAAGATCACGGAGGACTTACGGAGAATCGACGAAAGGCTCAAGATAGTTGAAAAATAGCATCTTATCAAGTTGGGCTACCCTTGCGTCCTGTCGCTTAGAAGTCATGTTGGCTTCGCATGGCTCACACCAAGCCGTACCGTGGTCGGTATGAACAGCCAGGATGAAGATGACGAGCTGACGCGGTGGACGATCCACGGCGAACGGGTGGTGGATGACAGCCGCAAGATGGTGGTGAGCATCGCGTCGGTGGAGCTGCCGGATGGGGTGCAGTTCGAGCAGTACGTGTTCCGGTCTCCTCCTGTGGCGATGGTGGTCGCCATCAATGAGCGAGACGAGGTGCTGATGATCTGGCGGCACCGATTCATCATGGATCGATGGACGTGGGAGCTACCTGGGGGCTACATCGACCCTGCGGAGGATTCTGAGCAGGCCGCTGCCCGTGAGCTGGAGGAGGAAGCGGGTTGGCGTGCTGGCTCGCTGCGCCTGCTGGCGCGCTTTCAACCGCTCGCGGGCAGCATCGACATGGAGAATCACGTCTACCTGGCCGAAGATTTGGAAGCCGCAGGCAACGGCCCTGATATCAACGAGACGGCGAAGGTGGAGTGGGTGCCGCTGTCGTCGGTGCCGGATCGCATCGCCAAGGGGGAGGTCATCGGCGCGGGTGCACAGCTCGGGCTGTTGCACGCGGCGCGGTTGCGCAGCTACTAGACCCGCTGCAACGGGATCTGGTGCGTCGTCATCTGCTTGAAGAGCTGCTGCACGTGAGTCGATGACTTGTAGGGCTGAAGTCGCTGCGCCACGTCGCTGAGATAGCGCTTAGACCGGACCGAACGAACATTCGACGCCAGTTGCAAGGCTTCGGTAGCGGCGGGCACAGCTTCATCAATGTTTCCCTGGTCGGCCAGGACGGATGCCAGCAGCGCCGTGTTGAACATGCGGCCGCGATCATATCCGTCGGACATATGCAGCGACTGGCGCGCGAAGCGCTCGGCCTGGGCTGGTTCACCGAGGTCCTTGAGCGCGTGCCCGAACTTCGCCGAGAGGTACGCGCTGTCGAGGTAGCCCAGCCAATCAGGCGTGTCATCCGGTCGGATCCGCGCGTAAGCGGCCTCGGCTTCCTGCAAGTTGATGATGCAGTTGCGGCGGTCGCCTTCCTGAGCGTAACCGTGCGCGGCCATGACGGCGGCTTCGGCCGTGAGTGCAGGGACATTGTTGATCTTGGCACCGTTCTTCGCAGTCAGGGCTCGATCAATGGCGTTGTCCGGATCGCGGAAATGGCTGAACTGGTGACTCATTCCCGCTAGCAGCTCTGCGGCGTAGACTTGATTGCCGACTTGCTGACTCAGAGCGAGGGCCTGGGTCAGCGCGCGGTGCCCTTGCTGGCTCTCGCCGATATCATACGACATCCAACCAGCCAGGTGGTAAAGCTCGGCTGCGGTGGAGAACAGTTCGTAGCTGACGGTGGAGCTGGCGCGCGTGTCGGTGAGCTTGTCCTGTACTTCGGTGCGGAGGTAGTAGACAAGCTGCTTCAAACTGTGGCCGCCACCGAAGCGGTTATCGAGCCGCCGGAACATGCGGGCGTACTCCCGCATGACTTCGACCGATTCCATCCCGACCTTGTTGTAATTCGATCCAACAGCGGGGATCGATTCCTGTAATGTGTCCGTGCCCAGCAAAGCCGCACCAACACCGATGGTCTTGAACAGTTCGCGCCTTCGTATGTCCTCCTCCGAAGTGTCGTCATCGCCAATTCTATCTGGCGCATTCGTGAAGGCGCATGCCGTAGAGTCCGAGTCATCAAAATTGAACCACAAGATGGATTCAGGGATATCGAGCGTCTTCGCCCACGAAATGAGCTTCGAGAGGTTGTGTGGTGGTTGAGGGTTGCGCTCGATGCGGCTGACCTGGCCTTGGGTCACTCCTAACGTGGTCGCCAACTCAGACTGCTTGACCGGGGGGTCTTGCAGCTCGCGCCACGACTTCAGCAGACGCCCGAAGTGGCGTTCGCGGCAAGCCTGCTGGATCTCCAGCTGCGTCCAGAAGTCGGCTGGTAGCTTGTTCGTATTCGGCTGGCGACGGCCGCTGCTCGCGGTCCTGGCCTGCCGGTCCATTCGCGTTCCCTCCAGTACGTATGCATCAAGCCTAGCTCAGTGCAAGCCAGGTAACGAGGGCGTATGCGTCGCATACATATCAGCCATTCGGGTATGCATTCATGGCGTTCGGCTGCTGGACTCACCTGCGGTTTCGTTGAGTCGTCTCCGGAAGCTCGGAGCACTGGTTAATCCCAGATTGCCTTGGAGGACTGTAGTCATGCGGTTGGTGCTGTGCGCCTCGCTGTGGCAGCGCGTATCGGGACGGCGGGACGGCAGGCTATGACCGACCCGCAACCCCACCAGTGGTACACCGCAGGCCAGCAACGCCACCTACTCGCGCGAGTCGAATACAAGCACGGCCTACCGGTGGTCATCACCGCCTGCGGCTGGCGCATCCGCCCCAGCCCATGCGACGTGCGCCTCGTCGACCCCCCGGTATGCCTGGCCTGCGACGGCATCAGCCACACCCCCGCCACCCGATGACCACGCAGACGCGACCGCTTCAACCCCGCCGTGCACAGCAACACCACACCCACCACCCGAACCCCCACAACCGACCTCGACAAGGAGCCTCGCATGAGCTGGTGGTACCGCGGCGACGGCACCATCGTCATCCACGACGAAGCCTACGGCGACACCCACATCATCACCCCCGACGACCCCGACCACCCCAACAACCACACCCACAACGAAGACTAAACATCCCACCACACACACAAAGCCCCAGGCCAACTGGCCTGGGGCTAACGCTCCCCCGGCTGGACTCGAACCAGCAACCCTTCGGTTAACAGCCGAATGCTCTGCCAATTGAGCTACAGGGGAATGTTCCTGTTCCGACCGATCTCGTCGGCAACGGTTCTCTACTGTAGCGCATCGCTCACACGGCCATGTGGGGACCCTCCGTTACGGGCCGATGGTGAACAATGGTCGACCAGCACGCCAACAACGAGGAGCGATGATGCCATGACGAAGTTCCTGCTGGGAATGGCCGTGGGCTACGTGCTCGGCTCCAGGGCCGGCCGCAGCCGCTACGAGCAGCTCGTGCGCGCGTGCCGCAGGGTGGTCGAACACCCCGCCGTGCAGGGCGCCGCGGGTGTGGCGCGGGCGAAGATCGGCGCCAAGTTGGGCGAGCGGATCCCGGCATCCGGCCACCGCGCACGCGGGTGACCCGCGAGCGCGTCACCCGGTGGTGCGTGCCACCACGAAGACACGCCGGAACGGGAACCAGGTGGTGCCATCCGACCGTTGCGGGTAAGCCTCCCGCAGTCGTGGTGCCAGCTCGTCCCGGAACCGCGTCCACTGCGTGGCATCCAGCGTTGCTTTGATGGGGCGCAGCGCCGTGCCGCTGATCCAGTCCAGTACCGGATCGGGCCCGGTGAGCCGATGCACGTATGTCGTCGACCACGCGTCGACGTCACAGCCGGCGTCGGCGAGCAATGAGGCGTAGCCCTCGGGGCTGTCGACCGCGTCGTCCTCGCGCAGCACGACCCCCTGCAGCTGCTCGGCCCACCGGGGCTCAGCGGCCAGTTCCCGGAGCGCCACGTGGGAGGGTGCGTAGAAGTTGCCAGGCACCTGCACGGCCAGCCACGCGCCTTCCGGCAGATCCGCCACCCAGCGGGTCAGGAGCCGGTCGTGCCCCGGTACCCACTGCAGCACGGCGTTGCAGACCACGACGTCGGCATCGTCGAGCGGCTGCCAGTCGATGACGTCGGCCACGTGCGCGTCGATGCCGCGCTCACGTGCCGCCGCCACCATCTCCGGGGAGGAGTCGATCCCCTCCACCGCAGCCCGTGGCCAGCGTTTCGCCAGCAGCTCGGTCAGGTTCCCCGGGCCGCAACCGAGGTCGATCACGCGGCGCGGTGCCGCCGCAGACACCCGAGCGAGCAAGTCGTGGAACGGGCGGGCGCGCGGTTCAGCGTAATCCAGGTATGCCGAGGGGTCCCACATTCCGCCTCCCAGTACAGGCGCACTGCCATTCACAGTACGAGCGTACTGTTAGCCGAGTTCTCGCGCCAGCCGCTCTGCCGCCTCGCGAGCGATATCGACCACCACGTGGCGGTCCGTCCCCGGATCGGGCCGCGCCTGTAGCAGCACACCATCCTGACCGGGCACCTTGCGCTGCACGAACCACGCCCCTCCGCCGGGCAGCTCCTTGTAATACCGGGACCGGATGGAGCCGTCCACGCGGTCACGCACCACTTTGGGCAACGTGCCGTGTCGCGGCAGCCGGTACCGCACGGGCCGCCGGTCGACGATCACCACCGCGTTCCCCGCCTGCTCGATCTCCTCGCTCTCCACCACGGTGAGCACCGACTCGGACCAGGTCACCTTGCTGATGGCGTGCCAGGCCATGCGCCGGAACCCCGCCTGCTCGGGAACCCACAACCCCAGCGAGGTCGCCACCACCGGACCACCGGTGGCAGGAGCCGAGCTCAACACGTGCTCCTCCCCGGCGAGAGTGCCCGTGAACCCCTCCGGAATCCGGTCTCCCAGCACGCGTTTCAGCCAGCCGATCAATACATACCTCCGACCGCTTGCTCCCGCAGCGCCTTACGGTACTGCTCGAGCGCCACCAGGTCGCCGAACAAGGCGCGGTACTCCTCGGCATTCTCGGTGGGAGATACCCGCTGCAGCTTGGACTTCACGTCCGCGATCTGGCGGCCGACGTGCGCCGCCTGCACGACCGCGATCTCGGTGGCGACGTAGTTCGCGTCGACCTCCTCCTTGGCGTGCAACGGCTCCACCGCCAGTTCCGACAGTACCCGGCGCGCGGTGCCCTGCGGTATCTGCTGCGTCGCGGCATCCAGCAACGCGGGGCCAGTCAACCCGCTGGCCGTTCCGCCCGCCTCGATCACAGCGCGATGCACCGCCACGTAGGCCGGGTGGGTGAAGGCATCCTCGGGCAGCGCATCGTAGGACGGTCCGGCCATCCCCGGCTCCTGCAGCGCAGCCTTGAGCACCTCGCGCTGCGCCCGCAGCCGCGGGTCGCGTGGGTCGGGACGGGGCAGGTCCTCGGCCGCGGCCTCGCCGCCCTGCTGCGCCGCACCGCGTTCCCGTCGCCGCGACGGTGCCGCGCCGTTGACCGCACCTCGCGCGGTCTCCCGCACGCGGCGCACCACCATCGACTCGTCATGCCAGCCGGTCCAGAAGGCGAGCTTGACGGCGTAGCCGTCCCGCTTGGCCTCATCTTTGATCTGCGCGACCATCGGCACGGTGCGCTGCAGCGCCGCCACCTGGCCGTCCACCGAGTCGAGGTCGTAGGAACGCAGCATGCTGCGGATGGCGAACTCGAACAGCGGTACCCTGCGGGCCACCAGGTCACGCACGGCCGCGTCACCCTTGGCCAGTCGCAGGTCACAGGGGTCCATCCCCTCGGGAGCCACAGCGATGTAGGTCTGCGCGGCGAAGGTCTGATCACCCTCGAACGCCTTCAGCGCCGCTTTCTGTCCCGCCTCGTCCGCGTCGAAGGTGAAGATCACCTCGCCGCGGAAGGCGTCGTCGTCCATCATCAGACGCCGCAACACCGCCATGTGGTCGCTGCCGAACGCGGTGCCCGAGGAGGCGATCGCGGTGGGCACCCCAGCGACGTGCATCGCCATCACGTCGGTGTACCCCTCGACGACGACCACCTGATGCCGCTTGGCGATCTCGCGCTTGGCCAGATCGATCCCGAACAACACCTGCGACTTCTTGTAGATCGGGCTTTCGCTGGTGTTGAGGTACTTGGCCTCGATCGGGTCGTCGTCGAAGATGCGCCGCGCACCGAAACCGACCACGTCCCCGCCGAGGTCCTTGATCGGCCACAGCAACCGCCGCCGGAATCGGTCGACCGGCTTGCCGTGCTTGCTCTCCCTGGCCAGCTGCGCCTTGTACAGCTCCTCGACCTGGAACCCCTTGCCGAGCAGGTGCCGGGTGAGCTGATCCCACCCGCCCGGGGCGAACCCGCACCCGAAGGTCCGCGCCTCCTCGGCGCCGAACCCGCGCTCGGTGAGGAACTCGCGGGCGGGTTTGGCCTCGGGGCTGCCCAGCTGCTCTGCGTAGAACTCCTGCGCCGCGCGATGTGCCTCGATCAGCCGGGAACGCGTGCCCCTGTCGCGCTGCACGGTGGTGCCGCCCCCGGTATAGGTGAGCTGGATCCCCACCCGATCGGCGAGCCGTTCCACCGACTCCACGAAACCGAGGTGCTCGGTCTTCATCACGAAGGCGATGACGTCACCGCCCTCACCACATCCGAAGCAGTGGAACGTCCCCAGCGAGGGGCGCACGTTCAGCGACGGGGTCTTCTCGTCGTGAAACGGGCACAGGCCCTTCAGCGATCCCCCACCGGACCGTCGCAACGCGACATACTCCCCGATGACGTCATCGATCCGATTACGCTCACGAACCTCCGCGATGTCACTTTCCCGGATCCGTCCCGCCACACCCCGGGAGTCTAGTGTGCCTGCGCGTCCGGCACCGACGCGGCCGTACCCCGCGCGTCAGCCCCGCCTGTGTCCATGGCACAGGCACCGCGTGTTCGTCGCTCGAGCACCCCGTGTTGGGTGCCCGGCACGCCGCAGCGCCCAACACGGCGTGCCAGAACGACCAACTTGGTGGGTCGCAACGCCCGACATGGTGTGTCAGAACGCCCGACACGGCGTGCTGCGGGGCTCGACACGGTGGGGAATACTGACGTGGTGACCGTACCGCCTGGGGATCTCGACGCGCTGGCTGCTGACTTCACCGCGCGGCGCAGCGATCTGCTCGCGGTGGCGTATCGCATAACCGGGATCCGTTCCGATGCCGAGGATGCCGTGCAGGAGGCCTGGCTGCGGCTGGCGGGCACAGCGCCGGAGGTCCGCGCGGAGATCCGCGATCTCGGTGCCTGGCTGGCTACGGTGGTCGGCCGCATCTGCCTCGACCGGCTACGATCGGCAGCCGCCCGACGGGAGCGGTACGTCGGGCAGTGGCTGCCGGAGCCGGTGGTGACGCCGCTGGAGGGCGGCGATCCCACGCAGCCGCTGACCGAGATCGTGCACCGCGACGAGGTGCGGATGGCCGCGATGGTGGTCCTCGACCGGCTCACCCCCGAGCAGCGGGTGGCGTTCGTGCTGCACGATGCCCTCGCGGTGCCGTTCGCCGAGATCGCCAGCACCCTAGGATGCACCACCGACGCCGCTCGGCAGCACGCCTCCCGCGCGCGGCGGATCGTGGCCGAGGCCGATCCACCGCACCGGGCGTCCCTCGAGCAGCAACGAGACCTCCTCGAACGGTTCATGCACGCGCTCATGAACGGCGATGTCGACACCGTCACCCACCTGCTGCACCCGGACGTAGTGTTGATCGGCGACGCCGACGGCAAGGCGCGCACCGCGCTACAGGTCGTCACCGGCGCCGACAAGATCGCCCGGTTCGCGTTCGGGCTCCGCGCACAATACTCAGCCGAGGCTCTGGCCGGCGGCAGGCTCGTGCTGGTCAACGGCGATCTGGGGATGTACTTCCCACCGCATCCCGGCGACACCGAGCATCGCGCGCTCGATGCCCGCCTGCACACCATCGCTGTCCGGGACGGATCGATCGCCGCCTTCTACGACCAGGCCAACCCGGACAAGCTCGGCACGATCCCCTAATCGCGCGACACACGACAGGCTTCACCCGAGGTGAAACCCTGCTCGGGGATCCCGAGTGCGGCGTTGTTGCGGGCACGCATGTTCTCCAGCGCGATGTGGTACGTCAATTCGAGCACACCGGCGCGCCCGAACTCCGCCTCAAGCTCGCGCACCTGCTCATCGGTCACCGTCACCGGCAGCTCGGTCATCGCGTCGGCATAGCCGATCGCCAGGCGCTCAGCATGGCTGTATCGCGCCGAGTCGGCGAAGTTATCGATCTCGGCCAGCCGCTCGATGTCCAACCCATCCATCCGCTGCAACATCGCGCCGAAGTCGATACACCATGAGCAACCCAGCCGCTGCGCCACGCGGTACACCGCCAGCTGCCGGACGTTGGCAGGTAGTACCCGGCTGACCTTCTCCACCAGCGTCTCGTGCACCGCGCCCGCGGCGAACAGGCCACCGTGGTGAGCCGCGACCGCGAACGGTTCCGGTACCGCCCCGAACCGCTGACGCGCGTACCGGTAGGCGAGCCTGCGAAACAGGCCGACACCTTCACGGGGCATAGCTGGGATACGCGACATCACGCTCTCCTTCCCGCCGCAATCTCCGGGTCCCCCGGATCACTTCACTCCTACCGACGAAACGGACCACGCGAACGTGACAGCGGAACACCGCTCGGTGGCCTCCGTCAGGACGGGTCGGTCACGCGGGCGAAGAAGTACAGCGCGCCGGTGGTGGCGTGCCGGATCAGCAGCAGGAACGGGCGATCCACCCGGAACTCCACGGGCGTGTCGGTGAACGCGGCCACCATCCGCACCATCACCGCCGTGGCCGCCGCACCCTCCAGCCCCTGCTCGTCGAGCTCGAGCACCGATTCGTGCAGCACGTCGGAGACTTCGAGTCGGGGATCGTCGGACAGCCCCGACAGGTCGGCTGCGGGGGTGAACAGGTCGCGCACGCCGAGTGCCCGCAGCACCTCCACCAGCGAGGTCTGCGTCCCGAGGCGGAGCCGGGGCAGCGTCACCGCGACCCGCCGGGACGCCTTGGGCCCCGGCAGCAGCGCGGCGAGCCGTTCGGCATCGAGGGACGGTTCGGCCTCGGCCAGCTCCCCGTCCGGCAGCAGCACCACGGCCTCGACCCCACCAGCCGCGGGCAGCGTGACGCTGCGCCACCCGCCCGCCTCGGCATACGGCAGGGCTTCGACCAGGTGCATCATCGGCACCGTCCGCTTGCCCGGCAGGCCGTGAAAATCCTGCTCCCTGGTGTCCCGCTCGGGGAACCGGTTGCGCCAGGCCGCCTTGACGTACAGGGCATTGACCAGGCTCGCCACGGTCGACGGGTCCACCGCGCCTGCCGGGATCAGCTCCGGGATCAGGTCGCGGGTCGTGCGGGCCACATCGGCGTTGATCGCGCCGCGGGCCGTTTCCGGTTCGGTCACGAACGGCGCCTTCTCCACCTTGGCCCCCGGCCAGGTCGCCAGCTTCTCCCGGAAGCTGTCGTGGACGCTCAGCCCGTCCCAGACCCACAGGGCGTTGCTGACCGCGAACACCGGATCCTCACCGTCGCCTTCAGGCGACAGCCGGGACGCCTCCCGCAGCAACGAGACGTGCCCGGCAATGTCCGGCTCGTCACCGCACAGCAACCCGCGCAGCTGCGCCGCGGTATTCCCACCCGCCGCCTGGCAGGTCATGCCCAACGCGCTGGCCACAGAGTACGGCGAGACGCAAACGTTGCCGCTGCCCCCCAGCTGCCGGTGCAGCGCCAGCGAGAACCTCAGATGCTCACGGAGTCCCGGCGCACGCTCAGCCATGCCGACCAGTGTGCCAGGCGTGCCACGCGGTCGCTTGCGCATCGGTGAGGGAAGCGACCTGATCGATCACCACCCGCAACCGCGCGGTGTCGTCGGCGGCGGCCTCGAAGGCGGGCAGGAAGCTCCGGTCAAGTGCCTCCGGTGAGCGCCGGAGCAGCACCGCGACCAGCTCGGCCAGCAGCTGGCGCTGGCCCTCCTGGATGGCAAGGCGCCGGGCGTCGCTCATCACCGTACGCAGGGCGAGCGCCTTCAGCAGCGCGACCTCAGCTGCCACCTGCTCGGGCACCTCGAGCGAGGCGCCGTAGCGCGCCAGCGGCCCCGATCCGTAGCGTTTCCGTGTCCGCGCCACAGCCGCCGTAGCGAACCGGCCGACCAGCTCGCTGGTCAATCGCTTCAGCGCGACCTGCATCCGTACCGAACCGTCGTAGTCGGTGGACACCACATCGCCGACCACGGGCAGTGCCAGGAGCTCCCCGGCAGCGGCCTCCAGCGCCGCCACAGACTGCTCCGAAAAGTACTTCGCGGCGGTCTCGGCCAGCGCAGCGCGCTCACCGTCGTCGGCGAGCATCCGCAGCGACAGCCTGCCGGACAGCACCCCGTCCTCCACGTCGTGCACGGAGTAGGCCACGTCATCGGCCCAGTCCATGATCTGCGCCTCTAGGCACCGGCTCCGCTGCGGCGCACCTTGCCGCATCCAGTCGAACACCGGGACGTCGTCGGGGTACACGCCGAACTTGCGGGTACCGGGGCCGGCGGGCCACGGGTACTTCGTCGCCGCGTCCAGGCTCGCCCGCGTGAGGTTCAGCCCGTGCGGCTCCTCCCCGTGACCAAGCACCTTCGGTTCGAGGCGCGTCAGGATCCGCAGCGTTTGCGCATTGCCCTCGTAACCACCGCACACCTCGGCGACCTCGTTCAGCGCGCGCTCACCGTTGTGCCCGAACGGCGGATGCCCGATGTCGTGCGCCAGCCCTGCCGTCTCGACCAGGTCCCCGTCGGCGCCGAGATCCTCGGCGATACCGCGACCGATCTGCGCGACCTCGAGCGAGTGGGTCAGCCTGGTGCGCGGCACACCGCTGACCTCCGCGCCCTCCCCCGGGCCGACGACCTGCGTCTTGCCCGCGAGCCTGCGCAGCGCTGCCGAGTGCAGCACCCTGGCTCGGTCCCTGGCGAACGGCGACCTCGCGTCACCGCCCGCCGTGGCGGACGAGCCCTTCTCCGGCTCACCGACCCAGCGCTCGCGCTCGTGTTCACCGTAGAAATCACGCATCGGTGTGTCCCACTCCGTCGGTCGAGCGACCAGCTTAGGACATCATCACGACACTGTCCCCAGCTCGGCTCAACCGAGGCCGCTACCGCCGAGCTCGTCGGCCGGGTCGGCCGAGATGCGGTAGTGCAGCAGCGCACCCGTCTCGCGGATGATGTACCGCAGCTGCGTCTGCCGTGTCTGCACGATCGGCCCGCTGAACGTGGGCGAGGTGTGCGCGTCGAGGCCGAGATCGCGCGCCATGGTCCTGGCGCGCAGCGAATGCCACGGGTCGCTGACGATGACCACCGACTCCACCCCGCGATCGTCGAACACGTTCACGGCGGCCTCCAGGCTGCTGTAGGTGTCGGTGCCCACGCCAACGGCGAGCGTGGCGCTGTCCGGCACCCCTTGCTCGCGCAGCCACCGCGCCCCGGCGTCGGCCTCGGTGTAGGTGTCGCCTGCGCCGCTGCCGCCGGTGGTCACGACCAGCGGGGCGGTTCCAGCGTGGTACAGCTCCCCGGCATGTCCCAGCCGGGACTGGAAGATCGACGACGGGGACCCGTTGTACTGCGCGGCACCGAGCACGACGATGGCATCGGCGGGGCTACGGTCGTCGACCCTGGCCACCTGCCAGACCCGGAACGCCGTTCCGGCGGTGACCATCAGCGCGATCACGAGACAGCCGGTGATCGCGCGTGTCAGCCAGCGACCGAAGCGCGGGTTACCAGTCACGTCACGCGCCGGGTCAGCAGCCAACCAGCCGTGCGGCGAGGTAGGACTCGAGCTGGTCGATGGCCACCCGCTCCTGGGTCATGTCGTCCCGCTCGCGCACGGTCACGGCGTGGTCCTCCAAGGTGTCGAAGTCCACCGTCACGCAGAACGGGGTGCCGATCTCGTCCTGCCTGCGGTACCGCTTGCCGACCGAGGCGGCGTCGTCGAACTCGACGTTCCAGTGCGGCCGCAGCGCCGCGGCGATGTCCTGCGCCTTGGGGGTCAGGTCGGAGTTCCGCGACAGCGGGAGCACCGCGACCTTGATCGGCGCGAGCCTGCGGTCGAGCTTCAGCACGACACGCTTGTCCACCCCGCCCTTGGCGTTGGGCACCTCTTCCTCGGTGTAGGCGTCGATCAAAAAGGCCATCAGCGGCCGGCCCACCCCTGCCGCGGGCTCGATCACGAACGGCCGGTAGCGCTCACCGGTGGCCTGGTCGAAGTACGACAGGTCGACGCCCGAGTGGTTGGAGTGGGTGGTGAGATCGAAGTCGGTCCGGTTGGCGATGCCCTCGAGCTCCCCCCACTCCTGGCCGGAGCTGAAACCGAACCGGTACTCGATGTCCACGGTGCGCTTGGAGTAGTGCGACAGCTTTTCCTTGGGGTGCTCGTAGTGCCGTAGGTTGTCCTTGGCGATCCCCAGATCGGTGTACCAGCGGGTGCGCTCCTCGATCCAGTACTGATGCCAGTTCTCGTCCTCGCCGGGCTCGACGAAGTACTCCATCTCCATCTGCTCGAACTCGCGGGTGCGGAAGATGAAGTTGCCTGGCGTGATCTCATTACGGAACGACTTGCCGATCTGCCCGATGCCGAACGGCGGCTTACGCCGTGCCGTGGTCACCACGTTGGAGAAGTTGACGAAGATCCCCTGCGCGGTCTCCGGGCGCAGGTAATGCAAGCCTTCCTCGGACTCCACCGGGCCGAGATAGGTCTTGAGCAGCCCGTTGAACTCGCGCGGCTCGGTGTACGAACCGCGGACACCGCAGTTGGGGCAGGGCACGTCGGACAGGTCCGGCTCGCCGTCGACGGTGGCGAGCTCCTTGCCGGTGCGCTCGGCGTACTCCTCGGCGATCTGGTCGGCTCGCCAGCGCCGGTGGCACGACAGGCACTCGACCAGCGGATCGACGAACGCCTCGAGGTGCCCGGAGGCGACCCAGACCTGGCGGGGCAGGATCACCGACGAGTCGATGCCGACGACATCCTCGCGACCCTGCACGACCGACTTCCACCACTGGCGCTTGAGGTTGTCCTTCAACTCCACGCCGAGCGGTCCGTAATCCCACGCGGACCGGGTCCCGCCGTAGATCTCCCCGCACGGGAACACGAAACCACGGCGCTTGCACAGGTTGACGACGGTCTCAATGCGATCGGTGGGCACTCGAAGAGTCTCCGAACTTCTGTGTATGTCTCGTTCACGAGCCAGGTTGTTCGACCATAGCCAGGCAGGATCCTGGAATCTCCCAGCTTAGCGCTCCCGGTCACAACTCTAACGGGCGGATCCGGCGTTACCGAGCGTGCATCCTGGCGGAACGGGAACGGCCGGCACTCATCCGGCAAGACCCCGAACTCCTCGCTGGATGAGATCCTGGCCAGCTACGGTGACGTCGAGCTGCGGGTGATCGCCGATTTCCTGCGCCGGACCACCGAGGCGGGGCAGGTGGCCACCGACGAGCTGGCGCAGGAATAACGATGCGGGATACCCCGGTTCCGCCCTGAATACGCAGGTTGCGGACACGCCCGTACTACCATGAATGGATGGCGCATATGGTCGACGACGCACACGGTTCGCACGAACACTCCCACAGCCGGAGCGCGCCGACTCCAGCGCCGGTCCACCCAATGGGTACCCTGACGGAGGCGGGTGAGCTGCTCCGCGCGCTGGCGGCACCGGTACGGATCGCCATCGTGATGCAGTTGCGGTTCGGCGAGCGTTGCGTGCACGAGCTCGTCGAGGCGCTCGGTGTGGCCCAACCGCTGATCAGCCAACACCTTCGCGTGCTCAAGTCGGCGCGGGTGGTGTACGGCGAGCGGCGAGGTCGGGAGGTCGTCTACCGGCTGGCCGACGATCACCTCGCCCACATCGTGGTGGATGCCATCACCCACGTCAGCGAGCACGTCGAGCCACACGTCGACGAGCACGCCGAGACGCACAGCACAGTGCCGGGCAAGGTGCACGGAACTGTGCATGATGACGAGCACGGCACGGACCGCGCCGTAACGTACGGCCGGTCCGTGAACCGAACGTAGGCACAAGGGAGGACCAGCGGCGATGGCACAGTCGGTACAGCAGTCGCCCCCGGTACCCGGTCGTCGGTCGACCAAGCAGCGGGCCGCGGTCGTCGAGCTCCTCAGCGAGATCGACGACTTCCGTTCCGCGCAGGAGCTGTACGACGAGCTCCGCAACCGCGGCGAGGAGATCGGGCTGACCACCGTGTACCGGACACTGCAGTCGTTGTCCGAGACCGGGATCATCGACGTGCTCCGCACGGACTCGGGCGAGGCCATCTACCGTCGCTGCTCGGACCACCACCACCATCACCTGGTCTGCCGCAAGTGCGGGTATACCGTGGAGATCGAGGGCCCCACCGTGGAGCGCTGGGCGAGCTCGGTGGCCTCGCAGAACGGCTTCTCCGATATCAACCACACGATCGAGCTGGTGGGCACCTGTTCCGGGTGCGCAGCCTGACCCGCGACGGGCAGGCAGGGCCGTCACCGCCGTGGCGCGGGCAAGCACCGCCCGGAACGCGCACGTCTGCTCATTCCTGTTCCTGGGTGCCGAGGAACTCGCTGCGTAGCTGCGAGGCCGTCGACACGACCAGCATCAGCAAGGTACCCAGCGGGGACGGATCCATACCCTCGGCAGGGAAGGCGTAACGCAGCGTGAGATCCACGCCGTTGTCGGTGTGCACCACCCCGAGGGTGCCGAACAACCCCTGGCCAGCCCGCTCGGCCGCCGCGGCGGCCAGCGCGGGATCGTCGGCGAGGTCCCATGCGACGACGCAGGTCAGGCTCAGCACCGTCAGCCCGTCGGCGAGCCGGATCGCCTGCACGGCACACGGCACATCGGCGTGCGAGAAGGTGAGCGCTCCGTCGTCGTCGACGTGCACCTCCATGTAGCGCTCCAGCGCCGCGCGCGCGTTCGCCAACAGCGACGCGGTATCCGCTGCCTCGGTACTCATGTGATTCGTCCCGACTCCCTTCTGGGCGGATCCCTACTGACTGCGCTCTACGCCGTCACGTGCGACGCCGTCATGTGCGACGCCGTCACGTGCGGCCCCGAAGCGCCGGTCGCGCTTGGCGTACTCGAGGCAGGCCTGCCAGAGGTGCGTGCGATCGAAATCCGGGAACAGCGTGTCCTGGAACACGAACTCGGCATAGGCCGACTCCCACAGCAGGAAGTTCGACGTACGCCGCTCGCCGGACGGGCGCAGGAACAGGTCGACGTCGGGCATCTCCGGCTGGTACAGGTGTTTGGCGATGGTGCGCTCAGTGATCTTGGCCGGGTCGAGCGTGCCGTCGGCGGCCTGCGCGGCGATGCGCTTGACCGCATCGGTGATCTCCGCCCTACCGCCGTAGTTCACACACATCGTCATGTTGAGCAACTCATTGTCGCGAGTCTTGTCCTCCGCAGCGCGCAGCTCTTTGATCACGCTGCGCCACAGCTTGGGGCTGCGGCCCGCCCAGCGGATCCGCACCCCGATGGAGTTGAGGTAGTCGACCTGGCGCCGGATGGTGTCGCGGTTGAACCCCATCAAAAAGCGCACCTCATCGGGACTGCGTTTCCAGTTCTCGGTGGAGAAGGCGTACACCGACAGCCAGCGCACCCCCAGCTCCACCGCGCCGGAGGCGACATCGATCATCACCGACTCGCCGCGCTTGTGGCCTTCGATACGCGGCAGGCCACGCTGGTTCGCCCAGCGCCCGTTGCCGTCCATGACAAGCGCCACGTGGCGGGGAATCAGCTCACCTGGGATATCCGGGGGACGTTGCCCGGAAGGGTGAGGATCGGGAGCGCGCGGTTCCGACCGCCGGTTCCCCTGCTGACGCCGCACCATCAACCTCCGCTCCGGTGCATCATCCGAGTCGCGCGTACCACGTCCGCGCCCAACCTACTCCGTAGCCGTGACGGCGTCGGAAGGCGTACCGCCATCCGTTCCCGCCTGCCGCTCGACCAGCGGTAGCGAACGCAGTGTCCGTTCCATGTGCCACTGCAGGTGCGCGGCGACGATGCCGTTCGCGTCGCGACGAGCGCCCTGGCTGGACGCCTCCGCGAGATCCCAGTCCCCGTGCAGCAGCGCACCGAGCAGGTCGAGCGTCTCCGCGGGCGGGTGCACCGAACCAGCAGGTCGGCAACGGCCACACACCGTTCCCCCCGCCTGCACGCTGAACGCGCGGTGCGGCCCCGGCTCGCCGCAGCGCGCGCACTCGCCCAGCGCGGGCGCCCAACCCGCGAAGGCCATGGCGCGCAGCAGGAAGGCGTCCAGCACCAGCGAAGCGTCCCGCTCGCCACCCGCGAGCGCTCGCAGCGCGCCGAGCACGAGCAGGTACAGCCGCAGCGCAGGCTCCCCCTCCTCGGCGATCAGGTGATCGACGGTTTCGGCGATCGCGCTCGCCGCGGTATAGCGACGGTAGTCGCCGACCACGCCCGCGGCGAACGCGTCGACGGTCTGCACCTGCGTGATGACATCGAGGGTGCGGCCGGGGTAAAGCTGGACGTCGACGTGCCCGAACGGTTCGAGGCGCGCCCCGAACCGTGACGTGGTCCGGCGCACTCCCTTGGCCACCGCGCGGACCTTGCCGTGCTTGCGTGTCAACAAGGTGATGATGCGATCGGCTTCACCCAGCTTGTGCACGCGCAGCACCACACCGGTGTCGCGATACAGACCAGCCACACTTCGATGATGTCACGGGGTGGTAGCGGGCGGTGGACCGTGTGTCGGCAGCGTGATCGCCGTCAGTACCCGAGCTTGCGCAGCTGCTTGGGGTCGCGCTGCCATTCCTTGGTGACCTTGACGTGCAGGTCGAGATAGATCCTGCTGCCGAGCAGCGCCTCGATGTGCCGCCTGGCCTGCTGGCCGACCTGCTTGAGCCGCTCACCACCCCGGCCAAGGACGATGGCCTTCTGGCTCTGCCGCTCGACGTGCACCACCGCGTACACGTCCAGTAGGTCCTCCCTGCCCTCGTGCGGCAACATCTCGTCGATGGTGACCGCGATCGAGTGCGGCAGCTCGTCACGCACCCCCTCCAGCGCGGCCTCCCGGATCAGCTCCGCGACCAGCGCCTGCTCCGGCTCCTCGGTGAGCTCGCCGTCCGGGTAGAGCTGCGGGCCTTCCGGCAGCCGCTGCACGAGCAGGTCGCTCAACGTGCTCAGCTGGAAACCGTCCTGTGCCGACACCGGTACCAGCTCAGCGAAGTCCATCAGCTGTTCCAGTGCCAGCAGCTGCTTGGCCACCTGCTCGGGCGTGGCGAGATCGGTCTTGGTGACGATGCCGATCACCGGCGTGCGCTCGGCCACGTTCCGCAGCTCGTTCACGATGAACCGGTCGCCCGGCCCGATCGTCTCGTTCACCGGCACGCAGAACCCGATCACGTCGACTTCCGCCCACGTGGTGTGCACCACGTCGTTGAGCCGCTGCCCGAGCAGCGTCCGCGGCCGGTGCAGGCCGGGTGTGTCCACCAGCACGAGCTGTGCGTCGTCCCGATGCACGATGCCACGGATGGCGTGCCTGGTTGTTTGCGGCTTGCTCGACGTGATGGCGATCTTCGTGCCGACCAGCGCGTTGGTCAGCGTGGACTTTCCCGCGTTGGGCCTGCCGACGAAGCAGGCGAATCCCGAACGGTGCTCCGGAGCGTCCTCGCTCACGTCAGGACCTCGCGCACGACCCCTGCCGGGTCGGCGAGCATGATCGGTACTTGCTCACCCAGGTCACGCACCACCTGCACGGAGGCCTCCGCCAGGCCGTCGGCGGCGGTGACCACTGCCGCGGCCTCCAGCGCCTCCGCCCCGCTCGACACCGCCGCGGCGACCGCCGCCTGCGCCGCGGTGGCGGAAAACGACGGCAACATCACCGTCGCGGCGGCATACGTACGTCCATCGGTGTCCCGCACCGCGGCACCCTCGACCGCCTGTACCCGCGCACGTGCCGAACGCGCCAGCGTGATCAACTTCGCGTCTTCCGCGTCGAGATCGTTCCCGGTTCCGTCCGCCATCATTCTCGCTCCCATCGGCAGATCGAGGGTACCGGCCTGCTCATGGCACGGCACGGCAACCCCCGCGCGGTACCCGCGGGTCACGCGTGATCCACGGTGCGGTCCGCACTACCCGCCCGCACCTCGCGGGACTGCTGCCGCGACTCGACAGCCCCTCCGGCATCCGTACCCGACACCGGGCGCACGACGACGGTGTCGATCCGCATCCGCCCCCTACGGTCCTTGCCGCCCTCGGCCCGCATGCGCAATCCAGCCACCTCGCACTCGGCTCCCGGCAACGGGACGCGCCCGAGCTGCTGCGCCAGCAGCCCCACCACGGTGTCCACATCGTGCTCGGTGAGCTCGATGCCGAACAGCTCGCCGAGGGTGTCCACCCCGAGCCTGGCCGACACCCGCACGGCACCGCCCTCGAGGTGTTCCACCGGCGGCCGGTCCTCGGTGTCCGACTCGTCGGTGATCTCCCCCACGATCTCCTCGAGGATGTCCTCGATGGTCACCAACCCTGCCGTCCCGCCGTACTCGTCAACCGCGATCGCCATATGATTGCGGGAGACCTGCATCTGCCGCAGCAGATCGTCGAGACGCTTGGAGTCCGGCACGAACGTGGCGGGAACCATCAGCGAAGCCACCGGTCGCGGCTCCCCCGAACCGTTCATCACCGCCTTGACCAGCTCCTTGATGTTCACCAGACCGATGATGTTGTCGACGCTGCCGTCGATCACGGGAAGCCTGCTGTGCCCGGTGTGCAGCGACAGCTCAAGCGCTTCGGCAGCCGGACGGGTGCGCTCGATCCACACGATCTCGGTACGCGGCACCATCACCTCGCGGGCCACCGTGTCGCCGAGGTCGAACACCGAGTGGATCATCTCGCGCTCACCGGTGCCGACGATGCCGCGTTGCTGGGCGAGGTCGACCAGCTCGCGCACCTCGACCTCGCTGGTGAATGGTCCTTCGCGGAAGCCCTTGCCCGGGGTGATCGCGTTACCCAGCACGATGAGCAGCCTGCTCAGCGGCCCGAGCACCCAGCCGAGCACCCGTACCGGACCGGCCAGCGCGAGGCCGACCGCGTACGGGTGTTGCCTGCCAAGTGTGCGCGGTCCCACCCCCACCAGGACGTAGCTGACCACCAGCATGGTCACCGCCGCCGCGGTCAGTGCCAGCCACTCGGTGTCGATGGCCCGCAGCGCCGCCACCGTGACCAGCACCGTTGCGGTCACCTCACAGCCGAGCCGTAACAGGAGCAGCAGGTTGATATGGCGTCGCCGCTCATCGAGCACCGACCCGAGCTGGCCCGCCCCTGCGCGCCGGACGCGGGCGAGATCCCGCACCCTGGCGTGGGAGACCGTGCTGATCGCGGCATCGGCGGCGGCGAACACCCCGCCGAGGAGCACCAGCACCACCGCCAGCGTCACCAGGACAGCGGAGTTGATCATGGCGGGTCAACGACCTCGCTGCCGCCGCGCGCCGTCACCCGGCGTGGCCGGGCCGTCGAGGCCGACGACGCCAAGCAGCCTGTCATCGGCACTGCGTTGCCTGGTGCGGCGCTGGGCGTCGCGGGCCGCGACCGTGTACTCGTCCAGGATCCGGCGCTGGAGCCCGAACATCTCGCGCTCCTCCTCCGGTTCGGCGTGGTCGTAACCGAGCAGGTGCAGCACCCCGTGCACGGTCAGCAGGCGCAGCTCCTCGTCGAGCGCGTGTCCCGCGGTGCGCGCCTGGTCCCCGGCGAACGCCGGGCACAGCACGATGTCGCCGAGCAGCGCGGGAGACGTGTCCGGCGCGTCGGGCCGCCTGCCGCCCAGCTCGTCCATCGGGAAGGCCATGACGTCGGTGGGGCCGGGCAGCTCCATCCACCGCTCGTGCAGGTCCTCCATCGTCTGCAGCGTGACCAGCGAGATCGCCAGCTCCGCCAGCGGGCTCACCTGCATCTTGTCCAGCGCGAACCGGGCGACGGCGATGAGCGAACCCTCGTCGACGGCGACCCCGGACTCGTTGGCGATCTCGATGCTCATGCGTTCCCTCCCGCGGCGGCACCGGACGCACCGGAGGCACCACCGTCACCGGAGGCCTGCCACTTCTCGTAGGCGTCGACGATATCGCTGACCAGCCGGTGCCGCACCACGTCGTCACTGGTCAGGTAGGAGAAGTGGACGTCATCGATGTCGTGGAGGATCTCCCGGACGACGCGCAGGCCGCTGCGCTGCCCCCCGGGCAGATCCACCTGGGTGATGTCGCCGGTCACCACGATCTTGGAGCTGAATCCCAGCCGGGTGAGGAACATCTTCATTTGCTCCGGGGTGGTGTTCTGCGCCTCGTCGAGGATGATGAACGCGTCGTTCAGTGTCCGCCCCCGCATGTACGCCAGCGGCGCGATCTCGATAGTGCCCGCCTGGATCAACGCCGGGATCGTCTCCGGGTCCACCATGTCGTGCAGCGCATCGTACAGCGGCCGCAGGTACGGATCGATCTTCTCGTAGAGCGTCCCCGGCAGGTAACCCAACCGCTCCCCGGCTTCCACCGCGGGGCGGGTCAGGATGATCCGGTTGATCTCCTTGGCCTGCAACGCCTGTACGGCCTTGGCCATGGCGAGGTAGGTCTTACCTGTTCCGGCAGGCCCGATGCCGAACACCACGGTGTGCGCGGCGATCGCCTCCACGTAGGTCTTCTGGTTGAGGGTTTTCGGGCGGATAGTCCTGCCCCTGCGGGACAGGATGTTCATGCTCAGCACGTCCGCGGGCGATTCGGCCGTGCCCGCGGTGAGCATGCCGACGGTGCGGCGCACCGCGTCCGGCCCGACCTGTTGCCCGCTCGTGGCCAGCGTCACGAGCTCGGAGAACACCTGTTCGGCGAACGCCACCTCGGCCCGTGGGCCGGTCAACGTCACCTCGTTGCCCCGCACGTGCACGTCCGCGGCGAGCAGCTCCTCGAGGACGACCAGGTTCTCGTCGCCCGAACCCAGCAGCGTGAGCGTGGCTGCCGAGGGGATCGGGAACCGGGATTCGGCGGGATCGGTCGTCACCGAGCCCGCCGCAGCGTGCTGTGACTGGTGTTGCGTGTGTTGCTGTGGAATCTCGGAGCCTCCGGCTCCCTCGGGTGCGATACCGGCCACGTGCCTTTCGGTCCTGCTTCCTTCCGATGCTTCCCTGTCGTGTCCACTTTCCTGCCTACGCGCGGTGCACCCCGCGCCACGCCCTGTCCGCGTTCACCGTTCGCACGCCTGCGCGCCGATCGTGTCCGTCACCTCGATGCTAGCCGTTTCTTATTACGCCGCGCAGCCGAGCCGGGCAGGTGAGATCTCACCGGGGCGCGGCCTCTGGCCCCAACGGCGCGCCGCCGAGCACGTGGGCGTGCACGTGGTAAACCGTCTGACCACCGTCGTCCCCGGTATTGAACGTCACCCGGTAGCCGGCCTCGGCGATCCCCTCCTGTTCGGCGACCGTCGCGGCGGTGCTCAGCACGTCGGCGAGCAGCCGAGGGTCCGCCGCTGCCAGCTCGGCCACGTTACGGTAGCGGGTCTTGGGGATCACCAGCACGTGTACCGGGGCCCTCGGGTTGATGTCCCGGAACGCCAACGTGGTCTCGGTCTCGTGCACGATGTCGGCCGGGACCTCGCGATCGATGATCTGCTCGAACAGTGTCTCGCTCATGGGCGCGAGCCTATCCGGCACCGTCCCGGCTCGCGTGCGCACCGTGCCGGTTACGGCTGCGCTGCCGCCGCGGCCGCGAGCACCTGCTCCCAGGTCAGGCTGACGGGATCCTCCCTCGCTCCTGCCATCAGCAGTGCCAGGGCCCGACGCAGGGCATCAGGTGACAGCTCGTCACCGAACCGGTCGATGACGGCCAAGCCACGTGGCCGTGCGAGCCCGCCGAGCAGCTCCCGGACCGTGTCCAGCAGCTCCCTGGCCACTCCGGCAAGGACGGCGTCGGCGGTCACGTCGCCGGTGAGCGCCACCACAGCCGCCAGCGACCGGCCGAGTCGCTGGTCGGCCCGTTCCACCACCTCGGCGGCTGTCACGAACGGGTGCTCCAGCAGCACCTGACGTACCTCGCCGAGCGAGACCAGCTGACCGGAGACGCTGACGACCTCGTCCATGCGGCCGAGGAACTCCAGCGAGCCGTCGGGCGCGCGGCGCGCGAGATCATGGGTGGAGTACACCGGCGGGCGGTGCCAGTGGCGTTGCCGGACGTCCGCGGCGCCGCTGCCCTCCATCGCGCGCAACGTTCCCGCCCACGGGCGGCGCAGCACCAGCTCACCCCGATGACCAGCAGGCACCTCGTTGCCGTCGCCGTCGACGATCGTGAAACCGGGGTCGGGCAGTGACCGGGGAGCCACGGGCGGATCGACCGACGCGATGCCACCGAGCTCGACCTGGCCCCATGCGTCGGCCACAGTGACGCGGTGACGACCGACGTCCGCTGCCAACCACCGGGCCAGCTCCGGTTCCACCGGTTCCGCCATCGTCACGATCCGCCGCAGGTGCTCGACCGCAGTCGCCTCGGGAGGCCTGCGGGACCATCCGCGCAACATCCGCGCGACAGTCGGTGTGGTCAGCAACGTGCCGACCCCGTAACGGCGCACGATGTCCCATGCGCGATGCCGCGTCGGCACATCCAGCGTGCCCTCGAACATCACCGCCGCCGCGCCGGCGAGCAGCGGGCCGTAGACACCGTGTGCCTGCGCGCCCACCCACGAAACGTCGGCGGCGCACCAGAACACCCCCTCGTCGGCGATCCCGTAGCGATGGACCGCCAGCGACGACACCGCCAGCGTGGCGGCTCCGTGCAGCACCGTCACCGGCCGGCCGCGCCGGTTGGCCAGGTGACTGGCCATCACCGGCTGCTCGGGGTCGAACGTGCCCGGCTCGGGTTCGCTCCCGGCCTCGGCGGCGGCCTCGGCCAGCAGCTCGTGCAGCCACCGGTCGCCCGCGTACCAGGAGACATCCACTCCGGTACGGCGCACCACGATGGTGTGCTCGATGCCGCCGAGCGCACCGAGCGCCTCGTCCGCACGCGCCTTGAGAGGCAGGATCGCGCCGTGCCGCCACGCCCCGTCCTGAGTGATCAGCACCCGGGGGCGGAAATCGTCAAGGCGCTCGGCCAGCGCCTCCACCGGTAGCGGCACCGGGAACAGCGCGTGTATCGCGCCGATCCGGGCGCAGGCCAGCATCGCCACGACGGTCTCCGGCAGCCACCCGGTGTGCAACGCGACCCGGTCGCCGCTGCCGACGCCAAGCAGACGCAGCGCGCGTGCCAGCCGGACGACCTCCCCGTGCAGCTGGCGGTAGGTCAGTTCGCGCCGGTCTCCCGGTTCCCCTTCCCAGTACAGCGCGGTCCGCTCCCCCGCTAGTTCGAGGTGCCGGTCGACGCAGTTGACCGCGAGGTTGAACCGCCCTCCCTCGAACCACCTGCCGTACTCGCCGGTCGGCTGGTACAGCCGCTGCCACGGCCGTGCCCAGGCGAGCTCGTCGGCGATGTCGGCCCAGCGGGCCAGCTCGTGCGGCACGTCGCGATCAGCCATGCCCCACCGTCCTTCCCGCAGCGTGTGCCGCGCGCGACAGCTGGGCTGTGATCTTGTTGAGCGCTTCCTCCGAGGTCACCGGCGGGATCGTGGCGGCGAGCGCGGCCACCGTTGTGCCGTGCCCGTCGGTGACCGGCACGGCCACCTCGCTCGGTTCCTGCGCCGAGTGCCCCTCGGTGACCAGGTACGGCGCGGCACGCCATGCCTCCCGCTCGGCTTCGGCCCGGTCGCGATCGGTGACCCGCGCAGCCTCAAGCGCGCGCTGCCAGCCGTGCTCTCCCGCACAGGCCGCGAGCACCCTGCCCGCGGCCGTGTCGAGCGCCGCGTGTACCCGGTGCGTGTCGCGATACGGCCCGCCGTCGGCACCATCGATCCGGTCGACGTAGACGACGCTGCCGCGCACCAGCATCGCCACGTGGACCGTCTGGCCGATCGCGTCCCGCAACGGCACCAGGTAGGGCGCCAGCGCGCCGAGGATCGGCTGGCGCGCGAGGTAGCGCTGCGCCAGCCGCGCGACCTCGGGGCCGAGCCCGTAGCGGGAGGACGACGGATCTTGCTCGACCAGGTCCGCCAGCACCAGGGATCGCAGCAGCCGGTGCACCGTGGGCACCGACAGGCCGGAGCGTTCGGCCAGATCGGTGAGCTGCTGGAGAGCAGGCCCCTCCGACAGCAGCTCCAGCAGCAGCACGGCATTGCGGACCGTGCCGAGTGTCCCCCTCGCGTCTGGCTCGCTCACTCCACTCACCTTCACCTCACCGGCCCCAGCGCCACGGCGTGACACCCGACCACGTTACACGGAGCATGGCTTCACCATCAGATATCTAGTTCCACATACTGTAACGAACTCACCCAGGGAACGCGCATCGGTCCAGGTCAACCACCATCTCCTCGACGTTCGCTCACATTCACCGGAGCAGCGTTCCGTAATTCGCTATTGCCTTTCACATACTGAAAGTCTACAGTCGACCGCACGCGACGCTCGGAGGTGGCCCAAGGTGATCACGCGGTCGTATCGGTACCCGCTCAACAGCAGCCGTCTCGTACCCGGCCGTCCCCTGCTCGAGATCTCCGGGCTCGGACTCCGGTTCGGTGGCGTCACCGCACTCGACGACGTGAGCCTGACGGTCAACCAGGGCCACGTGCACGCCGTGATCGGGCCGAACGGTGCGGGCAAGTCCAGCTTGCTGAACTGCATCAGCGGGTTGTACCGCCCGCGAGAGGGCTCGATCGTGCTCCATACGGCAGGCGGTGGTGCGCACCGACTCACTCGCGGCAAACCGCACCGGATCGCCAGGCTCGGCGTAGCGCGCTCCTTCCAGAACATCGAACTGTTCCGGCACCTGACGGTGCTGGAGAACCTGATGCTCGGCAGGCACATCCACATGCGCCACCGCCTGCTGCCCTCCCTCGCGTGGTTCGGGCCGGCCCGCAGGCAGGAGACCGCACACCGCGAGCTCGTCGAGGAAGTCATCGACCTGCTGCAGATCCAGGCCGTACGGCACAAACCGGTCGGCGCGCTCGCCTACGGCTTCCAGAAGCGCGTCGAGCTCGGCAGGGCGCTGTGCATGCAGCCCGCGCTGCTGCTGCTCGACGAGCCCATGGCGGGCATGAACGCCGAGGAGAAGGAGGACACCGCCCGCTTCGTGCTGGACGCGAACGAGCTCGCCGGGGTGACCGTGGTGCTCATCGAACACGACATGAACGTGGTCATGGACATCTCCGACCGGGTCAGCGTACTGGACTTCGGCAAGCTCATCGCCGACGGCGAACCTGCTGAGGTCAGCCGCGACCCGGACGTGGCGAAGGCCTACCTCGGCGAGGAGGTGGGGCGATGACCGCGCGCACCGACCGGCAACCCGCCCCGGCAGCGGCGAGTGACGGCACCACGGCCGACACCTTCCCGCGGCTGCTGCGCGCGCTGGCTGGCGAGCGGCCGGACAGCGTGGCCATGCAGGAGAAGCTGTACGGGATCTGGCAGCCCATCACCTGGTCCGAGTATGCCGAGCGGGTGGCCGATTTCGCCCACGGACTCGCCGAGCTCGGTGTCGAGCGAGGCGAGGTGGTCGCCGTCATCGGTGACAACCGTCCGGAGTGGCTGATCGCCGAGCTCGCGACCCAGTCGATCGGGGCGGCGGTGGTCGGCATCTACCCGACCAGCATCGGCGAGGAGATCGTGCACATCCTCTCCGACGCGCGGGTGCGCGTCGTCATCGCAGAGGATCAGGAGCAGGTCGACAAAATCATCCGGTTGAAGGATGACGTCAGCAACGTGCACACCGTGGTGTACTACGACCCGCACGGGCTGGAGCAGTACCGGCAGCCGTACTTGCGGGCCTTTACCGAGATCGAGGAGTCCGGGCGGGCATGGGGCGCACGGCACCCTGGATGGCTCGACGAGCGGGTCACCACGGGTTCGGCGGCCGACATCGCCGTCATCTGCACCACATCAGGGACCACCTCCCGGCCGAAACTCGCCGAGTTGTCGCACCGGAATCTGCTGGCGATGTCCGAGCACCTCCAGCAGGTCGACCCGCTGACACCGCGCGACCGTTACGTCAGCTTCCTGCCGTTCGCCTGGATCGGCGAGCAGATGATCGCGGTCGCCTGCGGGCTGTCGGAAGGCTTCACGATCAGCTTTCCCGAAGACTCCAGCACGCAGCGGGCGAACCTGCGGGAGATCGGGCCGGACGTGATGTTCAGCCCCCCGCGGATCTGGGAATCGATGCTGTCCGACGTGCAGGTCCGCATCGGCGAATCCGACCGGCTGAAGCGTTCCGTGTTCGCCTGGGGATACCGCGTCGGTGACCGCTACGCCGAACATCGGGTGCGCGGCGCACGCCCCGGACTGTGGCTACGACTGACCCATCGCCTCGCGGACGCGGTCGCGCTGCGCCCGGTCCGCGACCACCTCGGTCTGACCCGGCTCAAACGCGGCTACACCGGGGGCGCCCCGCTCGGCCCGGACGTGTTCCGCTTCTTCCACGCCATCGGGGTCAACCTCAAGCAGATCTATGGCCAAACCGAGATCTGCGGCATCGCGGTGACCCACACCGACACCGACGTGCGATTCCACACCGTCGGTACCCCGCTGCCCGGCACCGAGCTGCGGATCGCCGAGGACGGCGAAATCCTGCTGCGCTCGGCGTCGGTCTTTCGGGGTTACCACCGCAACCCGGAAGCCACCTCCGAGACCGTCGACGGCCATGGCTGGCTGCACACCGGCGACGCCGGATACCTCGACGACGGTCACCTCGTGGTGATCGACCGCGCCAAGGACGTGCGCCGCACCGCCGATGGCCAGCTGTTCTCCACTGCCTTCGTGGAGAACAAGGTGAAGTTCAGCCAGTTCGTCGAGGAAGCCGTCATGTTCGGCGGCGAGTCAGGGGCAGACGTGACCGCGATGATCACCATCGATCCGGCCACCACCGGAGCCTGGGCAGAACAGCAGCACCTGTCCTACACCACCTACACCGACCTCGCGGGCAAGCCCGCGGTCTACGAGCTGATCGCCTCGGCAGTCGCCCGCGCGAACGAGGACCTCCCGGAGAGCACGCGCATCCGGCGGTTCGTGCTGCTGCACAAGCAGCTCGACCCGGACGACGACGAGATCACCCGCACCCGCAAGGTGCGGCGCGGCGTCATCGGCGAACGCTACGCCGAGATCATCGCCGCGCTGGAGCGCGGCGACACGGAAGTCACCGTGGTCAACACCATCACCTACCAGGACGGCACGGTCGCGGAGCGCGAGACGCCCCTGCGCGTCTACTCGATGTCGGAGTTCACCGGCGAGGATGTCGCGGGCACGACCGCCGCATGGGGTGATCTCCGATGAGCGACTTCCTCCAGATGACCCTGTTCGGGCTGTCCAACGGGGCGATCCTGGCACTGGCCGCGCTGGGATTCGTGCTCATCTACAAGGCCACGCGAGTGATCAACTTCGCGCAGGGACACTTCCTGCTCGTCGGCGCCTACGCCTTCTATGCGGCCATCGTCATCCTCGGGTTGCACTGGACGCTGGCGATCCTGGTCGCCATCGCGTTCGCCGCAGTGATCGGGCTGATCGTGGAACGCTTCGTGCTGCGGCCGATGATCGGCGAGGAAGCCATCTCGGTGATCATGGTGACCATCGGGCTGTCGTCGATCCTCGCGGGCGGCGTGCAGGTGTTCTTCGGAACATCGCCACGCGAGACGCCACAGTTCCTGCCCACCGGGGCGCTGTCGATCGCCGATGCCACCATCCCGTGGAGCCGGGTGACCGCGATCGTCGTGGCTGCGGTCGTGCTCATCGCGTTCTCGATCTTCTTCACCCGCACGCGGCACGGCATCGCGATGCGCGCGGTAGCCGACGACCAGCAGGCCGCGCTGACCATGGGCATCAGCGTGCGCAAGGTGTTCGCCATGGCCTGGGCGCTCGCGGCGGTCACCGCCGTCATCGGCGGCATCCTGCTCGCCGACCTGTCCGGGGTCTCGGCTGGTCTGGCTGGCTTCGGCCTGATCGTGTTCCCCGTGGTCATCCTCGGCGGGCTCGACTCCGTCCCAGGAACGATCGTGGGCGGGGTGATCATCGGCCTGCTCGTGCAATACACCGCGGGCTACATCGGCGGTGGTCTGGAGCAGATCATCCCGTTCATCGTGCTGATTCTCATCCTGATGGTCCGGCCCTACGGGCTGTTCGGCCAGACGCGCATCGAGAGGGTCTGACATGGCAGCGACCTCGACCGGGATCTTCCACCGCAGCTACGCCAGCGAGCTCGCGCTCCGGCACACCACAGCCGAGAAGGTCCGGCTGATCCTCGTGGCGCTGGCCCTGCTGTCGGTACCGTTCGTGGTCAGCCCGTACTGGCTGACCATCGCCAACCAGATCGGCATCGCCGTGATCGGCGCCATCGGGTTGAACATCCTGGTCGGCTTCACCGGCCAGATCAGCCTCGGCCAGGGTGGGTTCCTCGCGGTTGGCGCCTACTCCTCGGCCATCCTGCACATCCGAGGGGACCTGCCGGTCCCCCTCTCGGTGCTGCTCGCCACGCTGACCACCGCGGTCATCGGGGCGTTCTTCGGCATCCCCGCGCTGCGCCTGAAAGGGCTCTACCTCGCGATCGCCACGCTCGCCTCGCAGGAGATCATCCTGTTCGTCGTGCGCAACTGGGAAGCCGTCACCGGCGGACGGGAAGCCATCGTCGTACCGAACATGGAGTACTTCGGCTTCGCGTTCCGGCAGGACTTCCACTGGTACTGGGTGATCCTGCCGCTGGCGGTGCTGGCGGTGCTCGCCGCGCGCAACCTGTTCCGCACCGGCCTCGGCCGATCGTTCATGGCGGTGCGGGACCAGGACATCGCGGCCTCGGCGATGGGCGTCGACGTCACCCGCACTAAGGTGCTCGCGTTCGCGGTCTCCTCCGGGTTCGTGGGACTGGCCGGGGCACTCACCGCGCACTACACGGGCATCGTCGCGTGGGAACGGTTCACGCTAGAGGAATCCATCCTGTACCTCGCGATCATCATCGTCGGTGGTCTCGGTTCGATCTCGGGCACCGTTTACGGCGCCATCTTCATGATCACCCTGCCCGCGCTGATCACCAGGGTCGGTCAGGACCTGCAGGGCACGCTGCCGGGCATCGCCGAGAAGCTGCCCGCCGTGCAGGTCGTGGTGTTCGGCCTGGTGATCGTGCTGTTCCTGATCTTCGAACCCCGGGGGCTGGCCCGCATCTGGCAACGCATCAAGGACTACGTCCGCTTCTGGCCGTTCCGGTACTGACGGGGCGGCCGCCCAACCCATCCGCCGCGCCGAGGAGGACATCATGCACAGACGTACTGCCGCACCACTGACCATCGCCGGTGTTGCCGCGCTGACCCTGGCAGCTTGTGGCGGCCCGGGGGCCGAGGGCGACGACGGGGACGGCCCCATCGGCATCGGGGTCATCTCCGACCTGTCCGGCGCCACAGCCGACGTCGGCACGCCCTACAGCGAAGGCATCCGCGGCTACGCCGACTGGCTCAACGAGCAGGGCGGTATCGAGGGCCGAGAGCTCGACCTCAACCTCAACGACTACGCCTACGACGTCGCCCGCGCCGAGCAGCTGTACTCGCAGTACGTCAACGAGGGCGTCGTGGCCGTGCAGGGATGGGGCACCGGCGACACCGAAGCGTTGCGGCAGCGGATCGCGCAGGACGAGCTGCCGTTCATGTCCGCCTCGTACTCCGAGGAGCTCGTCGACCCGGACGAGGCTCCCTACAACTTCGTGGTCGCTGCGACCTACTCGGATCAGATGCGCGTCGCCCTCGACTGGATCGCCGAGGACGCAGGCGGGGACAGCGCTGTGGCGGTGTTCCATCACGACAGCCCGTTCGGTACCGCCCCAGTGGGCGACGGCGAGGAGCACATCGAAGGCAACGACCTCGACCTGGACTACGCGAGTTACGCCATGCCGGACGGGGCAACCGACTACGTCTCGCAGCTCAACCGCGCGGCATCAGCTGGAGCCGAGTACATCGTGGTGCAGAACGTCTCCAGCCCGGCGGCGATGCTGGCGAACAACATCGCCGAGCAGGGCCTCGATCTCACCGTGGTGTGCCTGAACTGGTGCGCCGACGAGCAGTTCATCGAACTGGCCGGGGACGCGGCCGAGGGACACGTGATGGTGCAGCCCTTCGCCCCGCCGACCGAGCCGCTGCCCGGTCATGAAGCTCCCGCGGAGTTCCTCGAGTCGCGGGGCGACTCCCTGGAGAACAAGGGGCTGCACTACGTGCAGGGCTGGTACACCATGCACGTGATGGCCGAGGGCATCCGGCACACCATCGAGTCGGGTGAGGAACTCACCGGCAGTGCGCTGCGCGATGCGCTGCGGTCCATGGACGCGGTCGACACCGGCGACGTCACCCAGCCGATCTCTTTCGACGACGAGAGCCACCGCGGCATGACCGGTACCGGCATCTACGAGGTCAGTGACGGCGAGATGGTCGAGCTGGCGCGGGGAGTCACGCCATGAACCCCGCACCCGGTTCCGGCACCACCTCCGGCGGGCAGCCGGGCACGCTACCCGGCCGCACCTCCGGCGACCCGGGCGAGGTGTTGCTGGCGATCAATAACCTTGAGGTCATCTACGACGAGGTGATCCTGGTGCTGCGCGGCATGTCCCTCGAGGTTCCCCGAGGGGAGGTGGTGGCCATGCTCGGATCCAACGGGGCGGGCAAGTCCACCACGCTCAAGGCGATCTCGGGCCTGCTGCCCACCGAACACGGCGAGATCACCGACGGGGCGATCACCTTCGCGGGCGAGGACATCACCACGCTGGACGCCGCCGACCGGGTGCGCCGCGGCATGTCGCAATGCATGGAAGGCAGGCGCGTGTTCGAGCACCTCACGGTGCGGGAGAACCTCGTCGCCGGTGCCTACACCCGAGGGCGCGTCTCGGAGTCCGACCTCGACATCGTCTTCACCTACTTCCCCCGGCTGCATGACCTGCGCAGCCGCACCGCTGGGTATCTCTCCGGCGGTGAACAGCAGATGCTCGCCATCGGCCGCGCGATGATGGCCGAACCGACCCTGCTGATGCTGGACGAGCCTTCGCTCGGCCTCGCTCCCCTGCTGGTCCAAGAGATCTTCGGCTACGTCGCCCGGCTCAACGCCGAGCTGGGCACCACCGTGCTGATCGTCGAGCAGAACGCCAACCGCGCACTGGAGATCGCCCACCGCGGCTACGTGATGGAGCAGGGACGCATCGTGCTCGACGGTACGGCGGCCGAACTCCGCGAGAACCCCGACGTCAAGGAATTCTACCTGGGGCTGGCCGATGAAGGAGGTCGCAAGAACTACCGCGAGGTCAAGCACTACAAACGCCGCAAACGCTGGCTCTGAGAGGGGAACCGTGCCTGTATCGGATGAACTCATCAGCACTGCCGTCCGGCAAGCCGCCGAACGCATCCCGGCGTTCGCATCCCGGCTACGTGCCGCGGACGTGCGCGCCGACGCGATCACCGGGGTGGACGACCTGGCACGGATCCCCGTGCTGACCAAGGACGAGCTCCTCGAGCAGCAACACACCGACCCCCCGTTCGGCGGGCTCGTCGCGCCGGACGCGCCGGTGGTGCGGCTGTTCTCCTCTCCCGGTCCGCTATACGAACCCCAATTGGCCGGTGCCGATCCGTGGCGCTGGCAGGAAGCGCTGCGCGCCGCAGGCTTCGGCAGCGACGACATCGTGCTCAACTGTTTCGGGTATCACCTCTCCCCCGCGGGCGCGATGTTCGACGAAGCCGCGCGGGCCCTCGGGTGCACGGTCGTGCCCGCGGGCACCGGCAACCTCGACCTCCAGGTCCAGGCAATCCACGACCTGGGGGTGACCGCCTACACCGGCCTGCCCAGCTACCTCGCCTCGCTCCTCGATCGGTACGCAGCCGCGGGGTACCACACCGACCGGTGGCGGCTGTCGAAAGCGCTGGTGACCGCCGAACCTCTGCCCGATGCGTTACGCGAGCAGCTCACCACCCATATCCCTGTCGTACGGGCCGCGTACGGCACCGCCGAGACGGGGCTGCTCGGCTACGAGACCGAGCCGGGGCAGGGTCTGGAGGTCCCGGACGGTGTCGTCGTGCAGGTCTGTGACCTGGACACCGGACAGCCGATCGCCAGCGGCGAGGGCCAGGTGGTGATCAGCCTGCCTCGCCCGGAGTACCCGCTCGTCCGGTTCGGTACCGGCGACCTGTCCGCCTGGCTGTACGGCGCGGACCGCCCGCGACTGGCGGGGGTCCTCGGCCGGGTCGGCGCCGCGGTCAAGGTCAGGGGGATGTTCCTACACCCGAGGCAGGTCGAGTCGGTGATGGGCGGGGTGGCCGGGGTGGCCGCCTACCGCTTCGTCGTGGACCGCGTCGCGCACCGCGACGAGCTGCGCTGCGAGATCGTCCCCACCGACGACCGCGGCGGCGAGCAGGTCGCCGCCACCGCCCGCGAGCGGATCAGGTCCGCGCTGCGCTTCACGGCGGACGTGGCGGTGGTCGAGGCCATCGACGGCGACGACACCGTCGTCGACCGGCGCAAGCCGCAACGGCCGTAACGCTACGGCCACCGGTCCGTGAGCGCGCCGAGCGCACCGAGTGCCACCGCGGCGGCACTGGAAGCGCGCAACACCGAGGGCCCCAACCGGACCGGCCGAGCGCCAGCACCGGTGAGGGTGTCCAGCTCCGGTTCGGTGATGCCGCCTTCCGGCCCCACGATCAGCAGCAGCTCGCCTCGGGACGGCAGCGTCGCCTCCTGCAGGGCGGTGGCGCCACGCGCGTCGAGGACCAGGGCCGCATCGGCCTGCCGAGCCAGCTCGGCGACCTCCGGCGTGGTGCGAGGCTCGCCGATGTCCGGCAGGCGGAGACGCCGCGCCTGCTTTCCCGCGGCGCGTGCCGCGGCGCGCCAGCGGGCCACACCCTTGGCAGCGCGACCGGAGCCCTGCCAGCGAGCCACGCAGCGCTCCGCCTGCCACGGCACCAGCGCGTCGGCACCCGCCTCGGTGGCCAGCTCGACCGCGAGCTCCGCCCGGTCGCCCTTCACAAGGGCCTGAGCCACCGTCACCCGCAGCGCGGGAGGCGGTTCCTCCCATCGATCGTCGACGTCCACCACGAGTTCCGGTGCGCGTCCCGGAACCACCCGGCGAACCTCGCCCCGCGCGGCTCGGCCGTGCCCGTCGGTGAGAACCAGCCGCTCGCCATGACGCATCCGCAGCACCGTCGCCGCGTGCCGGGCCTCTTCCCCGGTGAGATGCAGCTCCTCTGGCGTGCCCTGCTCGGCCGCGCCCTCGAGCTCCTCGACGAGGAACACCGGCAGCGCACGCCCGCCCTCGTCCCCGGTCATCGCGTCCTCAACTCGCCGAGCGGTGCCGTGGCGTCGACCGCAGGATCACCGGTGGCTCTTCGCTCGGAGCTTGGAGAACAACCCGCCCACACCGGACTGCTTGCTGCCGTTGGTCGTCACCGAACTCGCGTCCTCGCCGCGCAGCTCTGCGAGCTCGCGCAGCAGTCTGCGCTGCTCGTCGTCCATCTTGTCCGGGACCACCACATCCACGTGTACGTGCAGGTCGCCCCTGCCTTCGACCCGGCCGGAGGAACGGAGCTTCGGCATGCCCATCCCACTGAGCACGATCTCGGTGTCCGGCTGCGTTCCCGGCTCGATCTCCAGCTCCGTCTCACCGTCGATGAGCGTCTCCAGCGGGATGGTCGCGCCGAGCGCTGCCGTGGTCATCGGGATCCGCACATGGCAGTGCAGCTCGTGACCCTGGCGCAGGAACACGTCGTGCGGCTGCTCGTCCACTTCGACGTACAGGTCACCCGCAGGCCCGCCGCCGGGACCGACCTCGCCCTGCCCGGAGAGCCTGATCCGCATGCCGTCGCCGACACCGGCCGGGATCTTGGCCGTGATGGTCCGGCGCGAGCGCACCCTGCCGTCACCCTGGCACTGGCGGCAGGGGTCCTTGATGACCTCGCCGAGGCCGTGGCACGCCGGGCACGGCCGCGCGGTGACCACCTGGCCGAGGAACGAGCGCTGCACCGACTGGATCTCCCCGCGCCCGGCACAGGTGTCACAGGTCGTCGTGGCGGTCTCCGACTGAGAGCCCGCACCGCGACACTGGTCGCACAGCACGGCGGTGTCCACGGTGATGTCCCGGGACACGCCGGTGGCGCACTCCTCGAGGCTCAGCTGCACCCTGATGAGCGCGTCGGAGCCGGGCTGCACCCTGCTCCTCGGCCCCCTTCCGGGGCCCGCCGCCCCGGTGCCGCCGAAGAAAGCATCCATGATGTCGCCGAGGCCGCCGAAACCGGCGAACGGGTCGCGCATCCCGCCGCCCGCCGCGGCACCGTTGTCCATCGGGTCGCCGCCGAGATCGACGATCTTGCGCTTCTGCGGGTCGGACAGCACCTCGTAGGCCGTGGTGACCTCGCTGAAGCGCTGCTGCGCGTCCTCGGACTTGTTCACGTCCGGGTGCAGCTCGCGGGCGAGCTTACGGTAGGCCCGCTTGATCTCCTGATCGCTGGCGTTCTTCGAGACACCGAGCGTCGCGTAGTAGTCCTTGGCCACCGTCTTGCTGTCCTCCTCGACGACGTCTGCATGGCTGCCGCGGCGCCACCGGGCACTGTGTCACAACCGGCCTCCTGGCTTATCGCCCGGCCAGGATCTGCCCGACGTAGTTGGCGACAGCACGAACCGCGGCGATGGTGTTCGGGTAGTCCATCCGCGTCGGCCCGACCACCCCCATCCCGCCGAAGAGGGTGTCCTCCGTGCCGTACCCGATCGACACCACCGACGTGCTGCGCATCTGCTCGTCCTCATTCTCCTCCCCGATCCGCACGGTCACGGCACCGGGTCCGCGGGCCGCGGCGAGCAGCTTCAGCACCACGACCTGCTCTTCTAGCGCCTCCAGCA
This sequence comes from Haloechinothrix sp. LS1_15, assembly GCF_033042135.1. Lineage (NCBI taxonomy): Bacteria > Bacillati > Actinomycetota > Actinomycetes > Pseudonocardiales > Pseudonocardiaceae > Haloechinothrix > Haloechinothrix sp. LS1_15. The sequence continues at coordinate 233,956 of NZ_WBXM01000003.1, read as the reverse complement.
CCTGCCGCAGCGAGTCGGGGAAGTCCGCGGCGTTGCGTGTGAGATTGGCCGTTCCGCCGAGCACCAGCCTGTCCTCGGGGTGCTCGACCAGCGATTCCACCAGGGCGGTGCTGATACGGGTCAGCGGGTCACGTAGCTCGCCAGGGGCCTGTTCGGGCAGGTCGGCGGCCGCGCTCGCGGCCTCGGTCATCCGCGCCCCAGCGATCGCCGAGTTCACCATCTCGCGCATCCGCACCACGTCGTTCTCAGCGACCACGTCGCCAAGCTCGACGGTGTGCTGATCCACCTGGCCTGCCCCGGTGATCAACACCAGCATGATCCGAGCAGGGGTGAGCGGGACCATCTCGACGTGCCGCACCGTCGAGTTGGTGATCATCGGGTACTGCACGATCGCGACCTGGCGCGTCAGCTGCGCGAGCAGGCGTACCGAGCGCCGCAGCACGTCCTCGTGATCCACCGCGCCTTCCAGCACGGTCTCGATGGCGCGGCGCTCCGCCGCACTGAGCGGCTTGATCTCGGCGAGGCGATCGACGAAGGCGCGGTACCCCTTGTCAGTGGGGATCCGGCCCGCACTGGTGTGCGGCTGTGTGATGTATCCCTCGTCCTCCAGTGCGGCCATGTCGTTGCGCACTGTGGCGCTGGAGACCTCCAGGTTGTGCCGCTCGACGATCGCCTTCGACCCGACAGGCTCGTGGTTGGATACGTAGTCGGCGACGATGGCGCGCAGTACCTCGAACCGTCGGTCATCCGAGCCCGCCACGGCCTCACCTCCACCGATCTCCGGACACACCTGGTATTCGCCCTGGTCGTGCACCGACCCGCCGTCGCCGCGGTGCTCGCGCCCGCCCCGTGCGGGCAGGCACCCGTCGCGGGCCGCCGACACCCAGTTTACGGGTTCACCCACCACCGCTGGAGATGTTCCCGCGTGCACAGGATGATCACCGGGCCCCCGATCGCCGCGGCGGCCGTCAACCCAGCAGACGACGGACCACGCCGTCGGCCAGCAACCTGCCGCGACGGGTGAGCACCGCGGCGCCCCCGCGCAACGCCTCCTCGTCGAGCAGCCCATCACCGGCGGCCTGGTGCGCGGCGCCGAGGCCGTCGCCGTCGAGCAGCTCCAGCGGCAGCCCCGCTGCGGTACGCAACCGGAGCATCACCCGCTCCGTCCGCCGATCCTCGTCGGTGAGCAGCTCGCCGTCGTCGGCGGGCAACGCGCCCGCGGCGAGCATCTCGACGTACCGGGCGGGATGCTTGACGTTCCACCACCGCACCCCGTCGACGTGACCGTGCGCACCCGGGCCGGCTGCCCACCAGTCCCGGTCGTGCCAGTAGCCGAGGTTGTGCGCGCAGCGGGCCTCGGGAGAGGCCGCCCAGTTCGACACCTCGTACCAGGTCAGTCCCGCCGCGCTCAGCGTGTCGTCGATCAGTTCGTAGTCGGCTGCCAGCACGTCGTCGTCGACAGTGGCCAGCTCGCCACGCCGCACCCGCCTGGCCATCGCGGTGCCGTCCTCGACGGTCAGCGCGTAGGCGGAGACGTGATCCACCCCGGCACGCAGCACCACGTCCAGCGAGTCCCGCAGGTCGGCCGGTCGCTCACCGGGAGTGCCGTAGATCAGGTCCAGGTTGACGTGCGCGAAGCCCGCCCGGTGTGCCTCGCGCACCGCCTCGATCGCACGGCCGGGGGTGTGCTCCCGATCCAGCACGCGCAGCACGTGCGGCGCGGCGGACTGCATGCCGAGCGACACTCTGGTGTAACCGGCGTCACGGATACCGGCGAAGAAATCCTCCGAGGTCGACTCCGGGTTCGCCTCGGTGGTGACCTCGGCGCCGACGGCCAGGCCGAAGGATCCCCGTATCGCGTCCAGCACCGCGGCCAGCCCAGAGGCACCGAGCAGTGACGGGGTGCCACCACCGACGAACACCGTCGCCGCGGGCGGCGGGTCGCCGAGCGTGGCCGCCGCGAGGTCGAGCTCGCTACACAGCGCCGCCAACCATTCCCGTGGCCCGGATCGGCCGCCGAGCTCGCCGGGTGTGTAGGTGTTGAAGTCGCAGTACCCGCAGCGGGTGGCGCAGAACGGCACGTGCACGTACACGCCGAAGGGGGCGCGCGCCCGTCCCGCGAGCGAGCCGGCCGACAGGCCCGGCCACGGGGCGACAGTACGTGCTGCGGAAGCAGCTGACGAGGAACCCGACACACCTCCAGTGTCCCCGGCCGCGGCCACCGCCGGGCAGCGGGGACAGCCGGGATGGCGCGGCCGCCGCGACACACCGCCGGGTGCCCGCCGCACCTCGGCGGGTGACACTTCTCCCACCATCTGGGCACAGCTAGACCGCATGCTGGGCCGGTGGCATCCTGACGTACATGACTTCTCCCGGTGTTGTCCTCGTGGTCCGTCGCCACGTCGACTACCGGCGCGTGTCCAGCGCCCTGTGCCAGGCAGCGGCCTGAAGTCTCTCGGGTACTCCACCACCCCGGGCGCGGTTCACGCAGCTCACCGGGCTGAGCCTGCCCCTGGCAGTGCCGGATCCGCCGGCCCTGCCGAACCTGCCGGGCACCGCTCGATCCATCCCCCGGGTGTGGCGGATACCCCCTGTATCGCGTGCACGAGATCGTTGTGAGACCGGAGGACGACGTGACATCTCCATCCGCCCCGAAGCGAGGCAAACAACGCCGGGGTGAGGGCCAGTGGGCGCTCGGGTACCGGGAACCGCTCAACCCGAACGAACGTTCGAAGAAGGACGACCACCCCCTCAATGTGCGCGCCCGCATCGAGAACATCTACGCTCACCGGGGCTTCGATTCGATCGATCCCGGTGACCTGCGCGGACGTTTCCGATGGTACGGGCTGTACACCCAGCGCAAGCCGGGCATCGACGGCGGCCGGACCGCCACGCTGGAGCCGGAAGAGCTCGATGACCGATACTTCATGCTGCGCGTGCGCATCGACGGCGGCGCGCTGAGCACCGAGCAGCTGGCGCTGCTCGGCGAGCTGTCACAGACCTACGCCAGGGACACCGCCGACATCACCGACCGGCAGAACATCCAGTACCACTGGATCCGGATCGAGGACATGCCGACCATCTGGTCGCGGCTCGAGGCTGCCGGGATGACCACGATGACCGCCTGCGGCGACGCCCCGCGGGTGATCCTCAACTCGCCCGTGGCGGGGATCGCCGCGGACGAGGTGCTCGACCCGACTCCCGCTATCGAAGAGATCAAGGAGCGCTACCTCGGCGACCCGTCGCTGGCGAACCTGCCCCGCAAGTACAAGACGGCGATCTCGGGGCTGCCCGACGTGGCTCACGAGGTCCACGACATCGCCTTCGTCGGCGTGAACCATCCCGAGCACGGCCCCGGCATGGACCTGTGGGTCGGTGGTGGGCTGTCCACCAACCCGATGATCGGCCAGCGGCTCGGCGCGTGGGTACCACTCGACGAGGTGCCCGAGGTCTGGGGGGCGGTCACCACGCTGTTCCGTGACTACGGCTACCGGCGGCTGCGCCACCGGGCACGGATCAAGTTCCTCGTCAAGGACTGGGGCGCGGAGAAGTTCCGGGAGGTCCTCGAGACCGAGTACCTGGGACGCAGCCTGATCGACGGCCCCGCTGTCGAGGTTCCCGAGGTGCCGAGGGACCACGTCGGGGTGCACCGGCAGAAGGACGGCAACTACTACGTGGGTGCGGCACCGGTCGCCGGCCGGGTCTCGGGCACCATGCTGTCGGACGTGGCCAAGGCCGCCGAGCGCGCCGGATCCGCACGGGTGCGGCTGACACCGCAGCAGAAGCTCGTGGTGCTCGACGTCGCCGAGTCCGAGGTGCCGGGTCTGCAGGCCGAGCTCGCCGAGCTGGGGCTGGAAACCACTCCGAGCCCTTGGCGTCGCGGCGTGATGGCCTGTACCGGGCTCGAGTACTGCAAGCTCGCCATCGTCGAGACCAAGGAGCGCGCCAAGCAGCTGGTTGACGACCTCGAGAAGCGGCTGGCCGACATCACCGACGGGATCACCACGCCGATCGCCGTCCACCTGAACGGCTGCCCGAACTCGTGCGCCCGGATCCAGACCGCCGACATCGGCCTGAAGGGGCAGATCGTCACCGACGACAACGGCGACCAGGTGGAGGGTTTCCAGGTCCACCTCGGGGGCGGCCTTGGCCTCGACGCCGGGTTCGGCCGCAAGATCCGTGGCCACAAGGTCACCAGCGCGGAGCTGGGCGACTACGTGGAGCGGGTGGTGCGCCGCTTCGTGGAGCAACGCGAGGACGGCGAGCGGTTCCCGCAGTGGGTGCAACGCGCGAACGACGACGATCTGTCATGACCGGACGAGCGACACCGTTCCACTGCCCGTACTGCGGCGAGGAGGACCTGCGTCCCGCCGAGGACGACGGGAGCGGCGCCGAGGTGGCAGGGGCGTGGCTGTGCGCCGACTGCCGCCGGGTGTTCACGGTGTCGTTCGTCGGGCTGTCCTTACCACCGGGTCCCCCTGGCTCCCCAGGAGCCCGGTCCGAGCAGAGCCAGGCAGAGAGGTAAGCATCATGACATCGGCATACCCCCCGGCAGGCACGGCGGCAGGCAGCCCGCACGGCGCACGGGTCGACGAACTGAAGACACTGGCCGAGCACGCCTCGGTCGAGCTCGCCGAGGCCACCGCCGAGCAAGCGCTGCGCTGGGCCGTCGACCGGTTCGGTGACCGGTTGATCGTGGCTTCCAACATGCAGGACGCCGTGCTCATAGACCTCGCGGCCAAAATCAAGCCCGATGTGGATGTGCTGTTCCTGGAAACGGGCTACCACTTCGCCGAGACCATCGGCACCCGTGACGCTGTCGCGACCATCTACCCCGAGATCCGCGTCGTCAATGCCACCGCCGAACAGTCGGTAGCTGAGCAGGAGGCCGAGCACGGCCTGTTGTACCAGACCCAGCCGGACAAGTGCTGCCACCTCCGCAAGGTCGTGCCGCTGCAGCGCACCCTTGCGCGCTACGACGCCTGGGTGACCGGGGTACGGCGGGTCGAAGCGCCGACCCGTGCCCACACCCCGATCGTGCAGTGGGACGACCGCAACGGGCTCGTGAAGATCAACCCGATCGCGGCGTGGTCCGACGAGGAGTTCCGCGCCTACATCACCGAGCACGGAATCCTGGAGAACCCGCTGGTCTCGGCGGGCTACCCGTCGATCGGCTGCCAGCCGTGCACCGCGAAGGTCGCTCCAGGCGACGACCCCCGGAGCGGCCGCTGGGCGGGTTCTGCCAAGACCGAATGTGGCCTGCACGCCTGAGGGAAGGAAGCAATGACCGTTGACCACACCGCTGACCCGGTCGTGACCGGCACGGGGCAGGACGCGGCCACCGACAACCTCGCCGCGCTGGAGTCCGAGGCGATCCACATCTTCCGTGAGGTCGCAGGCGAGTTCGACCGCCCGGTGATCCTGTTCTCCGGCGGCAAGGACTCCACCGTGCTGCTGCACCTGGCGATCAAAGCGTTCTGGCCCGCACCGGTGCCGTTCCCGCTGTTGCACGTGGACACCGGGCACAACTTCGAGGAAGTGCTCGAGTTCCGCGACAGCATCGTCGCCAGGTACGGGCTACGGCTCGTCGTCGCGCGCGTGCAGGACTGGATCGACGACGGCCGGGTGGCCGAGCGGCCGGACGGCACCCGCAATCCGCTGCAGACGGTGCCGCTGCTGGACACCATCAACGAGCACGGCTTCGACGCGGTGTTCGGTGGGGGTCGCAGGGACGAGGAACGTTCCCGCGCCAAGGAGCGAATCTTCAGCCTGCGCAACGCCTTTGGCCAGTGGGAGCCACGGCGCCAGCGCCCCGAACTGTGGAACCTGTACAACGGCAGGCACCGTCCCGGCGAGCACATCCGGGTGTTCCCGCTGTCCAACTGGACCGAGTTCGACGTCTGGAACTACATCGCGCGGGAGAAGGTGGAACTGCCGTCCATCTACTTCGCACACCAGCGCGAGGTGTTCCGCAGGGACGGCATGTGGCTCACCGAGGGGCCGTGGGGCGGACCGCGCGACGGTGAGGACGTGGTCACCAAGACGGTGCGCTACCGCACCGTCGGCGACGGGTCCTGCACCGGTGCTGTCGAGTCCACCGCGAGCACGCTCGAGGAAGTGATGGCCGAGGTACAGGCCAGCAGGCTGACCGAGCGGGGTGCGACCAGGGCCGACGACCGGCTGTCCGAGGCAGCCATGGAAGACCGCAAGCGTGAGGGGTACTTCTGACGATGAGTTCACTGTTGAGGCTTGCCACGGCGGGCAGCGTCGACGACGGTAAGTCCACCCTGGTCGGCAGGTTGCTCTACGACACCAAGTCGGTGCTTGCCGACCAGCTCGACGCGGTCACCCGCGCCAGCGTGGATCGCGGGCTGGACACCCCGGATCTGTCGCTGCTGGTGGACGGCCTGCGCTCGGAGCGGGAGCAGGGCATCACCATCGACGTGGCCTACCGTTACTTCGCCACCCCGAAACGGTCCTTCGTGCTGGCCGATACCCCGGGGCACGTGCAGTACACCCGCAACACCGTCACCGGCGCGTCCACCGCGCAGCTGGCGGTACTGCTCGTGGACGCACGCAACGGGGTTCTCGAGCAGACCCGCAGGCACGCGGCGGTACTCGCGCTGCTCGGTGTGCCCAGGCTGGTACTCGCCGTGAACAAGATCGACCTCGTCGACTACGACGAGAGCACTTTCGAGGTCATCGCCAAGGAGTTCACCGACCACGCGACCTCGCTCGGCTACCCGCTCGGCGAGGTGCTCGCGGTGCCGATCTCGGCGCTGCAGGGCGACAACGTGGTCACCCGGTCGGCGAACACCCCGTGGTACACCGGCCCATCGCTGCTGGAGCACCTGGAGACCGTCCCGGTCGCGCCCGACCCGCACGACGCGCCGTTTCGCCTTCCCGTGCAGTACGTGATCCGGCCACGCACCGCCGAGTACCCCGACTACCGCGGCTACGCGGGGCAGATCGCCTCGGGGACGATCCGCCCGGGTGATGAGGTCGTGGTACTGCCCGCGGGTCTGCGCAGCACGGTCAGCCGGATCGACACGCCGGACGGCCCGCTGAGCGAGGCGGGGTCGGGAGCGTCGGTGACGGTGGTACTCGCCGATGACCTCGACATCGCCAGAGGGGATCTGATCGCCGGGGCCGCCGCGCCAGCCGAGGCGACCGACGAGCTCAACGCGACGGTGTGCTGGCTGTCCTCGAACCCGCTGCGCCCGGGGGCACGGCTGCTGGTCAAGCACGGCGCGAAGACCGTCCAGGCCATGGTGGAATCGCTCACCTCGCGGTTGGACGAGCAGCAGTTACGTGCCGTGGCCGAGCCGGATCAACTGGAGCTGAACGACATCGGGCAGATCGCGCTGCGCACCTCCGAGCCGCTCCCGATTGACGACTACACCACCTCGCCACGCACCGGGGCGTTCCTGATCATCGACCCCAAGGACGGCGATACGCTGGCCGCGGGCATGGCCGGTACCGGTCTCGGCGTGCTCGGCGACGGAAACGGCGAGCACCGCGCACCCGGCGGTAGGAAAGCCGGCGAGGGAGCCACACGGTGAGCGTGCCGCCGCTGGTCGCCGTGGCGCACGGCAGCCGGGATCCCCGCTCCGCGGCGACGGTACGCGAGCTGGGGCGGGCGGTGGCCGACCGTCTCCAAGGAACCGAGGTTCGCGTGGCATTCCTCGACCTGTCCGCACCGCCGGTGGACGAGGTACTCGGCGAGCTACACGCGGCAGGCCACCGAGAGGTGGTGGTCGTGCCGCTGCTGCTGGGTAGCGCCTACCACGCCCGGGTGGACCTGCCGCAGCTCGTCGCGGAGGCCACCGCGCGGTTGCCGATGTTGCGGGTATCGGTGGCCGAGGTTCTCGGGCCGGACCCGGCGCTCGAAGACGCCGCCATGGACCGGCTGGCGCAGGCAGGTCTGCCTGCGGGTGAGCGCGATCTCGGTGTCGTGCTGACCGGGGTCGGCTCGGCCCAGCCGGCCGCGAACGACCTGGTCGCGCGCCTGGCGTCCCGTTGGCACCACCGGGGCGACTTCGCGGCGGTGACGCACGCGTTCGCCACCACCCGGCCCGGCGTCGTCGCGGCGCTCGCCCGGCTGGACGCGCTGGGGATCGGCAGGGTCGCTATCGCCCCGTGGTTCCTCGCGCCGGGGTTGCTGCTCGACCGCGTGGCCGAGGCGGCCCCGCACGCCACCACCGCAGCCCCGATCGGCGCCCACCCGCGGGTCGCCGAGCTGGTCGTCGAGCGGTACCGAGAGGCGGCAGGCTCCCCGCTGGGAGACCTGTCGATCTCCGCAGCCAGCAGCGCCGCATAGAGTGGGTGGATGGCTGACGAACTTGTGCACTACGCGCTCGACCGCGGCGTCGCGACGATCATCCTGGACTCGCCCCACAACCGCAACGCGCTTTCCGCCCAGTTGCGTCGCGAGCTCACCGACGGGCTGAACCGGGCACTGGACGACCCCGAGGCGCGGGTCATCCTGCTCGACCACACCGGTCCGGTGTTCTGCGCGGGCATGGACCTCAAGGAAGCGCGCGGCTCCGAAGCCTCCGAGCAGGGCGTCAACGAGTTCCCCCGAATCCTCACCCAGATACTCACCAGCGACAAGCCGGTCGTCGCCAAGCTCGCGGGCCCGGCACGGGCGGGCGGGGTCGGCCTCGTCGCCGCGGCCGACATCACCGTCGCCGCCAGGGAGGCGACGTTCGCCTTCACCGAGGTCCGACTCGGGCTGGTGCCCGCGGTGATCTCGGTTCCGGTACTGCCGAGGCTGCTGCCGAGGCAGGCGCGCGAGCTCTTCCTCACAGGAGAGACGTTCGACGCCGACCGCGCTGCTGAGGTCGGCTTGATCAACTCCGCAGTGGACAGTGCCGACCTGGATGCGGAGGTCGACCGCTACGTCACCGCGCTCAGCAAGGGCGGTCCGGGCGCGCTGGCCGCGACCAAGCGGCTGCTGGACGGCCACCACGGCCTCGAGCAGCGGTTCGACGAAATGCTGGAGCTCTCCGCCCGGTTCTTCGCGGGCGAGGAAGCCCAGGAGGGCATTACCGCGTTCGCCGAGAAGCGGGCACCGCGCTGGGTGCCGGGCTCCGGCGACCCGGCGAGCTCCTGAGTCCGGGCCGGTGTGCCGTGCCCGGTGCCGCCCTACTCCGTGATCTCCACCGAGAAGGTGCGGGCCAGGCGCGGCCTACCCGGCCATCCCGCCGAGCCCAGCGCGCGCTGCGCGTCGGAGAGCACGCTCCTGATGGCAAGGTACGCCTTGGGGTCGGCGGCGGCCAGCTCGCTCGCCGCGCGCCAGATCAACACATGCTCCCCGACCGGCAGCCAGGACAGATCGGTCAAGCTGTCACGTAGCGCGTCCAGGTCGCGCAGCGTTCCCGCAGGCAGCGACAGCGTCGTGGCAATGCCGTCCAGCGCGGCGCCGCTGTTCCGCACACCCACGCCATCGAACACGTGGGCATAGGCGCCTCGCGCCCGTGCCGCGGCGGCGGCCGCCGCACCGTCCGAAGCCAGCGCGTGCTTCACCACAGGATGGTTCACAGGACACCCCTACCGAATCTCGATCACTTCACCGCACATTGCGATCCCGGCAAGCCGGGTCGTTCATCGAGCGGGAGCGCCGGGTACGTAGCACAGCGGAACGCCCCGGCCAACGGGTTCACGAACGTGCTCCCTGGAACTGGGGGACACGCGGCATCCCCACCTCCCCCGACATGTCCCCGCCGCGGGGATCGACCCACGCGGCAGTCGCCGTGGTCGCGGGCATCGAGCTGTCCGGTACGCCATCGTCGCCGAATACCTCCGTCGCGAGCCAACCACCGAGGACGAGGACGATCAACGCGATCAATGCGATCGTGATGCGCCGTCGGGAGAGCACAGGGAAATGGTAGGGATCGGCGGCACGCGGCGCGAGCCGACCCCGCTTGCGATGTGTCATCGGTGACCCGCCCGACGGCCATGGCGCCGGGCGTCCGTGGCAGCGCGCACGGCGCGTCGCCACAGCCGATACCCGCAGCCCGCGGCGCGATCGATCAGCCAAGTCACCGCGATCACCAGCGGTAGCAGCGCTGCGAGCATCAGCCCGAACTGCCACGGGAACCACAGCTGGGCGATCCACACCTCGACGCCGTTCCACCACTCGGCGATCGACTCGGTCACGGGTGTCACTGTAATGGCGAGCCTGCCGGAAGTGCCGTCGTGTCACACGCCACACCGCTACCCCGCCGCGACCGTTACCCCTACCCCCGGCCCCTCCGGGTACGTTGTGGCCATGTTTGCGGTATACGCCTCCGAGCCGAACCCCGAAGACCCACTGGCCTCGCTCACCGTCGGTGAACGCCCCGCCGAGGACCCGCCACCCGGCTGGGTATCGGTCCAGGTGCGGGCGGCGAGTCTGAACATGCACGACATCTGGACGCTGCGCGGCGTCGGGATCAAGTCGGAACAATTCCCGATGATCCTCGGTTGCGACGGCGCGGGCGTGCTCGACGACGGCACCGAGGTGGTGCTGCACTCGGTTATCGGTGATCCGGACTGGCGCGGCGACGAGACCCTCGACCCCAAGCGCACCCTGCTGACGGAGAAGCATCAGGGGACCTTCGCCGACCGGGTCATCGTGCCCGCGCGCAACGCGGTCCCCAAGCCCGCGGAGCTCTCTTTCGTCGAGGGGGCGGCCATGGGTACGGCATGGTTGACCGCCTACCGCATGCTGTTCGTCAAGTCCGGCCTGCGGCCGGGGCAGACGATGCTGGTGCAGGGCGCTTCCGGCGGCGTGGCCACCGCGCTGGTCCAGCTGGGCCGCGCTGCGGGCATGCGAGTGTGGGTCACCGGCCGCACAGAGGCCAAGCGGGAACTCGCTGCGGGACTGGGGGCCCATGCCACGTTCGAGCCAGGGGCACGGCTACCCGAGCGGGTCGACGCGGTTTTCGAGACGGTGGGCAAGGACACCTGGTCGCACTCGCTGAAATCGCTCAAGCCGGGCGGGATCGTGGTGGTCTGCGGTGCCACCAGCGGCCCGGACGCGGTCGCCGAGCTGCAGCGGGTGTTCTTCCTCCAGCTCCGCATCGCCGGATCGACCATGGGGTCCCGCGACGAGCTCGCCGACCTGCTGGAGTTCGTCCGGCTGTCCGGTATCCGGCCGCAGATCGGCACCGAGCTGCCGATGACCGAGGCCGACCGCGGTTTCCGCACCATGCTCGACGGCGAGACCCAGGGCAAGGTCGTGTTCACCCGGTGAACGAGCGCGCCCGGCTGGTCCTGTGACCAGGGGCGTAGCGATGCGGCACGATTCGATACGGCATTGTGATCGATATCTCACAGGGTTACCGGAGCCTGCTGTGCGTAGTCTGTGAGTATGACCACATCGCAGTGGCTGGAGACCGGGCAGCCGGGCGGCAGGATCCGCATCGGCTATCAGCGGTATGCCGGGCTGCGGACGCGGGTGCTCGAGGTGGGCCCCGGCGAGTCCGAGGCGGCGATGCCCCGTGCCGGGTTGCTGCGCCGAGCACGGCCGGGTGCCGCGCAGCAGCGCCACCGGCAGCACCGGCAGCAGCAGCGCAAACGACCGCGCTTCGTGCTGCTGCACGGCTACTGCGACAACGCCGACACGTGGCGGCTGGTGCTCGGCAAGCTCGCCGCAGCGGGCCACTCGGCGATCGCGGTGGACCTGCCCGGGTTCGGCGCCGCCGACGCGCTGCGCCCTGGCCAGATCCTGCCGCAGCATGACGCGTTCCTGGCGGCGGTGATCCGGGAGCAGGCGGTACGCGGCAACGTGGTGCTCGTCGGCAACTCCCTCGGCGGCACCGTGAGCCTGCGCGCCGCGCACCACGACTCGGCGCAGGTGTCCGGGGTGGTCTCAATCGCCAGTCCCGGTTTCGCCGACAGCTGGCTGGTGCGCGGGGTGGCGCGCAACCCGCTGCCGTTGCGGCTGTACGCCTCGCTGCCACTGCCGGTACCGGGGCCGGTGGTGCGGAAGGTAGCCTCCGCCGTCATCCCCCGGCTGATCTACGCTGACGCCAGCGCGGCCGACGGGGCCGACACCGAACGGTTCCTGGCTCAGCTGGCCGATTACCCGGCCACGCGGCAGCGGCTGGAACAGGCGCGGCAGCTCGTCAGCGAGATCGACAACGCCTACCTCCCCGAGCGGATCACGGCACCGCTGCTCGCCGTCGGCTGCGGTAAGGACCGGCTCGTCAGCCCGGCGGGAGCACGCAGGCTGCACACGCTGGTGCCGCACAGCAGGTTGCTGATCAAGCCAGACTGGGGTCACTGCCCCCAACTGGACGCACCAGACGAGGTGAGCCAGCTCGTCAGCTACTTCGCGGCGAGCTGCCGCAACGACGCCGCGCAGGCATCACCGCGAACGTCCCGGCCCACCCCCACCGGCACCGCTCCTCCCGGCACCGCCGCCGGTTGAGTGGCAGCGGGCGGGCGCGAGCGGGCCGCCACGGTCCGGTCGCCGGGCGATCGGATCAGAAGCGGTCGCGCGCGCCGTTGATGGCTTCCCTCGCTTGCTTGACGATGTTCTCGATGATCTCCGCGGCTGGCCGGTCGGCCGCGAGGTGGTAGCAGCGCCCGGCCCACAGCGACATGGCCTCCACATCGCCTGCCGCGGCGGCGGCCGAGCGGATCGGCTTGGTCATGTGGTGCAGCTGCGGGTAAGCAAGCGGCGCGTGCTCGGAGTGTTCCCTGAGGAACCGGTTGACCAGTCCCCTCGCGGGGCGCCCGGTGAACGCCCTGGTGAGCGCGGTGTTCCTGCCACCGTCGGCGAGCGCTTGCCGATACGGTGCCGTGGTGCCTGCCTCCGTCGCGCGCAGGAAAGCGCTCCCCATCTGCGCCGCGACGGCACCCGCGGTGAGCACTGCGGCGACATCGGCACCGTGCGCCAGCCCGCCAGCCGCGATCACCGGCACGTCGACCTCGGCTCGTATCGAGCGCAGCGCGGCGAGCACGCCGTACAGCTCGCCACCCGCGGCGCCATCCCCCGAGTCCGTCAGTGCACCCCGGTGGCCACCGGCATCGCAACCTTGCAGGCACAGCACGTCCGCGCCGAGCTCGGCCGCCTGCCTGGCCTCCTCCGGCGTGGCCACGGTGACCACTACGGTGCTGCCAGCCTTGCGGACCCGGACGACATCGGTCCGCGTGGGGAGTTGGAAGGTGAACGACACCACCGGCACCCGGTTGGCGATCACGGCGTCGAGCTTGGCCGGGTAGTTGTCGTCATCCCATACCGCGGCTCCGGGTGCGGCACCGTAACGCATCCCCTCGACCCGCATCCGTTCCCGGTAGTCGGCCATGTCACCGGCCATCCTGGCCCGCGGCACGAAGAGGTTGACCCCGAAGGGGTGTTCGGTCAGCTGCCGAGTCCGCCCGATCTGGTCAACCAGCTGCTCCGGTCTGAGCAGGCCCCCTGCGAGGAACCCGAACGCGCCCGCGTTCGCGGCGGCGGCGACCAGTTCGGGCGTCGTGGGGCCTCCCGCCATCGGGGCGACGACAACGGGGACCGGTAGCTCGGTGAACATGGCCCGAGCATAGAACCCGTCGACGTCGCCCCCCGGACGGGCGACGGCTGATCATTTCTTGCCTTTGGACTTGTCGCTTCCGCTGTCACCGGAGCTGTCGGCCGACAGCGCGGCTACGAACGCCTCCTGCGGCACTTCCACCCGGCCAACGGTCTTCATGCGCTTCTTGCCTTCCTTCTGCTTCTCCAGCAGCTTGCGCTTGCGCGAAATGTCACCGCCGTAGCACTTGGCCAGCACGTCTTTACGCAGTGCCCGCACCGTCTCGCGCGCGATGATCCGCGAGCCGATGGCCGCCTGGATCGGCACCTCGAACTGCTGCCGGGGGATCAGCTCCCGCAGCCGCCCGGTCATCTTGGCCCCGTAAGAGTACGCCGAGTCCTTGTGCACGATCGCGGAGAAGGCGTCCACAGTCTCCCCCTGCATCAGGATGTCGACCTTGACCAGATCGGATTCCTGCAGGCCTGCGTCCTCGTAGTCGAGCGAGGCGTAGCCTCTGGTGCGAGACTTGAGCGAGTCGAAGAAATCGAAGATGATCTCGGCGAGTGGCAGCTTGTAACGCAGCTCCACCCGATCGGCGGAGAGGTAGTCCATACCGAGCAGCTGGCCCCGCTTGCCCTGGCACAACTCCATGATCGCGCCGATGAACTCGGACGGCGCGATGACGGTGACCTTGCTGACCGGCTCGTGCACCTCGGCGATCTTGCCGGTCGGCCAATCGGCCGGGTTCGTGACCTGGGTCTCGGTGCCGTCGGTCAGGTAGACGTCGTAGACCACGTTCGGTGCGGTGGAGATGAGGTCCAGCCCGTACTCGCGCTCCAGCCTGGCGCGGGTGATCTCCAGGTGCAGCAGCCCGAGGAAGCCGCACCGGAAACCGAAGCCAAGCGCCACCGACGTCTCCGGTTCGAAGGTCAACGAGGCATCGTTGAGCTGCAGCTTCTCCAGGGCCTCGCGCAGCAACGAGTAGTCGGAACCGTCGATGGGGTACAGCCCCGAATACACCATCGGCTGCGGGTCACGGTATCCCGGCAGCGGCTCGGTGGCACCGTGCTTCTCCAGCGTGACGGTGTCTCCGACCTTGGACTGCCGGACATCCTTCACACCGGTGATCAGGTAGCCGACCTCACCGACCCCCAACCCCCGGCAGGAGGTCGGTTCCGGCGAGATGATGCCGACGTCGAGCAGTTCGTGCGTGGCGCCGGTGGACATCATCCTGATCCGCTGCCTCGGCGTGATCGATCCGTCCTTGACCCGGATGTAGGTCACCACGCCCCGGTAGGTGTCGTACACCGAATCGAAGATCATCGCGCGTGGTGGCGAGTCCGGATCGCCCTGCGGGGCGGGTACCTGCCGCACCACCTCGTCGAGCACCGCGGCCACACCTTCGCCGGACTTCGCCGACACCCGCAGTACATCCTCCGGGTCGCAACCGATGATGTGGCCCAGCTCCTCGGCGTACTTGTCCGGTTCCGCGGCGGGTAGGTCGATCTTGTTCAGCACCGGGATCACCGCCAGGTCCTGCTCCAGCGCCAGGTAGAGGTTGGCCAGCGTCTGGGCCTCGATGCCCTGCGCGGCATCCACCAGCAGGATCGCGCCCTCACAGGCGTTGAGCGCGCGCGAGACCTCGTAGGTGAAGTCCACGTGACCCGGCGTGTCGATGAGGTGCAGTACGTGCTCAGTTCCCTCGTGGATCCAGGGAAGGCGCACGTTCTGCGCCTTGATCGTGATCCCGCGCTCCCGTTCGAGGTCCATGCGGTCCAGGTACTGGTCCCGGTAGGAACGGTCGTCGAGCACCCCTGTCAGCTGCATCATGCGGTCGGCCAGTGTCGACTTGCCGTGGTCGATATGGGCGATGATGCTGAAATTCCGGATTCGTTCCGGCGGCGTGAAGGTCGTCGCGGCGAACGTGGTCACTTGGTGTCCTCGTGTGGTCGGGTGTGCGGCTTCCATCGTCCCATGCCCCGTTCCCCTGGCGGCCGGTGTGGCCTCAGGGCATACCACCGGGCCGGGTGGGCCGGGCAATCAGCGGGTGTCCACGCGCAACGGGTGATCCGGCGGGACCTCCACCAGCACGATGCGGGTGCCATCCGGATCGCTGATCCAGGCCTCGATCAACCCCCACGGTTCCTCCCGCGGCTCCCGGTCCGGTCGCAGGCCACGCGCGGCCAGCTCGGTCACCGCGGCGCGCACGTCGCGCACCTGCAGCCACAGCGCCACATCGGGGCCGGGCCCCTCGCTGCCGGTGCCGACCAGCTCGAGGAAGCCCCCTCCGAGGAAGAACACGGTACCGCCGGGGAACTCGCGGTAGACGGCGAGCCCGAGCGTTTCGGCATAGAACGCGCGCGAGCTGTCGAAGTCGCGGGGTTTGAGGAGTATCCGGCTGCTGAGCACGTCCATGCTCCGTGCCTACCTCTTTCACGGCGGGCGCGAAAGCCGGGGGACCCGACCGTTCACCATGACGGCTTCCGGAGGTATTGGTCCGGCGTACCGGTGCGCGGATCAACCGCCATGGAACGGGCAACCACCCGCGAGGCGGCCACCGTGACCGGTGTATGCTGGAGCGTCGTTGCCGTGCGGCATTCCGCAAGGGAGGAAGCCCGCCGGTCCGGAGGAGCCCCAGGGCGAGCCACGGGTCGGCGGGGCCGAACGATCGCGGCACGCATCCCACCGACGACGAGACGATGAAGGAGCGCCAGCGTGGCCAACATCAAGTCACAGATCAAGCGTATTCGCACCAACGAGGAGGCGCGCCAGCGCAACCAGGCCGTCAAGTCCTCGGTGAAGACCGCGATCCGCAAGTTCCGCGAGGCCGCTGCGGCCGGGGACAAGGAGAAGGCCACCGAGCTGCAGCGCGCGGCGGCGAGGAAGCTGGACAAGGCCGCCAGCAAGGGCGTCATCCACAAGAACCAGGCCGCGAACAAGAAGTCGGCGATGGCCAAGCGCCTCCACGCCCTCGACGGCTGATCCCGGTCGCCAGGCCTCGATCACGCATCACACGCGGCCCCCACCCCCGTACCCGCACGATCGGAACGCGAGGGTGGGGGCCGCGTCGTGACGTCGTGCCCCGGGACTCGCGCAGCCGCCCGGCTCAGCCCGCTCGCAGGTCGACGATGGTCAGGACTGCGCGCTCCAGCGCGTAGTTCGGATCCGCTGCCGCGCCTTTGACGTCGGCGTTGAGGTCGGCGACCACCCGCATGGCGGCCGTGAGGCCTTCCCGGTTCCAGCCCGTGGCCTGGCCCTGTGCCTTGCGGATCTTCCATGGCGGCATACCGAGCTGGCTCGCCATGGTGTTCGGGTTCCCCCTGCCTGCCGAGGCCACCCGCGCCACGGTACGAACCGCATCGGCCAGCGCGTCCGCGATCAGCACGTGGGCGACGCCGATGTGCAGCGCCCAGCGCAGCGACGCCAGCGCCGCCGCACGGTCGCCTGCCACGGCCTTTTCCGCAACGGCGAAACCGGTGACGTCGGCCTTGCCGGTGTGGTAGCGACGAACGGCGGCCTCGTCGATGGTGCCGCCGGTGTCCGCGACGAGCTGGCTCGCGGCCGAGGCGAGCTCACGCAGGTCCGAACCGACCGATTCGACCAGCGCACTCGCCGCCGCCGCGTCGATGCGCCCACCCGCGCTGCGTACCTCGGCGCGGACGAACGACTCCCGCTCGGCGGGTTTGGTGACCTTCGGGCACTCCGTGACGGCCGCGCCTGCCTTGCGCAGCGTGGTCGGTAGCGCCTTGGCGGCATTGCTGCGACCGCCGCCGCTGTGCACCACCACCAGCACCACCCCGGCAGCCGGGGCGCGGACATAGCCCTCGAGCGCCGCGGCGGCCTCCTGGGAGATCTCGTGCGCCGCTTCCACCACCACGACCCGGCCGTCGCTGAACAGCGAGGGGCTGACCAGCTCACTCAGCTGCCCGTCGGTCAGCTCGCTCGCGCGCACCCGGGTGAGATCGGTCTCCGGGTCGGAGCGACGCGCCGCGTCGAGGGTGTTCGCCACCGCCCTGTCGATCAGCAGGGGTTCCTCACCGAGTACCAGGTGTAACGGGTTCGGCGCGGCGGGTTGCGCGCTCGCGTGCTGCGTCACGGGCCCTATCCTCGCACGCGGCGCGGCTCCGGCGCGCACTGCTCCGACCGGCGGAACCCCGCCCCGACTGGCGCAGGTTCGTCCCGAAATGTGACCAAGATCTAGTCCCGCGCCGCATTCCGTGGCAGTGCACCACCCCGTGCCGTACGGTGTACAGCGGGTTGGCTGACCAGGGACCACCCCGGGACGGCTGACCGATGACAAGGAACCGAGCTGGGATACGGTAATCGTGGAGCGCAGCGCGGCCATAGATCACTCGACAGCACCGTGCGACAACCGACAACTCGATATCGCTCATCCAGAGGGGCAGAGGGACCGGCCCGATGAAGCCCCGGCAACCAGCGTCAGCCCGTCACCTCGATCGGCGAGGTAGCTGACGCGTTCGGTGCCAATTCCGGCCCATGATTCACCGTGGGACAGATGAGGAAAGGACGCCTCGCCATGACAACTGCATCCGCGCCGTCCGGCGCTACCTCCGCTGCCTCCAATCGCCGATCCGGTGGAATCGACCTCGGCCCCGCCGCGTACCTGAAGTCCAAGGAAGAGGGCCACGAGCAGCCGCTGGCTCCGGAGTTCGTCTCGGCGGAGGACTTCTCGCCACTCGAGGTGGCCTACGACTTCGGCACGGTGCGCCGCTCGGACATCGAATCGGGGCCGCGCAACATCTGGCGCTACAAGAAGCTGCTGCCGGTGCCGTCCGACGTCGATCAGATCCCGAACACCGAGCCCGGCTTCACCAAGCTCATCCGCGCCGATCGGTTGGCGGCCGAGCTCGGGGTGAAGCGCATCTGGGTCAAGGACGACACCGGTAACCCGACACACTCGTTCAAGGACCGCGTAGTCGCCGTCGCGCTCGCCGCCGCCCGCGAGTTCGGGTTCGACGTGCTGGCGTGTCCGTCCACCGGGAACCTCGCCAACGCCGTCGCCGCCGCCGCGGCCCGCGCGGGCTGGGATTCGGTGGTGCTGATCCCCTCCTCGCTGGAACGCGCCAAGGTGCTCACCACCGCCGTCTACGACGGCTCGCTGATCGCGGTGGACGGCAACTACGACGACGTCAACCGGCTGGCCACCGAGCTCGCCGCGGAGAACGAGAACTGGGCGTTCGTCAACGTCAACGTCCGCCCCTACTACTCGGAGGGGTCGAAGACCCTGGCATTCGAGGTCGCCGAGCAGCTCGGCTGGCGCATTCCCGAGCAGATCGTGGTGCCCATCGCCTCCGGGTCGCAGCTGACCAAGGTGGACAAGGGCTTCACCGAGCTGGCTCAGCTCGGCCTCGTGGAGCCGAGCCCGTACCGGGTGTTCGGCGCGCAGGCCACCGGCTGCTCGCCGGTGTCGGCAGCGTTCAAGTCGGGCCTGGACGTGGTCCAGCCGACCAAGCCGGACACGATCGCCCGTTCGCTGGCCATCGGCAACCCGGCCGACGGGCCGTACGTGCTCGACACCGTCAACCGCACCGGCGGGTCGATCGAGGACGTCACCGACCAGGAGATCGTCGACGGGATCCGGCTGCTCGCCAGGACCGAAGGCATCTTCGCCGAGACCGCGGGCGGCGTCACCGTCGCCACCGCCAAGAAGCTCATCGAGGCGGGCACGATCGACCCCGACGCCGAGACCGTGCTGCTGATCACCGGTGACGGCCTCAAAACGCTCGACGCGGTGCAGGACTCCATCGGGCCGAAGGCCACGGTCCCGCCGTCGGCGGAGGCGGTCGCCGAGGCGCTGCGCAGCTAGGTGCTGCCGGGCGCGGTAAGGGCACGGCGGTTCGCGGCACGCCCCCGATCACGCCACACCGTACGTCCGTTTGGCGGATGACATGTCCCTATGTACGATTTGACACGATCGGGGCATGCGAAGACTGTCCCGATCCGCCTGCGCGCTGGCCGCGTGCCTGGTGGTCACCTCGTGCGGCCCGACCGCGTTGGGGGATCCCACCCTGACCCCGGCCGAGCCGCTCCCGCAGGCCCCGCTGTTTCCCGGCCCCCTACAGACGTATTTCGACCAGCTCGACGGCTTCTACGAGCAGGAGCTCTCCTGGGAGGACTGTGAGCCGTACGCGAGCTCCGACTGGGCTCGCGAGTCGCTGGCCGAATCCTCGGCCGAGTGCGCACGGCTGGAAGTACCGCTGGACTACGAGGATCCGGACGGCGAAACGATCACCGTCGGTGTCTCGCGCGTGGCCGCCCAGAGCGACGACATGATCGGGTCACTGGTGACCAATCCGGGCGGACCGGGCATGTCCGGATTGGTCCTCGCCGCGACTGTGGCCGGGGAACTCGCAGACACCGAGGTCGGCGAGCGATTCGACATCGTCGGCTTCGATCCGCGCGGGATCGGTAGCAGCGAACCAACCGTCGAGTGCCTCACTGACGCCGAGCGCGACGACTGGCGGTCCCAACCCGCTCGATTCTCGGACTCCGTGGCGGACGCAGAGGAAATCAATCGCGAGCTCGTGGATAAATGTGTCGAGCGCACCGAGTACGGCGAGGAGATGCTCGCCAACGTGGGTACCCGTGACGTGGTACATGACCTCGACGTGCTACGGGCCGCGCTCGGTGACGAGCAGCTGAACTACCTCGGCTACTCGTACGGCACCCGCATCGGCTACACCTATGCCGAAACTTTCCCCACCCACGTGCGAGCACTGGTACTCGATGGCGCAATGGACCCTGAGCGCAACATAGTGGACACAATGGCGGCCCAGGGCGAAGGCTTCGGCGACGCCTTCGAGGAGTTCGCCGCCTGGTGCACCGAGCGCCACGACTGCCCGCTCGGTCACGACCCCGACGCAGCCGTCGTCGCCTACCAGGATCTGGTGCGACCATTGGTCGACGATCCACTCCCGCTGAACGACGGGAGAGAATTGACCTTCGCGAACGCCACCACCGCAACCATCCAGGCGCTGTACAGCGAGGGCTGGTGGGAGTTCCTGCTGGAGGATCTCCAGCTGCTCCGGCAGGGACACGGCGAGACATTGATGCTCCTGGCCGACGTCTACAACCGACGCAACGAGGACGGATCCTATCCGCCCGGGATGGATGCGGGCCTAGCCATCTCGTGCGTGGATGACGAGCCTGTGACCGACCGCGACACCATCGCCGAGGCGAACGAGGCGTACTTGGATGCGGCACCGTTCCTGGATGGGGGAGAGCCGCTCGTCGCGGCTCGGGGCCCGTGCGCCTCCTGGCCCGTGTCGCACACACTGGAGCACGAGTTCCCCAGCCTGGACGACGTGCCGCCGCCGCTGGTGATCTCCGCCACCAGTGATCCGGCCACACCCCATGAAGGCGCCGAGCAGCTGGCCGACGGCATGGACGGCGCCCTGCTGACCTTCGAGGGAGCCGAGCACGGGCTGTTCGCGCAGGGACACGGAGACTGCATCGACGATGCCGGGGTGGCCTATCTGGTCGACGGCACGTTGCCGGAGGAGGGCACCACCTGCGGTGGTGACTGATCCCGCGTGCCGCCTTGCGGGCCTGCGGGCAGGAGCGCGATGTCGCCGTGCTCGTCGGTCCTGGCGACCCGCGCCCCGGCTTCGGTGAGGTGATCCAGTACCTCACCGTCGGGGTGGCCGTACGGGTTGCCGTGCCCGGAGCTGACCACGGCCACCTCCGGGGCGACGGCGTCGAGGAACTCGGCATGCGTGGCGGCGCTGCCATGGTGCGGCACCTTGAGCACCTCGGCCCGTAGGTCCACCTCCGAGGCGAGCAGGTCGGCCTGGGCCGCCAGCTCCGCATCCCCGGTGAGCAGGATACGGCCGAGCGGGGTGCTCGCCGAGGCCACCAGCGACAGATCGTTGATCTCGGTGCCGCTGGGGTCCTCCGGTTGCTCGGCGGGCACGTGGCGCGGGCCGAGCAACCGGAGGTCCAGCTCCTCCCAGCGCAGGCGGTCCCCCGCCGCCAGCTGGTGTACCGGGACGCCTGCCTGGCCCGCGGCGCCGGTGACCGCTTCCCACGCCCATCCGGGAGTGCGCCCCGGCCCCATCGCGACCGCGTCGACGTCGGTGCCGCGCAGCACGGCGGGCAGGCCCCCGAAGTGGTCCTCATGCAGGTGGGTGATCAGCAGCAGCGGGATCCGCTCCACCCGGAGCCGAGTCAGGCAGTCGGCCATCGCACCGCCGCCGGGTCCGGTGTCGAGAACCACCGCCTCCCCCGGCTGTCCGGTGGCCAGCACCAACCCGTCCCCCTGACCGACGTCGCACGCCACCAGCACCCACCCGTCTGGCGGCCACCCGGGGGTGAGCAGCCGCGCCACCAGCATCGCTACCGTGCCCGCCAGCGCCGCGAACACGAGGATGCGCCGGAGCGACCGGAGGTGGCACGCCGCCCCGAGCAGCCCCATCGCCAGCGCCGCTGACATTCCGCCGGACCAACCGTCCGGCCAGTCGAGGACGCCACCAGGCACCGCCGCCGCGCGATTCGCCACCCACACCAGCCAGCTCGTGCCCGGCCAGGTGAGGCGGGCGGAGAGCTCGGCAGGCCAGGACCCCAGCGGCGACAGCGCGGCGGCCAGCGCCCCGAGCACCGTGGTCACCGCCACCACGGGGGCGGCGACCAGGTTGGCGGCGACGGTCACCAAGCTGATCTCACCTACCATCACCGCGATCAGCGGGGCGGTGGCGAGGAACGCCGCGAACGGCACCACGAGCGCGGCCGCGGGCCCCGCTGGCACGCCCGTGGACCGCAACCGGTCCGTCCAGGCAGGTGCGAGCAGCACCAGCGCAGCGGTGGCCGACACGGACATCGCAAAGCCGAACCGGGTGGCCATAGCGGGATCGACCGTGACAAGCGCACCGGTCGCGAACGCCAGTGCGGGCATGGCCGACCGCTGCCTGCCGAGCAGCAGCGCGAGCAGCCCGACGGCTCCCATCAGCCCCGCCCGCAGCACGCTCGGCGCGTAGCCGACGGTGATCACGTAGCCCGCCAGGGCGGTACCTGCGAGCACAGCGGTCAGCCGCGGGCCGATCCGCAGCAGCCGCAGCACCAGGATCACCGCCCCGCAGACCACACCGACGTGAAGCCCGGAAACGGCCACGAGGTGGGCCATCCCCGCCGAACGGAAGTCGTCGAGCAGTGAGGGTGGCATCCCGGATGTGTCGCCGACGACCAGCCCGGCGAGCAGGCCCGCCTGCTCCTCCGGTAGTACGGTGGCGGCCTGGCGCAGCCCCTGCCGCAGCTGACGCCCCAGCCGCTGCCACCAACGCGGCGCTGTCGTGTGCGCTGGTGCGGTGTCGTGGGCGACCCGGATCGTGGCGACCGTCAGGGCATCGCCGCGGGCCGGGGCGAGGGTACCGGTCACGGTGAGCCGCTGCCCGGGGAGCAGCCACGACCAGTGCCGCTCCGGCGCCACCAGGCGCACGCGCCCCGAGCTGGTGACCCTGCGGCCTCCGGCGACGGCGGCCCGGACCTCGGCGACCGCCACGACGCGGGGCTGCCCGCGCGTCGTGGCACCGGCCGCGCCAGCGCGGACAGGCTCCGGGCGTTCGCGGATGGTGACCTGCGCCTGCACCGGGGCGTGCTGCTGGGCGTGAGCGCGAAGCGGATCGTGCTGCGCCGCGGACAGCTGGACGCCCACCGGCCCCACTGCGAGCCCCGCTGCCAGCAGCAACGCGGCAGCGGCACCGGCGGCCCGCCCGCGCGGACGACGGATCAGCACCAGCACCGCGGCCGCGGCCGCGGTGAACCCGACCACCAAGCTGAGCCACCAGCTCGCCAGCAGCCCGGACCACGCCGCGCACCACAGCGTCGCCGCCGCGGGAACCAGCCGGTAATCCTGCCGGGGTCGTTCGTCGATCGCGGCAGGATCGCCGATCATCCCACGGTGACCCGCTCGCGCAGGCTTTCCAGTGTGCGCTCCCCGATCCCGCTGACCTCGCGGAGCTGCTCGACCGCGGTGAAAGGGCCGTGCCGCTCGCGCCATTCCAGGATGCGCCCGGCCGTGACCTCACCGACCCCGGGCAGGTCCTCCAGCTGGTCCTGGCCCGCGTGATTGAGATCCACCGGCGCGCGGGCTGCATCGTCCGGTCGCGCGCCGGGCGGTCCCTGCTGGTGCCCGTGCGGCGGTGCCGGGACGCCAACATGGATCTGTTCGCCGTCGGACAACCGCCGCGCCAGGTTCACCTCCAGCAGGTCGTCCCCTGACGTGGGCCCGCCAGCCGCTTCGATGGCCTCAGCGACGCGCGCACCGGGCGGCACCGTGACCAGGCCGGGGTTGTCGACCTCACCGACCACGCTGACCACCAGCTCGTCCGTGTCCCTGCCGGGGTCGGCGGATCCTGCCGCACCAGCGGCGACCTCCCCACCGCTGCCTGCCGGGGAGGTTTCCGAACCACGCCCGGTCGTGGCGGGTGGCTCGTCCGCCTGCGTCGCCTCCCACCCCGCATCCGGCCGCTCCGCCACCGGGTCGTGCCCGGCGCGATCGCTCAACACCCACGCCGTGCCACCCAGCACCCCCACCACCGTCACCGCGGTGGCCAGTACCACCAGCAGGCGGGTGCGACCTGCCGGACCGGGCGGATCGAGTGCGCCGGGAACGGCGTCGGTGTCACCGCCGTCACCCCCGTCACGCTCACCGTCCGGGTTCCGGTGGTCCCTACCCGACGTGCCCGCGCGGTGCGCTCCCGGTGCGGCGGCACGCGGCACCCACCGCTCGCGGAGCCGGTCGAGCCTGCGCCGGAACGCGCCCCGCAGTGCCGCCGCGTGGACGCCGTCGGAGCCTGACGATGCGAGGTCGCCGTCACGTGCCCGCGCGACCAGCGCCGCCAGCCGCTCGACAGCCGGGTCCTGTCGTTGTCCGCTGCCGTCACTCGTTCGCTGTGTCACAGCCGCGACGCTAGGCGGCTCCGCGGTGGCACGGTACGGGCTCGCTTGTCGGATGTGGACAGCTCGCGGCGGTGGACAACTCGCGACTCGGGAGGGCAGTGCTCCCGCTCAGCCGCTCCCGCCCGGGTGCTGCACCACCACGCCGAGTACGCCGGGGCCGGTGTGGGCGCCGATCACGGCACCGATCTCGGTGACCACGCAACCCCGCAACAACGGCAGCCGCTTCTCCAGCTCGGCAGCCAATTCCTCGGCGCGCTCCGGCCGTCCCAGATGGTGCACCGCCAGCTCCACCTCGTCCTCACCCGCTTCCCGCACCGCGAGATCGACCAGGCGGGACCGCGCCCGGCCCATGGTGCGCACCTTCTCGAGCGGCAGGATCGCGC
The DNA here is from genome assembly GCF_033042135.1 of Haloechinothrix sp. LS1_15. NCBI lineage: Bacteria > Bacillati > Actinomycetota > Actinomycetes > Pseudonocardiales > Pseudonocardiaceae > Haloechinothrix > Haloechinothrix sp. LS1_15. The sequence goes on along the minus strand of NZ_WBXM01000003.1, from coordinate 209,157 downwards.
CGTCGTCGATGTGCAGTAGCGGCTTCACCGCCAGCGCGGTACCGAAGAACGCCGCCGCCGACCCGATTCGCCCGCCACGCCGCAGGTATTCGAGCGTTTCGACGACGAACATGGTGCGTGACCGGGCCGCCGTCGCCACAGCCACGTCCTCCACCTCGGCTGGGGAGGCGCCGTCACGCGAGGCCTCGGCCGCGGCGATCGCGGCGAAGCCCAGTCCCATGGCGGTGGTTCGCGAGTCGACCACCCGCACCCTGGCCGGATCGACCTGGTCGGCTGCCCGGACTGCGGCACCCCACGTGCCCGACAGCTCGCTGGAGATATGCAACGACACCACCGCGTCGGCACCGCCGTCGAGCGCGGTCCGGTACGCGTGGGCGAGCTCGTCGGGGGTGGGCATGGACGTCGTGACGGTTCGCCGTCTGGTCAGCGCGGCGGTGAGAGCGGCGGCGTCGACGTCCAACCCGTCGAGACCGGCCTCATCGTCGATGAGCACGTACAGCGGCACCACGGCGATACCGTGGTTCGCGGCGGCCCTCTCCGGGAGGTACGCGGTGGAATCGGTGACAACAGCGACCGGCACGTCACGAGCGTAGTAGGGGTGGCACCGGCCCCGACACGGGGCCGCACGCGCGGTGATCGGGCCGTCCCCGCACCGTCACCGCGATCGTGTGCGCGTCATTCGGGCCCGGCGTTGTAGGCGAGCAGCCGCCATCCGCCGGGGTCGGCGGCGAGCTCGACCCAGTGGCAGTTGCCGATCCCGGCGAGCCGGGGCCACAACTCCAGCGGCAACCCCAGCAGGCGTGCGGTGAGCGCCACGATCAGGCCGCCGTGCGCCACCAGCATCACCGTGCCGCTCTCGTAATCCCCGGCTTGCTCCAGCTCGGTGACTACGCCGTGCGCCCGATCGGCGACGTCGACACGGGACTCCCCGCCCGGCGGCGCCCACGACGCGTCGGCTCGCCAGCGCAGCCGCTCCCCCGGCCACCGAGCGTCCACCTCGGCGGCGGTCAGCCCCTGCCACTGCCCCAGGTGGGTCTCCCTGAGCCGCTTGTCCACCCGCAACGGCACACCCATGGCCTCGGTGAACACCGTGGCGGTGTCACCTGCCCTGCGCAGATCGGATGCGACGACCAGGTCGGGGGCGAAGCGCGACAGCCGCGGTACGACGAACCTCGCCTGATCCCACCCGACCGTGGTCAGGGCGGCATCGATGTGCCCCTGCATGCGCCCGACGGCGTTGTACTCGGTCTCGCCGTGCCGCCACAGCACCAGCCGCGCGAGCCCGGGCGGTTCGCCGGGTGTCGCGGTCCCGCGCCCGGGCGGCGCGCTCACGACCCCTCGCCGGCCGCGTCCGCCACCAGACCCTGGATCTCCAGCTGCGGGCAGTCCTTCCACAGCCGCTCCAGCGCGTAGAAGGAGCGCTCCTCGTCGTGCTGGACGTGAATCACCACGTCCACGTAGTCCAGCAGCACCCAACGACCTTCTCGAGCGCCTTCCCGGCGTGCGGGCTTGTGCCCGGTCTCCCGCAGCTTCTCCTCGATGTTGTCCACGATCGCACCGACCTGACGCTCGTTCGGGGCGGAGGCGATCAGGAACACGTCCGTGATCACGAGCTGCTCGGATACGTCGAGTGCCACGATGTCGGAGGCCTTCCTGTCCGCGGCCGCGTGTGCGGCCGTCTCGGCTATCCGCTGCGCTTCCGACGTCGCTGCCACTCTCGCTCCTTTACCTTCCTCGTGTGGTTCCCACGGTCCCGACCGACGCTGCTGGCCAGCATTCGTCCGTGCACCGAGCCTACCGGTAGCGGCACTGTTGCGCGTACCACCTGCGGGACCGCGTGCCGCCGCCGGATCAACCCGCGCGGTAGAGGCCGCGTTTCTGGATGTAGCGCACCACACCGTCCGGTACGAGATACCACACCGGTTCGGCCCGCGACACTCGCTCGCGGCACGACGTCGAGGAGATCGCCATGGCGGTGACCTCGACGAGGCTCACCTTGCCTTCCGGTAGGTGATGGTCGTCGAGGTCGTATCCCGGGCGGGTGACACCGATGAAGTGCGCCAGCTCGAAAAGCTCGTCGGGATCGCGCCAGGTCAGGATCTGCTCAAGGGCGTCGGCCCCGGTGATGAACAGCAATTCGGCATCCGGGTACAGCGTGCGCATGTCGCGCAGCGTGTCAACTGTGTAGGTCTGCCCACCCCGCTCGATGTCCGCCCTGCTCACCGAGAACACCGGGTTCGACGCCGTGGCGATCACCGTCATGAGGTAGCGGTCTTCGGCCTCGCTGACCAAGGTGCCCGTCTTCTGCCATGGCTGTCCGGTGGGCACGAAGACGACTTCGTCCAGCTCGAAACGTGCCTGAACCTCGCTGGCCGCGACGAGATGGCCGTGGTGGATGGGGTCGAACGTGCCACCCATGATTCCGATACGGCGCCGCTGTGGCATAACTCCGGAGCTTACGTGTCGCTGTCCCGACAGTCCGCGGGCGGTGCGGGAGCGAGCTCCGGCGACTCCCCGTTCGGAGCCCGCTCCCGCGTCCTGCCCACGCCGACACCCGCCCACCGACACATGACCGGCGACGGGCACCGGGCGCCGCTCTCGCCCCCGCTCGAGCCGGTGCGACCGGGAGACGCGCCGACCCGATCCCCATGACGGCACTGCCACCAGAGCCATTAAATTTGTGACCTAGATCACAATTATACGGATACGCCTACTCACGCCGACCGACCACGCGCAGCGTGGCCCTCACCGATCGGCACGAGGTCATCGGCATGGACCACCTCGCGGCGCTGGTTGGCCGGGAGCTCGGAGCTGGTCCGGCCAAGCATGGCGGGCAGCTCGCCCGCGTCGAACGCGACGACGCCGCGCGCCACCACCGTCTGTTCCGGATCAACCAGCTCCACCACGTCACCGGCGAGGAAGTCACCGTCGACGCCGGTCAGCCCGGCTGCCAGCAAGGAACGGCGTTGGTGCACCACGGCTGTCACCGCGCCGTCGTCGAGATGCAGCCTGCCTGCGACCCCTGCCGCGTAGCCGAGCCAGAAACGGCGAGCCGACAGGCGGCTCGGTGCCGCGTGGAAGACCGTGCCCACATCGGCCCGGTCCAGCGCACGCCCGGTGTCGTCCGCGCCCGCGAGCAGTACCGGGATTCCCGCCGCGGCCGCGGTACGCGCCGCGGCGAGCTTGGACACCATGCCCCCGGTACCCAACCCCGAGCTGGACCGGCCGATCTGCAACCCGTCCAGGTCGGAAGCGTTTCCGACCTCCCGGATCGCGCGCGTGGCACCGCTGCGCGGATCACCGTCATAGAGGGCGTCGACATCGGACAGCAACACCAGCGCCTCCGCCCCGACGAGGTGAGCCACCAGGGCGGCGAGCCGGTCGTTGTCACCGAATCGGATCTCCTCTGTGGCCACCGTGTCGTTCTCGTTCACCACCGGTACCGCGCCCAGTGACAGCAGCCGGGAGAACGTGCGCTGCGCGTTCCGGTAGTGCGCCCTGCGCGCCACGTCGTCCGAGGTCAGCAGCACCTGCCCCACCGTGAGGTGGTACCGACCGAACGACTCGGCGTAGGCGTGCGCCAGCGCGAGCTGTCCCACGCTGGCAGCAGCCTGTTGCGTGGCGAGATCCTCCGGCCTGCCCGCGAGGGACAGCGGGGCGATGCCTGCTCCGATGGCACCCGAGGAAACCAACACCACCTCACCGCCTGCGACGATCCGCGTCGCGACGGCGTCGACCAGCGCATCCAACCGTGACGTGTCCAGCCCGTTCGCCGCGCTGGTCAGTGCAGAGGAGCCTACTTTGACGACCAGGCGGCGCGCCGCCACGATCGCCTCCCTGACCCTTGTCGCGGTCATCACGCCCCCTCGCCGGCGGTATCCGTGTCGCCGCCGGTCTCACGTCCGTCGCCGCCTACGTCCCCGGCACCCTGCTGGCCGGAGGCCCTGCGCTGGTCACGGGCGTGCTTGCGCTCAGCCGCGCTGGTCCGGCCCGTCGAAGTCAGCCGGGTGTCGCTGCCGCGCCTGCCCATCCGGGCAGCCGTGCTCGCCGGTGTGGAGGGTTCCCAATCGAAGGTCACGTCCCTGATGGTCACCGAGCAGCCGGGTTCGGCACCCTGGCGCGCGAGCTCCTCCTCGACCCCGAGCCGCGCCAGCCGGTCGGCGAGGAACCCGACCGCCTCGTCGTTGCCGAAGTCCGTCTGCGACACCCACCGTTCCGGCTTCGTGCCGCGCACGATGAACCCCTCCGGGTCCTCGGGGTCGGCGACGACGCTGAAACCCGCGTCGTCGACCGCCTTGGGCCGCACCGTGACGCGCTTCGGCTCCGGCGGCGGCTGCTCCGCCCGATGCCGCTCCACCAGCTCGCCAAGCGCGAAGCTCAACTCCCGCAAACCCTGCCTGGTCGCCGTCGAGACCTCGTAGACGGGAAGCCCGCGCTCGGCGAAGTCGGCGCGGACCAGCTCCGCTAGCTCTGCGGCGTCCGGCACGTCCATCTTGTTCAGCACGATCACCCGCGGCCGCCCAGCCAGGTCGCCACCCAGTTGCGGCGTGTACTGCGCCAGCTCGGCCTCCAGCGCATCCACGTCCGACACGGGATCCCGACCCGGCTCGAACGTCGCGCAGTCCACTACATGCACCAGCACGGCGCACCGCTCGACATGCCGCAGGAAATCGAGCCCCAGCCCCTTGCCGGAACTCGCACCGGGGATCAACCCCGGCACATCCGCCACCGTGAACACCGTTGCAGTGCCGCGCGCACCGGTGTCGGCGGTCTCCCCCGCCGTCACCACACCCAGGTTCGGCACGAGGGTGGTGAAAGGGTAGTCGGCGATCTGGGGCCGCGCGGCGGAGAGAACCGAGATCAGCGAGGATTTCCCCGCCGAGGGAAACCCGATCAGCCCGACATCGGCCACCGAGCGCAGCTCGAGCACCAGCCTGCGCTCCTCGCCCTGTTCACCGAGCAGGGCGAAACCGGGGGCCTTACGCGCGCGGGAGGCCAGCGCCGCGTTGCCGAGCCCTCCCCGCCCACCGTGCGCGGCGACGAACCGGGTCCCGGCGCCGGTCAGGTCGGCGAGCACCTCCCCGTCCTCGTCGAGCACCACCGTCCCGTCGGGAACCGGGAGTTCGAGGGTCTCCCCCGCTGCGCCCGCGCGATGGCTGCCTTGCCCCTGCTTGCCGTTGCCCGCCCGGATCATCGAGCGGTAATGGAAGTCGAGCAGCGTGTGCACACCTGGGTCGACGACCAGAACCACATCGCCGCCGTGCCCGCCGTTACCGCCGTTCGGGCCGCCGAGCGGCTTGAATTTCTCTCGATGTATCGAGGCGCACCCGTGGCCCCCGTTGCCCGCGACGACATGGACCACCGCACGGTCGACGAACCGGGCCATGATCTCTCCTTGTCGGGTATTCCGGACACCGCACGGTGACCGCATGACTCAAGGGGCGGGCCGAAGGGTAATCGGTCCCGCCCCTTGAGCGAGGTGTGTCGCGGCCGTGAACCGCCTGCCCGGGGCAGGAGGAGCGCTTCCGCCTCTGTACCGTACCTGCCGTGCGGTACGGGCGGGTGCTCCTACTGCTCGGCCGGGACGATGTTGACTGTCTTCTTGCCGCGCTTGTGGCCGAACTGCACAGCGCCCGCGGAGAGCGCGAACAACGTGTCGTCGCCCCCACGACCGACGTTCAGGCCGGGGTGGAACTTGGTGCCACGCTGACGGATCAGGATCTCGCCCGCGTTCACGACCTGGCCACCGAAGCGCTTGACACCGAGCCGCTTCGCATTGGAGTCGCGGCCGTTCTTGGAGCTTGATGCACCCTTCTTGTGTGCCATGGCTGCTCAGGTTCCTTACCTACGCGTTGATACCGGTGACCTCGACGCGGGTCAGCTGCTGGCGGTGACCCTGGCGCTTGTGGTACCCGGTCTTGTTCTTGAACTTGTGAATGCGGATCTTGGGACCCTTGGTCTGCTCGAGAACCTTCCCGGTAACCGAGACCTTCGCGAGCGCGTCGGCGTCCGTGGTGACGGCGCCGTCGTTTACCACGAGCACCGCTGGGAAGGTGTGCTCGGTACCCGGCTCACCCTCGAGCTTTTCCACCTCGAGGACGTCGCCGACGGACACCTTGTACTGCTTGCCGCCGGTCTTGACGATCGCGTACGCCGACACGGATGCTCCTGCTTACTCGACAGTGGGTGGGAACGTGCGTGCCGGGTCGGCGGTAACGCTGACCGCTGGCGCGCACCACGCCCGCACTGGCCGCGGGCCTTCCTCTAGGTTACGTGCTCGCCGTACGGTGCGTGCACCGGGGTGGCAGGGAGGCCCACCCGATCCCCCGGCGCACGCCGTGTACGTCACGAACTGTCATCGTCACCCGACGAGGTCGCCGACGCGCCTACCGGGGGGCCCGCGGGCCGCGATGCCGTCCGGCGCGCCCTCTTTCGCACAGGGCGGCCGGTCCGAGCGGGCAGCTCGGCGGTGGCCGTCGCAGCGGAATCGCCTGCGGACCCCGAGTCACCGCTCCTGTCGTGCTGGGAGGCGTCCCGCTTCCCCCCGGTCGCCACCGCGCCTGGCACGGTGGCCTGCTCTCCGGCCGGTTCAGCTGACTCAGCAGGGGTGTCCGCCGTCACTGCTGAGGCCGCCGCTGCCGCGTGCTCGGCGGTCCCGACAGCCACTTCGGCGACCTCGGCGACTTCGGAGGTGTCGGAGGTGTCGGGGGTGTCGGGGGTGGCTTCCTGCGCGCCCTCGGTATCGGCGGCGCCCTTGGCCGCTGCGAGCTTCGAAGCGTTGGCCATGGCCTGAACCGCGGACACCGCGGATTCCCGACGCCCGCCAGCCGGGACTTCGGCGCGCGAGGTGTCCTCGTCCTTTGCCTTTCCCTTCCCGCGTTGCTTGCCTTGCTTGCCGCTCTCACTCGGCGGGTGCTCGTGGGCGTGCGGTTCGGTACTGACCACCGCACCGCGCCCTTTGCAGTGTTCACAGGCCCGGGAGAACGCCTCGAGCAGGCCGGTACCGATCCGCTTCCTGGTCATCTGGACGAGTCCCAGCGACGTCACTTCGGCGACCTGGTGACGCGTGCGATCCCTGCCGAGGCACTCAGTGAGCCTACGCAGCACCAGATCCCTGTTGGACTCCAGCACCATATCGATGAAATCGATCACGATGATGCCGCCGATGTCGCGCAACCGCAGCTGCCGCACGATCTCCTCGGCCGCCTCGAGGTTGTTCCTGGTCACCGTCTCTTCGAGATTGCCACCCGATCCGGTGAACTTGCCCGTGTTGACGTCGATCACCGTCATCGCCTCGGTGCGGTCGATGACGAGGTAGCCACCGGACGGCAACCACACCTTGCGATCGAGCGCCTTGGTGACCTGCTCGTGGATACGGTAATCGTCGAAGACGTCGCCCTTACCGACGTAACGTTCGAGACGCGCCGTCAGGTCGGGCGCCACGTGCTGCACGTAGGCGTCGACGGTTTCCCACGCGACCGAGCCCTGCACGACGAGCTTGGCGAAGTCCTCAGTGAACAGGTCTCGAACGACCTTGATGAGCAGGTCGGGCTCTTCGTAGAGCAGTGACGGCGCTCCCTTGGCGTTACCAGAGGCACCGCGAGCGCTGTCGGATTTCTCCTTGATGATCTCCCACTGAGCCTGCAACCGCCGCACGTCGCGTTCGATCTCGGACTCGCTGATTCCCTCCGACGCGGTCCGGATGATCACACCGGCGTCCTCGGGTACCACGCGCTTAAGGATGTCCTTGAGCCTGCGGCGCTCGTTCTCCGGGAGCTTGCGGGAGATCCCGGTCGCACCGCCGCCCGGCACATAGACGAGGAAACGCCCGGGAAGCGAGATCTGGGTGGTCAACCGCGCGCCCTTGTGCCCGGCTGGATCCTTCGTGACCTGGACCAGCACGGTGTCGCCGGTGTTGAGTGCCTGCTCGATCTTGCGTGACTTGCCCTCGAGGCCCGCGGCGTCCCAGTCGACCTCGCCCGCGTACAGCACGGCGTTGCGGCCACGGCCGATGTCGACGAAGGCGGCCTCCATGCTGGGCAGCACGTTCTGTACCCGACCGAGGTAAACGTTGCCGACGATCGACCCGGAGCCAGCCGAGGTCACGAAGTGCTCGACGAGCATGCCGTCTTCCAGCACGGCGATCTGGGTGGTGCGGTCCTTCCCGGAGTTCTTGCCGTGACCGGAGGCACCGTTGGCGGCGCTCTCCTTGATGACCATGGTCCGCTCGACGGACTCCCGCCGGGCGAGGAACTCCGACTCGGACAGCACGGGGGCACGTTTGCGGCCAGCTTCGCGACCGTCCCTCCGGCGCTGCCGCTTCGCCTCCAGCCGCGTGGAGCCGCGCACACTGCGCACCTGGTCGTCTGAGCTGTCCTGCTCACCGTTGCTGGCAGCACCTGAGGAGTCGTCACCGGAGCCGGAGTCATCGCCGGAGCCCTTCCGCCTCCTGCGCCTGCGCCGCCGCCGGGTGGAGGCATCGGACTGGTCCCCGCCGCCGGACTCCGCAGGGGTCTCGCCGTCATCGCCCGAGCCGGCCTGTTCGCTGCCGCGGCCGGTCGTCTCGTCCTGCGCCTGCTCAGCTTGCTCTGCTTGAGCTGCCTGCTTGGCTCGGGCAGGCTCACCCTGTTTGGCCTGCTTGGTGGCAACGCCTGCGTCGTCGTCCTGCGTCGTGCCCTGGCTCTCGTCGCCGCCCTTGCCCCTGCCGCGACCGCGGCGGCCACGCCTGCGTCGCCGCCGCGAGCCACCGTCATCACCGTCATCACCGCCGTCACCGACGTCACCGGCGGCATCGTCGCCGGTCTCGCGGTTCGCCCTACCGGCGCCAGCCGCGCTCGCACCGCCTCCGGCGCTGGTTCCTGGCTGCTCCGATACCTGGTCGGACCCGCTCGCCTGCGCTGCCGCCGAGCTGGGCTCCGGCGGCAGGAAAACCGGCGACGGGGGCGTGAATTGGGGCACGTGTGGGGCGGCCGCCGCGGGCTGCCGCGAGGACTCGGACCGCTGCTGGCCGGCAGTGGTTCCGGCATCGCTACCGGCGTCCGGGGCCTCGGCCCCGCCCGGCTGGTCGACTTCGGTGTCCACCTGCGGAGCGGTCTGCGTACCACCTCCCTGGGTACCGAGGGCTTCGGCGACCCGGAGGGCGACATCGCGGGACACGCTCGACTGGGGGCTGCGTGCGCTCTCCCCGAGATCACTCAGCGTGCCGAGAACGTGCTTGCTCGTGGATCCGAGCAGCTTCGCCAGAGCGTGCACCCTGATCCGTGCGGGCAGCTCGGATGCCCAATCGGACGCAGGTGTGCTGGTATCCCCGCCTGCATTACCGGCGGGCTCTCCTGTGTTCGTCATATAACTCCTCCGCCCCCGGGCGCATCCGGACCTCGCCAGCACCGCCGGGCGGGCGGGCGGCTGGTTGCGGATGCGGCCGCGCAGGGACCCCTTTCTGCCTCTTGTCCGAAGTGCGCCGACCACCTGCCGGAGCGGGTAGCGGCGGCGCGCTTATCGCCTTCACTTGTCGGTAGGTCCACACCTTCACCGGGTCGGCGTCGACGTTCGATCTCCGCACCCGCTCGCCACCGGCTGCCACGAGCCCCGTCACGGAAACCGAACGGGCCGATGGTGAGCAGCCCTACCGGCATGCTTGGTTCTGTTGTATGCCGCTGTGGGGTACCCCACAACGGGAATCCTTGTCTCCCACCGCCCGCCAGGCGGGACACCGAGCGAGCGGTTACCTCCGCAGCGACCCCTCCGTGGCCCACTGACCTCGGCCTCGCTCCCCATCGTCGAGCCACGCGGGGTGGCGACGACGCGGTGTCACGCGCGAGAAGCCGCTGGATCCCCGCACCGCGCCCTCCCACTGCGTGGTACACCCGGAGACGCCCGGTCCGGCGATCAGGTTCAGTATCCCATACCGTCGCGCCGTCGCGTGTCACTCGGTGGCTCGCGCGCCGCCTCCCTGCAAGGGTCAGCAGACCGTGCCTACTTCCAAGTCGGGTTATTCATCTCACGAGCCGACAGACCGCGCGCCGGTCACCCGCACCCTGCCGGGGTAACGACAAGAACAGCGGCCGCCCCACTTGTCGCAGGGAACCGAAGTGGCTACCGTGCGCAGCTATGGCTTCGTTGAGGTTGCCTGTTCGCGCCGTGGCAGGCACCGGTGTGGTGCTGGTGTGCACTACCCTCCCGCTGGCGCACGCACAGGTGACCACGAGCGCGCACGAGCTCGACCCCGCGGTGGCGACAGATACCACGGTGACCGGTGAGGGCCCCTGCCGCGAGTCCGGGACGCCACTGCGGCACATCGTGGTGTTCCCGGAAGGTACACAGCAGCGTCGCGCGGACGATGCCGTCACCGACGCGTGCGGCCGGAGCACCGCTTACTACCCGGAGATCGCCGTCGCCGTGGCCACGTCCGCCGACCCCGGGTTCGCGGCCCGGCTGCCCGATGGTGCCCGTTCGTTCAGCGCGCAGCACGAGCGCACGCTCGCGGCAGCGGACTCACCGTCGCGACACACCACGACGGGCGAACGGCCGGAACTACGACCGACCGATCCGGCCACGGTTCCTGCGGACGATCGCACGAGCGAGCAGTGGAACATGGAGATGATCAACGCGCCGCAGGCGCACACGATCAGCCGGGGCGACCCGGACGTGATCGTGGGTGTGCTCGACTCCGGCATCGACCCGCGGCACCCGGACCTGGCGGGATCGGTCGACGAGGATCTCTCGGTCGACTGCCTGTCGGGGGCGCCGCGAACCGGCAGCGACGTCGCGGCGCCCGACACCTCACCGCACGGCACTCATGTCGCGGGGACCATCGCTGCCGCCGACGACGGCGAGGGCATCACCGGTGTCGCCCCGGGAGTCACCCTGGCCTCGATCAAGGTGATCGGTGGCCGGGGCTTCGCCGACCCCGAGGCCGTAGTGTGTGGCCTGATGTGGGCTGCGGACAACGGGATGGCGGTGACCAACTCCAGCTACGTGGTCGATCCGTGGTCGCTGTCCTGCGCTACCGGCGAGGACGTCGATACGGTCCGGGAAGCCGTCGCGCGCGCCGCCGACCACGCCAACTCGGGCGGGACCCTCAACATCGCCGCGGCCACCAACGATGGCGTCGACCTCTCCCCCGCCACCTCCGGCGGGGATGGCTGCCAGGCGCTGCCCGCGAGCCTGCGCTCGATGGTCACCATCTCCGCGGTGGATGCCGCAGAGCGCAAGGCAGGCTACAGCTCGTACGGCCTCGGGGTGATCGCGACGGCAGCGCCGGGGGGTGACGAACGTACCTGCGTCCTGTCGACCGTGCCGGGCGGGTATACCCGGATCTGTGGCTCGTCGATGGCCGCACCGCACGCCACGGGGGTCGCGGCGCTGATCGCCTCGGCGAACCCCGACTACGACCCAGAGCGCATCGCCTCGGCGCTGACCGCGAGCGCGGCCGATCTCGCCTGTCCCGCCGACTACGACGTCAGCGGCAACGGCAGGCAGGACGCCTACTGCAGCGGTTACTCCGGCTACAACGGTTTCTACGGGCACGGGCTCGTCGACGCCTACACCGCACTGTCCACGGCGGACTCGGCAGGAGCCGGCGTCGGACCGTCATGACGATATGACGGCGGCGGGAGCGGATCCGGGGACCTGGCCGGGTTCCCCGGTCGAGCTGTACGCGCGGCAGGACGCGCTCGCCCGTGCCCGGCCACCAGCCTGGCGGGCGCAGCCCCGGCCGCTGGTGGCAGGCTGCTTCGCGGCGTTCCCGCACGGGCTCACCGGCCCAGGCGCGGCAGGCGATCCGGTGTGGGCAGGGGCGGCGCTCTACCGAGGCAAGCGATGCCACGGCAGGGCCACCGTCACCGGGACGGCAGGCTGGCGATACGAACCGGGGCATCTGGCGTTGCGGGTGGGGCCGATCCTGGAATCGGTGGTCCTCGCCCTGCCGAACAGCCCGGATGTGCTGCTGGTCGATGCCACCGGGCGCGACCACCCGCGCCGCTGCGGATTGGCGCTGCACCTCGGGGCCGTCCTCGGGCTTCCCACCATCGGCGTCACCCACCGTCCGCTGCTGGCGAGCGGACCTTGTCCCTCGGACGAGCGGGGCGCCACCAGCCCCCTGCTGCATGACGGCGAGCTCGTGGGGCACTGGCTGCGCATGCGAGCGGGCCGCAGACCGGTGGCGGTGCACGCGGCCTGGCGCACCGATGCCGATACCGCGGCCCGAGTCGTGCTCGGCACCGGGCACCATCGCACGCCAGGGCCGGTGCGGGAGGCCAGGCGACTGGCACGGCAGGCACGGCAGGCGCGGGCTACCAACGCGAGCCCGTAGCGAGCTCTCCGGCGTCGAGTCGCGTCACTGGAAAGTACCGAAACACGACACCACCACCAACCCACCACCCTGCTGGCCCCGTGGCGGGCGCCTGCGCCGCGTGCTACGGCGTCAGCGGTGGCTGGTCGGCGTCGTAAACCAACACTCGTTCCTCCGGCACCAATCGCGCTTCCTCACTCGGCCGGTGCTCCTGGAACGTGCCGTCGTGCATCAGGTGCCACACGTCCACCCCGCGCGCCAACACCAGGAAGTCGGCGATCAGCTTGCGGTGGCACCGCCACCACACCGATTCAGCGCACATGATCGCGGTTCGCTGCCGCCGCGCTCCCGACAGCAGCGCCTCGATGGCGTCCAGAAACTCCACCGAACGCATGTGCCCGGCGTAGCCGCAGAACGCACGGTTGGCTAAGGCCGTGTCCAGCGTGTCCGGCACCACCTTGCGCCAGCCGCCAAGGCGCTCGTCCCATCGGTACTCGATACCACCCGTCGACAGCCATCGCGACATCGCATCGTGGGCGACATCCGGATTGCGCTTGCTGGCAGGAACCCTGCGCACGTCGACTACCTGTGCCACACCGGCATCGCGGAGCAGCCTCAACAGCTCGGTGGATTCCGCGGTACCGTGGCCGAAGGTCAGCAGCATCATGACGATTCACTCTCACACGCGTCGCCGGTGCCGTGAACCGAGACGATACTGGAGCCATGGACATACGGCAGCCGCGAGTGGAGATCGAGTACTGCACTCAGTGCCGCTGGCTCCTCAGAGCAGGGTGGCTCGCCCAGGAGCTACTCACCACGTTCAGCGAGGAGCTCGGCGAAGTCGCCCTCGTCCCAGGCACCGGCGGCGTGTTCGAGGTCCGCGTCGACGGCCACGGCGTCTGGTCCCGCGCCGAACAACGCGCGTTCCCGGAACTCACCGAACTCAAGCGGCTGGTGCGCGACCTGGTCGCGCCGGACCGGGATCTGGGACACGCGGACCGTCGCTGAGGCTCTACCGCAACAGCAGGCCGGCCAGCCTACGCGAGGTCACCCACAGGCCCAGCGCCGACAGCGCCACCAGGTAGGCCACGTGGCCCGCCATCATCGGGTCCAGCACCCCCACCGACAACCCCCTGGCCAATTCCACCCCGTGGTACAGCGGAGAGAGCTGCACCAGCAGCTGCAGCGGTTCCGGGTACACCGACAGCGGGAAGAACGTGGCGGAGAATAGGAACAGCGGCATCACCGCGAGCTGGATGTAGTCGAACTGCGAGACCGTACGAATGTAGGTCACGCACGCCATCCCCAGCGCGGCGAACGTGAACGCCACAAGCAACGCCACCGGAACCAGCAGCAGCACCCACGGCGAGCCCGCCAGCCCGAGCGCGCTGATCGCGGCGAGGAACGCCGCCGCGTACAACCCGCCCCGCAGCATCGACCAGCTCATCTCACCCATGGCGATGTCCATCGGGCCGATCGGGGTGGCCAGCATGCCGTCGTAGACCTTGGCGTGGCGGATCTTGAAGAACACGTTGAAGGTGGCGTCGTAGACCGCCCCGTTCATCGCCGAGGCCATCATCAGCGCGGGCGCGACGAAAGCGGCGTAGTCCATCGTTACCCCGCCGGGGCCGACCACCTCGGTCACCAAGGCCCCGAAACCGACCTGGAAGGCCAGCAGGTAGAAGACCGGCTCGACGATGCCGGAGACGAAGACCGGCCACATCCTCCTGCCCACCAGCAGCGAGCGTTCCAGTACCTTGGTTGCCCGCCCGGCGTACATACCCGGCGGCAGCACCCGCAGGGTGAGCCCGCGCCGCGCGCCGGTGGTGGCTACCCGGCCGATCCGGTCGGCGTCCGTCGCCATTCAGACCACCAGCCTGCGGTAGAACCGGTGGCGCGCGAGCAAGCCACCGCCGACCAGCACAGCGGCCAGGAACGTGAGGTGACCGAGCGCCGGGAGCCACTCCGCCCCACCGAGCGCGGCCGCCCTGGCCAGCTCGTTGCCGTGCCACAGCGGCGACAACCACACCAGCGCCTGCACCGGCGTGGGCAGCACGCTGATCGGGAAGAACGTCCCGGAGAACAGCATCACCGGGATAACCCCGAACCGTAACAGCGTGCTGAAGGCGTTGCTCGGGTTACGCACCGTCGCCGACAGCGCCATCACCGGCGCGGCGAACGCCAGTCCGGTGAGCACGCCGATCGGCACCGCCAATGCCGCACCGAACCCCAACCACGCACCCAGCGGTAGCGCGATCACGGCGTACACGCCGGCCGACACCAGCAGCCGCACCGCCACCCACATCAGCTCGCCACCGAACACCTGCCCCGGGGTGATCGGGGTGGCCACGGCGGCGACGTACTGCCGCTGCCACTGGAACCCGGAAGCGACCTTCCAGGTGGACTCCAACACGGCGTTCATCATCGCGCCTGCCACCAGCATGCTCGGCGCGACGAACTGCAGGTAACCGACACCTTCGGTGTCCGGGCCCGGCTCCACCTGGGACCCGAAGCCCAGGCCCATCGCGGCCAGGAACAACAACGGCTGCAATCCCGAGGAGTACAGATTGGACCGCCAGTAGCGGCGGTACCACATCCACTGGCCTTCCACCCGCAACCAGGCAGCCCGGAACGAGTTCACCACCCGTACGGGCACACCCTGCCTCTGTCGAGTCGACATGCCCATCAGTCGACCAAGCTCCGCCCGGTGAGCGTGAGGAACACATCCTCGAGGGTGCTGCGTCGCACCAGCGAGGAGACCGGGCGCATCCCGCCCGCGTGGGCAGCGTTCAGCGCCGCGTCCCCGTGGTCGGTGTAGACCAGCACCCGATCGGGCAACCGCTCGACACGCTCGGCCACGCCGTCCATCTCGGGCAGCGCCTGCCCGTTCTCGCCCACGGGGAACCGCAGCTCCAGCACCTCACGAGTGCAGTGGCGCGCGATGAGCTCGGCGGGTGACCCCTCGGCCACGATCCGGCCGCCGTCCATCACCACCAGCCGGTCGCACAGCTGCTCGGCCTCGTCCATGTAATGCGTCGTGATCAGCAGGGTGACGCCGAGTTGCTTGAGCCGGAACAACCGGTCCCACAGCAGGTGCCGGGCCTGCGGATCAAGGCCGGTGGTCGGTTCGTCCAGCAACAGCAGGTCAGGGTCGTTGACCAGCGATCGGGCGATGGTCAGGCGCCGCTTCATGCCACCGGACAGCGGCTCCACCTCGTCATCGGCGCGATCGGACAGCTGCGCGAACTCCATCAACTCCATGGCCTTGGCCCGCACCTGGGCCCGCGACATCCCGAAGTAGCGACCGTAGACCTGGAGATTCTGCCTGACCGTCAACTCGGCGTCCAGGTTGTCCTCCTGCGGCACCACCCCAAGCCGCGCCCGGATCCGCGGGCCGTCGGTCCGCGGATCCATACCGAGCACGCGCAGCTCACCCTCGGTGCGCGGCGAGACGCAGGCGATCATCCGCATCGCCGAGGACTTGCCTGCGCCATTCGGGCCGAGAAACCCGAACGCCTCTCCTCTACCGACGTCGAGATCGATGCCCCGCACGGCTTCGAGGGTCCCGAACCGCTTCACCAAAGCCTTGGCCATGACCAGCGGTTGGCCCGCTCGCGCCGCGCTGTCCTCGGCTGTTGCCATGCCACCACCTTGCCCCTTCGCGCGCGGTGGAGGTCAATACGCCCGACCCCCAGCCGCGGCGAGCCTAACGCCCCGTCCCGACAGCGTCCCGACAGCACGGAGCGGCCCGAGCGGGCGGTGGTCACAGGTCAGGGAACCACAGCTTCAGCTCGCGCTCGGCCGACTCCGGCGAGTCGGAACCGTGCACCAGGTTGTACTGCACCTCGAGGCCGTAGTCGCCGCGCAGCGTCCCCGGCGCGGCCTTGTCCACCGGATCGGTTCCGCCTGCGAGCTGCCGGAACGCGGCCACCGCACGCGGCCCCTCGACCACGGCACAGACCACGGGACCCGAGGTGATGAACTCCAGGAGGTCCTCGTAGAACGGCTTGTCCCGGTGCTCGACATAGTGCTCCTCGGCGAGCGAGCGCGGCACGTGACGCAGCTCCAGCGCGACGATGGTGAGCCCCTTGCGCTCGATACGGGAAAGCACCTCACCGACGAGTCCCTTGCTGACAGCGTCGGGCTTGACCAGGACAAACGTACGCTCGGTCACGATCGATCCGTTCCCTTCCGTTCACGTCGGATGTTCTCCAGCAGCCTACGATGCCGCGGGTACCCGCCGTGCCGGCAGGTGCACCGGATGAGTGGGCGGCGCGGCGCCCGGCTCACACCCCGGCATCCCGCGCCGGACCGCCGTCACTGTTGTCTGCGCATCCGCGTGGTCACCACCGAGCGGGTGTCGAGCGTCATGTGGTCCAGGGTGTCCACCGACGGTTTGATCCGCACCCGCCCCCGCTCGGCATCCTCGATGTCCACCACCTTGGACAGCAGCTTCATCGTCTCCGCGTGCTCGGACAGGGAGGCCAACGCGACCGCGCGTCCCAGCTTGTGGGTAGCGGTGTCCAGATCCCCCGCCCGGTGGGCGTCCAGCCCGTGCTGGATGGCCGTCGCCAGCTCGACCTGGCCGGTGTAGTGGGCGACCTGCGGGTCGAGCACCCCGTAGTAAGCGGGGTCGTCGGTCCACGTGGCGAGCACCTTGCCGTTGCCGAGCACATCACCGTCAGGGCCGACGACGCTGACCCGGCAGGCCAGCATGGTGTCGCCGACCCCGGCTGCGGGCACCGCGATGCGTACCTGGAACGCACGGGTCTCAGCCTCCCACGCCCCGGTTGGGTAGTCGGTCGCCTGTGCCTTGGCCGGCTCGCCGTGAGTGGTGAGATCCAGCACCGAAGGGTCGACCTGGCGCACGAGCGTGACCTCGGCATCTTTCGGCGTCCACAGCCGCAGCGCCACATCCGGCACGGATAGCCGCATCGCCCGTTCGATCATGGCGGTGAAATCCGCCACCAGGTCCTCGGGTTCGGCGACGATATCCACGGTACCGAGCATGGCTTCCGCGATCTGACGTAGCTCGCTGACCAGCCAATCGGTACCCACACCGCGGCAGTCGCAGCGGAAGCGGTCCCGCAGATCCGCCAGCGTCGTGGTGAGGGCTTCCGGGGATTCGGAGGTGTTCCGCCCGTCGGTGAGCAGTATGGCGTGCCGCAGCTCGTACTCGCTGCCGTCGAACAGCTCGGCCGCGGCACGCAGCCACCGGCTCATCGCCGTCCCGCCCCCCGCGCCGAGGTCGTCGACCGCGCGCTTGGCTGCCCGCCGTGTCTCCTCGCCTGCCACGGCCAACGCCTGCTCGCTCGGGTAGATCATGGTGGCCTCGTGCGTGCCTGCCACGATGGCGAACCCGGCCCCGTCGCGCAGGCTGTCGATCGCGGCGTGCGCGGCGCGCTTGGCGGCCGCGAGCTTGCTCGGCCGGTACATCGAGGCCGAGCAGTCGAGCATGATCACCGCGGCGGTGGAGGGTGAGACCTGGTGGTCAGCGGAAGGGTGCGCGGTGACCGACACGATCGCGTCGACCGTGTCGGCCCCGC
Organism: Haloechinothrix sp. LS1_15; assembly: GCF_033042135.1. Taxonomy (NCBI): domain Bacteria; kingdom Bacillati; phylum Actinomycetota; class Actinomycetes; order Pseudonocardiales; family Pseudonocardiaceae; genus Haloechinothrix; species Haloechinothrix sp. LS1_15. Next base: position 191,319 of record NZ_WBXM01000003.1, on the reverse strand, counting down.
GAGGCAGGTATCGGTTCTGCGCGATCTCGACATCAAAATGTGACTGGCGCATCACGGCCACCCTCCCGCAGCCGGAAAGGGCAAGGCAATCACCGCCACGTTGTCGCGGCCTCCACTGGCCAGCGCGTACTCCACCAGGCCCAGCGTAGCTTCGGCGGCGTCACGGTGGCCGAGGATCTCGGCGGCCAGCTCGGCCGGGTCACCCAAGTACCCCCACAGCCCGTCGGTGCACAGCACGACCACCCCCGGCCGGGCAGGGTGGACCGTGACGATCTGCGGGTCCATGCCATCGGAGTCGGCACCGAGCCAACGGGTGAGCGTATGCGCCGCCCTCGTCCCGTCGGCGAGGTAGGAGTTGCGCACCGTGTGGTCGATGGTCAGGCACGCGGCGCCGTCGACCACGCTGCCGTCGGTGGCCGCCGTGGTGTCCCGCGTCCCTGCCGCCACCCAGTACGCGCGGCTGTCCCCCAGCCACGCCACCGTCACTTCAGTGGAGGTGGCCACCACCGAGACATAGGTGGTCGCCGGTGCGTCCACCTCGTCGAGGCCCCCACCAGCGAGGCTGGTGACCGCGTCCGCAGCGGCAGCCATCGCCATGGTGCTCGCCTTCCTCGGGTCCAGCCCGTCGGCCAGACACCCGAGCAGTTCGGCCGCGCCCGCGTCGGCGGCGTCCTGCGCCGCTTGCCCGGAGTGCGCGCCGGAACCGACACCGTCGCAGACGATGGCCACGACGTGATCGGGACGCGCGGATTCGCCGGTGAACCCGAACGCCATGGCGTCGGCGTTCGAGTCACGCACCCTTCCCCGGTCGCTGACTCCAGCGACCACCCCAAGATCGGCCGACATCCGCTCCCTGCCGACCGGCTGGCGAAGCCCGCACTGCTCGCAGTAGCCGTCCTCGTCGACGGTGGGATGCGCGCAATGGACGCACTGCTCCCGGTCGTCGATGGCGCCGCCCACCGGGGTCACCGTGAACCGCGGGCCTGCTCCCCGCGCCGGTGGCGATGCCTCACCCGGAGGTTCCGTCGCGGGCCACACGATCTCGGTCCGCGCGGGCGCGTCGGCACCGCTCGGCAGCTCGGTCGCGACACCGGCGGGTTCGGCAGGCGGATCGGGAGGCGGATCGGCGCCACGCTCGGCCTGGAGAGCCGCAGCGGGCTCGCCGTCGGGCGCGGGATCGATTGCCGATGTGGGCGGCGCTGCCGGTACGGGCGGTGGTGGGGGTGCGGGCGGTGGCATCGGATGGGCGGCGGGCGCCGCGTACGGTGTCGCCGCGGGACCCGTAGCGAGCCGCTCGCCGCAAGCCTCGCAGAACACGTCCTCGCGCCAGACCGGCTCATGGCAAGCAGGGCATTGCGTCGTGGTCACGTTCGAGTCCAAGGACGTACGTGATTGGCCCGGTCGACCAGCGCGTACCGCTCCCGTAGGCTGCCCGCGTAGCGGGCACGGACCCGATAGCGGTGTTCGAGGGCGCGCCGTAGCGGATGCTCGGTCAGCGAACACCCGAGGACCTCGACGTGGTCGCCGTGCCCGTCCCCTCGCTCGAGCGTCCACCGCAGCGCCGACTCCAACAGCTCGGTCTCCACCTGGGCCTGGCTGGCCTCGTCGAGATCGAGATCGGCGAGCCGTTTGCCCGCCGCGGCGAGGTCTTCGGCGGTCAACACGTCGGTATCGGCGGTCACCGTGCCCACCCGCACGGCCGCTACGGCCGCCGCGAGATGGTGCGCCGACGAAGGCGGAACCGAGCCCAGCACGGCCGCGGCTTCGGCGCGCTCGCCGTCGCGCAGCAGGACACGGGCGAGCCCGAACGCCGCGCTGACGAACGAGCGGTCGGTGCGCCACACGAGGCGGTAGTAATGCTCGGCATCGGTCCGATCGTCGAGCAGCTCAGCGCACACCGCCAGTGCCAGCTTGGGAGCGAGCTCGCCGGGCAACTCTCCCAGCACAGCGTCGAATTCGCCGCGCGCCCGTTCGGGGAGATCGACCGCCAGCGCGGCCAACCCCACTGCCCAGCGCGCCCGCCACGAGTTCGCATCCGCCAGCAGCTCGGCCTGCCGCCAGGCCTGGTCATGATCGTCCAGTTCGATCAGCGCGCGCACCCTGCGAAGCTGCACCTCGCTCGTGGGGTGGACATCGTGCAGCGACTCAAGCAGCTCCGCGGGTGAGGCAGCGGCCAGGGTGGTCAGCAACTCGGCGGCGGGATCGGTGATATCGACCCTCGGCACCGGAAGCTCCCGCGCCACCTCGGTACGATCCACCGGCCGCAGCGGCCGCAGCTGGCGCTGTTCGGTGGGCACGTCGCCGTCCGCTGCCGCGCTCGCCTGCGCACTCCGGTCGTCGTCCCGGTACTTCCGAGGTTCACTCTCACCGCCGGTGGCGAACCCACGCAGCTCCGGCCCGAAGTAGGCCGAAGCCGCTTGCCTGGGCTGCCCGTCGGATGCGGCCATGACCTCCCGCAACACGCCCGTCAGCTGCTCGGCCATTTCGGCGGCCGAGGCGAACCGGCGCGCGGGGTCGGGATGGCAAGCGCGCAGCAACGCCCGGCGGAACGACTCGTGCTCAGCCATCGGCGGCGCTTCGGACGGCGGGGGTAACCGCGTGGCATAGCGGCCGGTGAAGTCGAACGGGAACGACAACACCGCCAGCGTCCGTCCCATGGCGTAGAGGTCGGAGGCCACCGACGGGCCCTGCTCGGCCACCTCGGGCGCCTGGTAGCCGACGGTGCCGTACACCGCGGCCGAGATGTCGTCGACGTGCCGCACCGCCCCGAGATCGATGATCTTGAGCAGCTCCTGGGTCTGCACCATGTTGTCCGGCTTGACGTCGCAGTACAGCAGGCCCTCGTCGTGCAGGTATCCGATAGGGCGCAGCGCCTCGATGGTGTAGGCCAGCGCCTGCTCGATCGGCAGGCTCGCCCTCGGCCCTTCCTCCCGGCGCCGCTGCTTGACGAGATCCTTCAGCGACTGCCCGCCGACGTACTCCATCACGATGTAGCCGGTGCTGCCACCGTCGGACTCGCTCTGCTGCACGAAGTTGTGAATCTTGACGATGTTCGGGTGCTCCACCTTGGCCAGGAAGTGGCGTTCCGCGATCACCGCGGCGGTAGCATCGGCGTCGGCACTGTCGATCAGGCCTTTGAGCACCACCCAACGTCCCGACACCGCCCGGTCGCGCGCCAGGTACACCCAGCCGAGCCCGCCGTGCGCCAGGCAGCCCAGCACCTCGTACTGGTCGTGTACCACGTCACCCGGCTGCATAGCCGGGGTGAAGCGGTAGCGCTGACCGCACTGCGGACAGAACCCGTCCGCGCGGGCGGGCCGTCCCGGCCGGGAACGCCCCACCGGACTCTGGCAGCGGGCGCAGAACCGCTGGTTCTCCGGCACCTCCGGGTCGGTGATGACCACCTCGGCGGGATCCCGGTACGGCACCGGTGGCACCTCCACCAACCCGGCGCCCAGCATTCCCCGCCCGGACGATCCCGGTTGTGAGGGTGCCGAGCTGGTGGTCACCGACGGGCTGGACCACGTCGCCACGCTGTCGGTGCGGGTCGACGCGCGGCCCGCATCGTCCGCCTGCAGCCCGCACGAGCCGCAGAATCCGTCCTCGTCGATCTCACCCGCACAACCGACGCGAGGACACCTAGCCATGCCGCCCTCCTCCGTCATATCGATCCGCATCCAAAGCCCACATCACCGGGATCACCGGCGCGCCCTTGGCGTGCCGAGCAGTGTCACCGGTACGTGGGCTCCGGCGGATCCGCGGGTCCCAACGCGGGCTCCAACCACTCCGCGTAGAGCTCCTGCCAACGGTTCTCACGAAGCTCCTCCAGGAAGGCGTTGACGTAACGCACCATGTCCTCGTTGCCTTGCGGGATCCCGATCCCGTACGGCTCGTCGCTGAGCGGGTCGCCGACCACCTCGAGCGTCGGGTCCTGCTCGGCCATGCCGGCGAGGATGGTGTCGTCGGTGGAGATCGCTTCCACCTGACCCTGCTGCAGCAGCACGAGGCAGTCGGAGATGCTGTCCACCTCAACCAGCACCGGCCGAGGATCGGCCGAGGCGACATTGACCGAGGAGGTCGAGCCACGCGGCGCGCAGACCTCCTCGCCGCCGAGGTCCTCCAACCCGGAGTAACCGGAATCCTGCTGCACCAGCACCCGCTGATGCGCGACGTAATACACGCTCGAGTAGTCGATCTTCTCGGCCCGCTCGCAGTTCATCGTCATCATGAACACGACGACATCCACGGATTCGCTGGTCAACGCCGGTATGCGGTCGGCAACCGAGACTCCCCGGAACTGCACCTTGTCCCGGTCACCGAGCAACGACTCGGCGAGCTCGCGGGCGATGTCGATGTCGAACCCCTCCAACTCGCCCGTGATCGGATCACGGAAACCGAACAGGTAGGTGTTCTGGTCGATCCCGACGGTCAGATGCCCTCGCTCGACGATCTCGGCCATGGTGGATCCGTCCGGCACATCGGTGCCGTCCGGCGGCAGGCTCGCTGTCGGGTCACCGCAGTCGGGCTCGTCCCCGTCGTCGGCGGCGGGAAGCTCCTCGGTGACCCCGGCGTTGGCCGGCATGGGCCGTTCCGCGGGTGGCGCGGACACCACCGTGCGTGGCTCGCCAACCGGACCGCAGCCCGCGGCCACCAATGCGATCGCGGCGATACCGGCGATAGCGATCACGAAACGTCTCATCGGTACTCCCTGAGGCGCTGTCGGATGCCGATGACGACCCCGCAGGCACCGACGGCCGCCAGCGCCAACCACCCTTCCGGCAAGGCGGTCAGCGCGCGTTGCCCGGTCACCGTCGAGGTCACGAACTCTTCCCTGCCCGCCTGGATCGCCTCGGCCAAGCTGCTGTCCAGCCGTTCGAACGCTGCCCCGGCACCGTAGGACGAGCGGGTGTCGACAGCCAGATCGACCGCCCTGGCATACTCTCCGCCGTCGACCAGCTCTGCCAGCCTGTCGTGCGTGTCGAGCCACCGAGCCGCGGCTTCGGTGGCGTCATCGACGGGTCCGGCGAGCTGCTCGGGTGCGTTGTCGCGAAGCTCACCCAGCCTGCCCCCGGTGCCGTCCTGGCCACCGACCTGTTCGGCGAGCTCCGCGAAACTGTCCTCATAGGCCTCGCCGTCACCGCGCGCGATCAGCGCGAGCAGCTCGTCGGCCCTGGCCTGCAGGGCGGTGATCCGGGTCTCCACCAGCACATCCACCTGGTCGGAGCCCGCACGCTGGCCCGAGGCGACATGATTGCCCTGAACCGTCAACGCGACCGCGCTCCACCCCAGGCCGACGAGCAACGCAACCGTGGCCATCACCAGCCCGATGTTGTAGCGCCGTTTCACCAGCCACTTGATGTGCGACTGGGCGCGCAGCAGGCAGGCGAGCGCGACGATCACCAGCCCGGTCGCCACCAGCGGAACCCCAGTGGCCACGGACTGCGCGTCGGACAGCCGCTCCCGTTGGAGCTGGTACAGCTCCTCCACCGCGGGCAGGATCTGTTCCCGCATCAGGTGCGAGGCCTGCCGCAGGTAGGCGGCTCCCACGGGCAGGCCCTGCTGGTTGTTCGCCCTGGCCGTGCCAACCAACTCGGCGTAGACGGGGACGTCCCGGACGACCACCGACACCTCACCGGAGGCTTCGGGATCCGTCGCCGGGTCGAACCCGGCCAGCGCCAGCGAGGGGCCGACGGTCGCGAGGTCGTTCTCGTAACGCGTGCGCAGCTCCTCCGGCTCGTCGGCCGCCGCGAGGAACGACATCGCGGCGGTCGCGTCGGCGTCGGACAGCGCGCGGTACACCTCCTGCACGGTGGCCGCGATCGGCTCGTCCCGCTCGACGAGGTTCGCGGTGTCCTGCGCCTTGGCGCTGGTCGACGTGGCGGCCACGATGCCCGCACCGAGGATCAGGGCCACGAGCACCACCCCGATGATGGTGAGTCTGCCTGGCGTGGTCGACCAGCTACGCCGCGTTTCCGTGCCGACACGGCCGACGGCCGTGCCCGCGCGCCGCAGCAGTGACCGCCGGGGCCTGTCGCTCGGATTACCGGGCTGGCGCGCATCAGGATCGTGCCGCAGCGCTGTACCCACCTGCTTACCGCTCCTCCTGCTTGTGACCGGGCCGAAGCTAACGCGTCACACTAACAGGTGACAGCGGGGCAAAGCAGGCATGATGGCTGAATCCATTCCGGGAACGATTCATCCGGACCGGCCAGCAACGCGTTGAGCGCCCCCTACGCCTGCTGACCGGGCAGCGTGCCCTCGGCCATGCGCCTGGCGACCACGCGGCGTAACCACAGCATGTAGATCCAGGCACCCGCGAACAGCAGCCCGACCACGCCGATGGCGGGTAGCGCTGGCAGGAAAGCGACCAGCACCGCCTGGAGGACGAACACCACGGCGACCACCCAGCGGTATCGCAGCAGCCCGCAGCAGGCGATCAGCCCGGCGAGCACGCCGAACAACGCCCAGCCCTGCCAGCTCGTCACCCCCTCGCCGAGGTCGGCGACCACCAGCAAAGCGAGGCCGACCACGATGACCTGCAGGATCAACGCGCCCGCCATGACACCGCGGAACGAGCGCATCGGATCCTTGATCGGCTGCGCCGTGCTGCCCTCGCCCATCAGGCTGGTTCCTTCCCGAACAGTGCCCGTGCCTCACCAGCCGTGACGACCGAGCCGGTGATCAGCACCCCGCCGCCAGCCAGCGGCTCCTCCGGATCGTCGGTGTGCTCCACCAGGGTCACCGCGGCCTCCACGGCCGAGTCCAGCCGCGGCGAGACGTGCACCCGATCCTCGCCGAAGATGGGGCGCGCGATCTCCGCCAACCTTTCCGGGGGCACCGCCCGGGGCGAGGAGTTGGTGGTGACCACGATGTCGGAGACCACGGGCTCGATCGCTTCCAGGATGCCGGTGACGTCCTTGTCGTCGAGCACCGCCACGACCGCGACCAACCTGCGGAACGCGAACTCGGCGTCGATGGCGGTGGCCAGCGCCCGCGCAGCGTGCGGGTTGTGCGCCGCATCCAGCAGCACCGTGGGAGCACCCCGCACCGGCTCCAGCCTGCCAGGCAGTTCCAGCTCGGCGAAGCCCTCCCGGATCGCCTCGATCACCAGCTGGCGGCCCTTGCCCGCACCGAAGAACGCCTCCACGGCGGCCAGCGCCAGCGCGGCATTGGCCGCCTGGTGCTCGCCGTGGGCCGGGAGGAAGATGTCGTCATATACCCCGCCGAGCCCCTGCAAGCTCAGCTGCTGCCCGCCGACGCCCTTCTCCCGCCGCAGCACGCCGAACTCCTGACCTGCGCGAGCCACCGCGGCGTCCACCTCGACCGCACGCTCCAGCAGCGTGCGCAGCGCATCGGGCTCCTGCTCTGCGAGTACGGCCACCCCCTCCTTGCCGATGACACCCGCCTTCTCCCGCGCGATGGACACGAGATCATCACCCAGGTACTCCCTGTGGTCCAGGCTCACCGGCGTGATCGCCGCGACCTGCGCTTCGGCAACATTGGTGGCGTCCCAGGTTCCCCCCATGCCCGTCTCCAGCACGGCGACGTCCACCGGGGCATCGGCGAACACGGAGAACGCCATCGCGCTCAGCACCTCGAATTTGGTCATCCGTGGCGCATCGGGTGCGCGCGCGTCGTCCACCATGCCGATGAACGGCTCCAGATCCCGGTAGCTGTCCACATAGGTCGACGCGGAGATGGGTACACCGTCGACGCTGATGCGCTCGGTCACCAGCTGCAGGTGCGGGCTCGTGAAACGGCCGACACGCAGCCCCATCCTGGTCAACAGCCCCTCGATCATGCGGACCACCGACCCCTTGCCGTTGGTTCCCGCGACCTGGATCACCGGGTAGTTGTGCTGCGGATCCCCCACCATATTCAGCAACGCGGTGATGCGCTGGATGGTGGGCGCGATCTTGGTCTCGCCCCAGCGTTGATTCAGCTCCGCCTCGACGCTGCGCAGCTCGGCATGCGCACGCTGCTCGACCTCGGGATCCGGCTCGATCGGTTCGTCGGGCGTCTCGGGCGTGTCCGGCATGGGGCCTGCGGCGAGCTGCTCGGCCGACAGCTCGTCCAGCACCGCGTCCTCATCGCGCTCATCCTGCACGGTATGTACTCCCAACCCACGTATCGACTGCCCGAACGATGCCCGGATCTCCCGGCGGGTTCCGGCGGCTCGCGCCTTACGGAAGTGTCGCCAGCCGGGACTCGATGCGCTCGATGTCCGACTCGGCGGCCCGCTTGCGCTCCCGCACCTTCGCGACGACCTCTTCGGGCGCTTTTTCCACAAAGGACTGGTTGGTCAGCTTCTTGTCGTTTTGTTCCAGCTCCTTACGCGCCGTAGCAAGATCCTTCTCGAGGCGCTTGCGCTCGGCGGCGACGTCGATCGTCCCGGAGAGGTCGAGTTCGACGTGCACGCTGCCGCCGCTCAGCCCCACCTCGATGGCGGCGCCTGCCGAAAACCCCTCCCCCTGCTCGGTCAACCGGGTAAGGGTACGCACCGCGGCCTCGTGGCCCGCCACATCGCCAAGGCCCGGGCCGGACATCCGGGCGGAAACCCGCTGCCCCGGTCCGAGCCCCTGGTCGGCGCGGAATCGCCGGATCTCGGTGACCAGTTTCTGCACGTCGCCGATCCGGGTGGTCGTCGCGTCATCGGCGTAGCCAGCGTAGCCCGCGCGATCACCGGGCCAGTCGGCGACGACCAGGGACTCACCACCGGTCAACGCGATCCACAACCGCTCGGTGACGAACGGGACGAAGGGGTGCAGTAGCCGCAGCACGGTGTCGAAGACATGCCCAAGCACGGCGCGGGTCGTGGCCGCCCCGCCTTCGGCGATCTGCACCTTCGCCAGCTCCAGGTACCAGTCGCACAGCTCGTCCCAGGTGAAGTGGTAGAGCTGCGTGATGACCTTGGAGAACTGGAACTGCTCGAACTGCGCATCCACCTCGGCGGTCACCTCACCCAACCTGCCAAGGATCCACCGGTCAGCCTCGGTCATCTCGCCCGCATCGGGCAGCGGTCGGGCGGTGGTGGCGCCGTTCATCAGCGCGAATCTGGTGGCGTTCCACAACTTGGTGCAGAAGTTCCTGGCACCGGCAACCCATTCCTCGGCCAACGCCAGATCACTACCGGGGGTCGCTCCCCTGGCGAGGGTGAACCGGGTCGCGTCGGCACCGTAGTTGTTCATCCACTCCAGCGGGTCGATCACGTTGCCCGCCGACTTGGACATCTTCTTCCCGCCCGCGTCACGGATCAGCCCGTGCAGGTACACGTGGTCGAAGGGCTGCACCCCGTCCATGGCGTACAGCCCGAACATCATCATGCGGGCCACCCAGAAGAACAGGATGTCGTAGCCCGTGGACAGCACGCTGGTCGGGTAGAACCGCGCCAGGTCGGCCGTCTCGTCCGGCCAACCGAGGGTGGAGAACGGCCACAGTCCCGAAGAGAACCACGTGTCGAGCACGTCGGCGTCCTGGTACCAGCCGTCCTCGGACGGCGGTTCCTCGTCCGGACCGACACAGACGGTCTCGCCGTTGGGCCCGTACCAGATCGGGATGCGGTGTCCCCACCACAACTGGCGCGAGATCGTCCAGTCGTGCATGTTGTCGACCCAGTCGAAGTAGCGCTTGGCAAGCTCGGGCGGGTGGATGACGGTACGCCCGTCGCGCACGGCCTCGCTGGCCGCACGGGCGAGCGGCTCCACCTTGACCCACCACTGCAACGACAGCCGGGGCTCGATCGCGGTGTCACACCGCGAGCAGTGCCCCACCGCGTGCACGTACGGGCGCTTCTCGTCGACGATGCGGCCGCGCTCCCGGAGCGCGGCCACCACCGCAGGGCGCGCCTCGAACCGGTCCAGCCCTTCGAACGGGCCGGAGGCGGTGATCACGGCGCGTTCATCCATGATGCTCGGCATGGCCAGCTCGTGCCTGCTGCCGATGGCGAAGTCGTTCGGGTCGTGGGCCGGGGTGACCTTCACCGCTCCGCTGCCGAACTCGGGATCCACCTGTGCATCGGCGATGATAGGGATGCGTCGCCCGGTCAGCGGCAGCTCGACCTCGGTGCCAACGAGGTGGGTGTACCGCTCGTCGTCCGGGTGTACCGCGACCGCGGTGTCACCGAGCATGGTCTCGGCCCGCGTGGTGGCCACCACCACCGACTTCTCCCCCTCGCCGTACCGGATCGAGATCAGCTCCCCATCGACCTCGGCGTGGTCGACCTCGATGTCGGATAGCGCGGTCTGGCAGCGGGGACACCAGTTGATGATCCGCTCCGCCTGGTAGATGAGACCGTCCTCGTAGAGGCGCTTGAACATGGTGTGTACCGCGCGGGACAGCCCGGGATCCATGGTGAATCGCTCGCGCGACCAGTCGATGCCGTCACCGAGGCGGCGCATCTGGTCGAGGATCATGCCCCCGTACGTTTCCTTCCACTCCCACACGCGCTCCACGAACCGCTCACGGCCCAGGTCGTGACGGGAAACTCCCTGCTCAGCCAGCTCGCGCTCGACCACGTTCTGCGTCGCGATACCCGCGTGGTCCATGCCAGGCAGCCACAGCGCCTCGTAGCCCTGCATCCTGCGCCGCCGCACCAGCGCGTCCATCAACGTGTGGTTCAGCGCGTGGCCCATGTGCAGGCTGCCGGTGACGTTCGGCGGCGGCAGCACGATGCAGAACGGGGGCCTGTCGGACGCGGCGTCGGCCGTGAAGTATCCCGCGTCTACCCACCGCTGGTAGATCGCGGCCTCTTCCTCGGCCGGGTTCCAGGCGGACGGGAGCTCGGTCGCTGGCTGCGCTGCATTCTCGGTCACAGCTTGCCAGTCTACGAACCGCACGTCGCAGGGGTTGACACGGGCCACGGGATCGGCTCCGCGCCACCGGCAGGTGCGAGCCGAAGGGGTCCCCGGGTACCGGATGTGTACCAAAGGAGGCCTTCGGCTCGGTCCCGCCCCAGATGCCACGCGCGCTAGGAACGACAGAAGTAACGGATCGAACAAAGCTGTTCTTAGTGAACCGATAAGCATATAAGGTGCAGAACACACAACTGACGCATCTCACTCAGGGGGAGTCGCTCTCGTGAACACCGACGGTATCGACGATCACCCGGACCTGCGCGGGCGAGGGACACCGGGATGGCAGCGTTCCCGAGCGCGCCGGGCGGCTCGGCGTCAGGCTCGGCGAGCGCACAGGCGGCAGCGGGCCGCGAATCGGCCGCGCCGGTACCGCACGGCGGGGCTGGTGGTGGCGATGATTCTCGCCCCGGTGGTAGTGGTCGCGGTGGTCACGCAGTGGGGCACCGTGATGGCCCTCGCCGGGCTCGACGACGCGGAGGAAACCGAGGTACCGCGCGAGCCGCCCGAGGAGACACCGACCCGCCAGATCCCCGACGCCGCTGTGCAGCTGCACCAACCGTTCGTCGGCACTCCCGCCGCGGGATGGGGGGACGGGATCGACGGCATCGAACCGCCCGAGCCGGAACCGGTCGGTTCGTTCACCGCTGACGAGGTGGACGCGGCCACCGAGCAGGTACTGGCGACGCTGGAAGCGGCCTATCTCGATCGCCGCGTCATCGAGGACCACGACATCGAGCGGTACCTGGACACCCTGGCTCCAGATGCGCGGACGGAGATCGCCCCCGAAGCCGAATCCCCCTCCCAGGGGTTCGGATACACGGTGCGTATCGCGGACGATCATGAGCTCCTTCCCGCGTCCCCGAAAACGGCCGGGGAACTGACCGTGAGTCCCGGTGAGGACGGCGTGCTGGAGTTCTCGCTGTCGCTGTCCGTCGCCTACGCCTTCGACACCGACGAACCCGACCGCATCCTCGGGTCGCTGGACATCGTCAGCGTGCTCCGGGCGGAAGAGAACTATGAGGTCGTCGCGGGCGACGCTTTCCGGGGAGGGAGTCACGGGGTGTGGCCGGGCGAAAGCGACTGGCACCTCTACTCCATCGGCTGTAACGACGCCGGAGACGGCTATCTCGCCCCCAGCTACAGCGACCGCGCGTTGGGCGGTGACGAGCTCGAGCACCAGGACGAGTTCTACTTCGACCCGGACAACCCGCTCAGCGACGAGGACACCTGCTGACGGTGTTCCAGTCCGGGGGTGCGAGCCGAAGGGGGCCTCCGGTGCCGAGTATGTACCGAAGGAGACCTTCGGCTCGGTCCCCCACCGCTGTTCACTCGGCGATGATGTCGGGACGCGGGCGCCGGGCGGCCTGCTCGTAGGCGGCACGCAGCTCCGCGATGACTGCCTCGGGCTCGGAGGTCAACCGCGACGGCAGGGTGTGCACGACGATGATGCCGTGCGACGTCATGGCGGCGTGCCTGCGCAAGGTGCGCGCGTAGTCGGAGGGCGCGAGGTGATACTCGAAAGAGTCGATCTCCCAGGCGAGGCACACGTCGTCGATCCAACCGTCCGGGGTGGGCAGCGCCAGGCCGTCGCGAGTGCGCAGCCGCACATTCCAGCGCATGGGCGGCAGCCCCGAGCGTTTGGCCAGCTGGACACCCCGCGCTTCCGCCGTGGACCGGGCGCCCGACTCGATGGCGGACAGCACCGCGCGGGGAAGCGCCGAGCCCCGATCGGACCCGTCCTCGAGCTCCCTGCGGAGGCGGTGGGGCGTGGTCCACCGACGCTGCACCGATTCGGCGAGCAACGCCTCGACGGCGGCGCGATCCCGCATTCGCCTGACCGCGTCCAACACCGCACGGGTGGGCTCGGCCACGGGGAAACCCTGCCGCAGGATCGTCGCCGGGGTTCGAGTGGTGCGCTCGACGAGTGCGTAACCCGCGCTGACGCGTTTCCGGTCCTGCGGGATCAGCAGGTGCACCTGTCCACCTGTCGTGAACTTGGTCAGCCCGTACAGCCCCGCAGCGGCCAACCCGGTGACAACGGCTCCCTCGCCTGCGTAACGAAGGGCGCCGTCGATCGCCTGTGCGCGAGTAGGGGTCCCGTTGCGCAGCAGGATCACCCCGGGCAGCAGGCGCAGCCACGGACCGCCGTGTCGCACCCGCGCCCAGATCATGCGTTGCGTCACGCCGAGCTGGTGCAGCTCGGCCCGAGTCAGCACCAGATTCGGCGCGGCGGCGTCCACGTCGTACCCATCAACTGCTGGTGAAATCACCGCCTCACCGTCACCGACCTCGCGCCCGGAGCACAGCCCCCGACGACGCAGCCTGTGGACCACCGGCCGCCTGGGGAAAGTCCCCACCGAACGCGGCCGGGTGCGAGCCGAAGGGCCCCTCGGGTACACATCCTGTACCGAAGGAGTCCTTCGGCTCGCTAGCCGCCCGCGGACATCACGGCGGGCGCCAGCGCCGCGACCATCACCACGGCGGTGAACTCCTCGATGGCGCGCTTGCTCGCGCCAGGGGCCCACTCGCCCTCGGCGATGGTCTTCGCGCGCTTGCGCAGGGCCGAACGATCAGCGTGTTCGGTCAGCCGCGGCATCGCGTCGATCGCGGCCAGCAGCGAGATCAGCGCAGCGGTGCGCTCGTCCGGTTCCTCGTCCTCGGCCAACGCTCGCCGCAGCCGGGCCCGCACGTCGTACTCGTGACCCGATTCCTCGGTCGGCCAACGGTTCACCGGCAAGATCCGTACCCGACCCTGCTCATCACCATCGGCGATGCCCCGTTCGGTCAGCTCATCGAGCAACCGTGTCGCCAACGATCCACTCACCCCGAGCACAGCGTCCTTGGGTTTGTGCCCGTCGAGGCCCGCCACCGTGGCCAGCGCCTCGTCGAGCACCCGATGCCCCACCGGGGCGTCGTCGGCGACCGAGACCTGCAACGAGGCGTCGTCCTCCCCAGCGACATCGATCCTGCCGTGCTCCACCAGCTCGATGAGCACGGCACCGGCCAGGGCATACTCGAGATTGCTCATCCCGATTCTGCGCCCCGTATCGTCGTCGTAGGAAAGCAGCAACAGGTCCTCAGCGAGCATCATGACCGACAGATTATCTGTGGGCGCACGTGCATGCAGCGAGCCCCGACCGATCCGGAGGGTGCCACGGTGGGCAGGGTCATCGTCCGCAAACCGATCAGCACGATCAGCACGGTCAGCACGATCAGCACGGTCAGCACGACCTCCCGGCGGCAGCGGCAGGATCGACTCGCCGCCGAAGAGCCGCTCGAACTGCGGTTGGCGGGCGTCCGGCTGGCGATGACCATGCGCACCCCCGGTCAAGACGTGGAGCTGGCGCACGGGTACCTGCTCGGCGAAGGGATCATCGCCGACCGCGAGGACGTGCGCACCGCGCGCTACTGCGCGGGAACCGACGAGCAAGGCCGCAACACCTACAACGTGCTCGACATCGCACTCGCGCCGGACATGCCGTCACCGCTCACCGCCGTGGGCGATCCACAGGACGCAGCATCCTGCACGCTCAGCGGCGCTTCCGTAGCGGCCGGGGTCGCACACCGCGCGCGCTTCGCTCCCTCCACTGACCCGTTCACTGTCAATGCCGAGGTGCTGGCCGAGCTGACCACCACATTCGACGAGCACCGGAGGGGGTTCGCCGCTACCGGCGGACTGCACGCCGCCGCGCTGTTCGATGCCACGGGCCGGATCCTGGCCACCCGCGAGGACGTCGGACGGCACAATGCCGCCGACAAGGTGCTGGGGTGGGCGCTCATGCACGACCGCGTTCCGGTGGCCGGAAACGGCATGCTGGTCTCCGGGAGGCTGTCGTTCGACCTGGTCCGCAAGGCCACGATGGCCGGTGTCGCGATGGTTGCCACCGCGTCCGCACCGTCATCGCTGGCCGTCGATCTCGCAGCCGAGCGCGGCATGACGCTAGTGGGATACCTGCGCGAGGGCAGTATGAACGTCTACACCCGCGCCGAGCGGGTCACCGGGTGAACGCGGCGATCACGCCGACTTCTCGCCGCGCTGGCCACCGCTGCGTTGTCTGCGTGCGGCCTGGCGGGACACCACCGTGGGGTTCACGTTCTCCCGCACCGTCTGTTCGGTGATGACGACCTTCGCGACGTCCTCCCGGCTCGGGATGTCGTACATCACCTGTTGCAGCACCTCTTCCATGATCGCGCGCAGGCCGCGCGCTCCGGTGCCACGTAGGAGGGCCTGGTCGGCGATCGCCTCCAGCGCGGTTTGGGTGAACTCGAGCTCGACGTTGTCCAACTCGAACAGCCGCTTGTATTGCTTGACCAGCGCGTTCTTCGGCTCGGTGAGGATGCTGACCAGGGAATCCTTGTCCAGGTTCGTTACACTGGCCACCACCGGGAGCCTGCCGATGAACTCCGGAATCAAGCCGTACTTGATCAGATCCTCCGGCATCGTCTCGGCGAAGATGTCGCCGCCGGTGCTCTCCGACCTGGTGCGGATGTCCGCGCCGAAGCCCAGGCCGCGCCGCCCCACGCGCTCGTTGATCACCTGGTCCAACCCGGCGAAGGCGCCTGCCACGATGAACAGCACGTTGGTGGTGTCGATCTGGATGAACTCCTGGTGGGGGTGCTTCCTGCCACCCTGCGGCGGCACGGAGGCCGTGGTGCCCTCCAGGATCTTCAGCAGCGCCTGCTGCACACCCTCACCCGAGACGTCCCTGGTGATCGACGGGTTCTCCGACTTGCGCGCCACCTTGTCGATCTCGTCGATGTAGATGATGCCGGTCTCGGCGCGCTTGACGTCGTAGTCAGCAGCCTGGATCAGCTTGAGCAGGATGTTCTCCACGTCCTCGCCGACGTAGCCCGCTTCGGTCAGCGCGGTGGCATCGGCGATCGCGAACGGCACGTTCAACATCCTGGCCAGCGTCTGCGCCAGGTAGGTCTTGCCGCACCCGGTGGGGCCGAGCATCAGGATGTTGGACTTGGCCACCTCGACCGATTCGCCGTTGGCGTCCTTCGCGCCCGCCTTGCCCTCCGATTGAATGCGTTTGTAGTGGTTGTAGACGGCGACCGACAGCGACCGTTTGGCCTCGTCCTGGCCGATCACGTACTGCTCGAGGAAATCGTGGATCTCCGCGGGTTTGGGTAATTCGTCAAGCTTGACGTCACCGGCCTCGGCGAGTTCTTCCTCGATGATCTCATTGCACAGGTCGATGCACTCATCGCAGATATAGACGCCCGGACCCGCGATGAGCTTCTTCACCTGTTTCTGGCTCTTCCCGCAGAAAGAACATTTGAGCAGGTCTCCGCCCTCGCCGATCCGTGCCATGACCGCTGACCTCGTCCCCTCCGGTGCCCCGACGCCGGGAACACCTGACGTCTCGTGCTGAGCTTCGCGCTGGACTCGTGGGCTCGATTACATTGCTACACCTACCGACACCGACGGTACCCCTCGCGCGCTCCCGATGGGAGGTGCGCGAGGTGACGGGTCCCGTCCGCCCGGAGGCACGGCATGGTGCTCACCGTCGGAACCAACCGACGGTGACCGACAGTGCGCCGGCGGTGAGCACCATCCGCGAGCTCACCCTAGACGTGAGACCCCCGCTGTGTCTCAGACGACACGCGTCTCGGAATCGAACCGTTAGTCGGTCAACGACCCCTTGCGGTAGGGCAGCACCTCGTCGATGATGCCGTAGTCCCGCGCTTCCTCGGCGGTCAGGATCTTGTCCCGCTCGATGTCCTTGCGGACCTCATCGGCCGTCTTGTTGGTGTGCTTGGCCAGGGTGGTCTCCATGAGCCTGCGGACCCGCTGGATCTCGTTGGACTGGATCTCCAGGTCCGAGACCTGACCCCAGGTACCCTCCGTCGCGGGCTGGTGGATCAGCATCCGCGCGTTCGGCAACGCCATGCGCTTGCCCTTGGTTCCGGCGGCCAGCAGCACCGCGGCAGCGGAGGCGGCTTGCCCGAGGCACGTCGTCTGGATCTCGGGCTTGATGTACTGCATCGTGTCGTAGATCGCCATCAACGAGGTGAACGAGCCACCAGGGGAGTTGATGTACATGGCGATGTCACGGTCCGGGTCCTCGTGCTCGAGGTGCAGCATCTGAGCCATGACGTCGTTGGCCGAGGCGTCGTCCACCTGCACGCCGAGGAAGATGATGCGTTCCTCGTAGAGCTTGTTGTACGGGTTGGACTCCTTGACGCCGTAGCTGGTCCGCTCGATGTAGCTCGGCAGGATGTACCTGGACTGGGGGAGCCGCAGCCCGGGGGACTGCGGAAGGTTCAGTTCGCTCACGGTTCTCTCCTCATGCCCGCTCGATGGTCAGCTGCTGGACGTACCGTTGCCGAGCTGGTTCTGGCGGCTCAGCACGTGGTCGACGAACCCGTACTCCTTGGCCTCCTCGGCGGTGAACCAGCGGTCGCGGTCACCATCGGCGATGATCTGCTCCACGGTCTGCCCGGTCTGCTCGGCAGTGATCTTGGCGAGCTCGTACTTCCACTTGCCGTACACCTCGGCCTGGATCGCGATATCGGATGCGGTACCGGTCACCCCTGCCGAGGGTTGGTGCATGAGGATCCTCGCGTGCGGCAGCGAGTAGCGCTTCCCCGGCGCCCCTGAGGACAACAGGAACTGCCCCATCGAAGCGGCCAGCCCCATCGCGTAGGTCGCGACATCCGGCTCGATGAGCTGCATCGTGTCGTAGATGGCGAACCCCGCGGTCACCGAGCCACCCGGGGAGTTGATGTAGAAGCGGATATCGGATTCGGCGTCCTCGGCGGCCAGCAGCAGCAACTGGGCCGTAATCCGGTTGGCCACGTCGTCGTTGACCTCGGAGCCGAGCACCACGATGCGTTCCTGCAGCAACCGCTCGTACACCGAGTCTGTCAGATTCATTCCAGCCGTTGTCGTGCGCATGCTGGAAGTCGGGTCCTGCGTCACGTCTGC
Organism: Haloechinothrix sp. LS1_15; assembly: GCF_033042135.1. Taxonomy (NCBI): domain Bacteria; kingdom Bacillati; phylum Actinomycetota; class Actinomycetes; order Pseudonocardiales; family Pseudonocardiaceae; genus Haloechinothrix; species Haloechinothrix sp. LS1_15. The sequence goes on along the minus strand of NZ_WBXM01000003.1, from coordinate 173,532 downwards.
CTGCCTTCTTGCCGTGATCCCCCTGGCACTGCCAGGGCTGTCAGCCGTCTTGCGTCCTGCGCCTTGATGGATTCAACCGATGGATTCATCTCGCGAGATCGTGCCACCGACCCTAACGAACGTGGGCGGTGCAGAATGCCTGGCACCGCCCACGTTCGCTGAGAGCTTCAACGCGCGTTCGCGGCACCTTCCGAACCCTCGGCATCCTCGGAGTCCTCGTCCCCGGCGGAACCGCCCTCGTCGGCGGTCTCCACCGAGTCCTCGGCGAGCTCACCGGCGTCCCCGGAATCGCCGGAGCTCTCGGAGTCGTCGGCATCTTCGCTGCCGAACAGCTCGTCGAGGTCAACGGCGTTGCCGGACTCGTCGGTGACGGTGGTGCGGCGCACGATCGAAGCCAGCGCTTTGCCCCGGCGGACATCGGAATAGATCGCGCCGAGCTGGCCCGACTGCTGGGCACGTTGCACGTACTCGTCGGGGCTGATGCCGAAGCGCTGCGCCTGGTACATGATGCGCTCCATCAACTCCTGCTCGCCGACCTCGACAGCCTCCTGCTCGGCGACGGCGTCCAGCAGCAGCTGGGTTCGCACGGACTTCTCAGCCTCGGCACGCACCTCGGCTTCATAGTCCTCGCGGGTCTTGCCCTCGGCCTCCAACGACCTGGCCAGGGCGTTCTCGTCGCCGCCGACCTCGCGCAACGCGTCCTGCAACCTGCCGTCGACCTCCGATTGCACCACGGACTCCGGCAGCGGCACCTCGACGCGCTCCAGCAGCTCCTCGAGGACCTTGTCGCGTGCCTGCACGCCCTGTTCCATGCGCTTGTAGTAGCTCATCCGCTCGCGCAGGTTGTCACGCAGCTCACCGATGGTGTCGAACTCGCTGGCCATTTGCGCGAACTCGTCGTCGGCCTCGGGAAGCTCGCGTTCCTTGACGCTCTGCACCGTCACGGTCACCTCGGCCTCCCTGCCGACGTGCTCGCCTGCCAGCAGCTTGGTGGTGAACGTGGTGCTGCCTCCCGCTTCCATCCCGGTCAACGCCTCGTCGATGCCCTCGACCAGGTCACCCGAGCCGACCTGGTAGGACAGGCCGCTCGTGCTGGCGTCTTCGAGTTCCTCGCCGTCGACCGTGGCGGACAGGTCGATCGAGACGAAGTCGCCGTCGGCCACCGGGCGGTCGACACCGGCCAGGGTGCCGAACCGGGCGCGCAGCTCGTCGAGCTGCTCGTCGACATCGCTGTCGCCGACCTCGACATCGTCCACCGTGACCGCGATGTCGGAAACATCCGGAAGGGTGATATCCGGGCGCACGTCCACCTCAGCGGTGAACTCGAGCACCTCACGATCCTCCAACCGGGTGACCTCGAACTCCGGCCTACCCAGCGTCTGGACCTCGCTGGACTGCATGGCCTCCATGTACTTCGCCGGAATGGCCTCGTTGACCACCTCGTCGAGCACGGGTGCCCGACCGATCCTGCTCTCCAGCACCGGCGCCGGGGCCTTGCCCGGCCGGAAACCCGGGATGCGCACCTGCTGGGCGATCTTCTTGTAGGCGCGGTCGAAATTCGGCTTCAGCTCGTCGAACGGCACCTCGACATTGACCTTGACGCGCGTCGGGCTGAGCTGCTCGACGGTGCTCTTCAACGTATGCTCCTCAGCGTATTCAGTGACTTTGACTTGATTGTGACTCTAGTGGTCGTGTTTCCCGGTGGACGGGATCGCGGTCGTGGCGCCACGACGCCAAGGCGGCGACCGCGCCGGGTGCCTAAGGCAGTCGGGGTGACAGGATTTGAACCTGCGACCCTCCGCTCCCAAAGCGGATGCGCTACCAAGCTGCGCTACACCCCGGTTGTACACCATGTACACCGTGCCCGACCGCGAGTACCCGGGCCGTGCACAAGAAGCCTAACCCCACGCGCTAAGCTGGGTGCGCGCCGGTTGCGGTTCCGGCAGCACGCGGGTGTAGCTCAATGGTAGAGCTCCAGCCTTCCAAGCTGGCGGTGCGGGTTCGATTCCCGTCACCCGCTCCACGTTTTCCCGGCCAACCACCGATCACACGAGCGACACCGGGTTCGCGGCAGCCACCAGCCACCTCGGTCGTGATATCTTAGTGTGGAGCATTTTACGCTTGAACCTTATCCGTGGTGGGGGCAGTTTATGACGCGACGAGCCGGATCCGAACCCGATGCGGTCGACCTCATGCTGGAGCAGTGGCGACGCGAGCGACCCGATCTGGACACCTCGGGGCTGGCCGTCTTCGGCAGGCTGCACCGGGCGTTCAATCGCTACCAGGCACAGCTCACCCAACTGTTCACGCAGTACGACCTCAGCATCTCCTCGTTCAGCGTGCTCGCCGCGCTGCGCAGGCTCGGCCACCCGTACCGGTGCACCGCGGGCAAGCTGGCCGACATCGATCTGGTTTCCACCGGGGGAATCACCCAACGGGTCGACAAGTTGCAGACGGTCGGGCTGGTGAACCGGGAACGGGACCCCGAGGACCGCCGCATCGTCTATGTCGAGCTCACCGAGAAGGGGCTCGCGGTGGTCGACGAGGTGGCCACCGCCCACTTCGCCAACGAGGCGCGGATGTTAGAAGGGCTCACCCATGGCGACCGCGCCCACCTCGCTCGACTGCTCAGCCGCCTGGAACGGTCGCTGGATCTGGCCGATATGCGCTCGCAGGCCGACGAGGACACCTGACCTACCGGGCCTTGCCCGGCGCCTATCCTGCCTACGGTGCCTACCGTGCGGCCCACGGGATCGGATCCGGATCGAGGCCGAAGTACACGCTCTTCTGTCGCATGTACGCCTTGATGCCGTCGGTCCCCTTCTCCACCCCCACCCCGCTGGCTTTGGTTCCGCTGAACGGGGTCGCGATGCTGAACTGCTTGTAGGTGTTGATCCACACTGTGCCTGCCTCGACACGCCGCGCCAGCCGCCAGGCGGTGCGGTAGTCGCGCGTCCAGATGCCGCACGCGAGACCATAGACCGTGTTGTTGGCGGCGGCCACCAGCTCCTCCTCCCCGCTGAAGGGCAGCAGCACCCCGACAGGGCCGAAGATCTCCTCCTGGCAGGTCTTGGCGTCGTTGGCCAGCCCGGCCAGCAAGGTGGGCAGGTAGTAGGCCCCCCGCGACAGCGCGGGCTCCGACGGCGCCTGTCCGCCACAGAGCACGATGGCCCCTTCGTCCCGTGCGCGGTCGACCATGGCGGCGACACGGTCGCGATGCTCCACGGTCGCCAGCGGGCCGACCTGGGTCGCCGGGTCGGTCCCCGGACCCACCCGCAGCGTGCGGGCGGCGGCGACCAGCCGCGCCGTGAACTCCTCGTAGATGTCAGCGTGCACGAAGATGCGTGAGCCGGCGACACAGCTCTGCCCACTGGAGGAGAAGATGCCGAACAGCACCCCGGCGACGGCCTGGTCGATATCGGCGTCGGCGCACACGATCGTGGGCGACTTCCCCCCGAGCTCGGTGGTCACCGGCATCACCTTGTCGGCGGCGATACGACCGATCGCGCGTCCCGTGGCGGTGCCCCCGGTGAAGGACACCTTGCCGACCGCGGGGTGACGCACGATGGCGTCTCCGACGACCGATCCCGGCCCCGGCAGCACCGAGACCAGTCCGGGCGGCAGGCCCGATTCGTCGAGCAGTCGCGCGAGCGCCAGCGAAACCAGCGGGGTGGCCTCCGCGGGTTTGAGCAGCACCGCGTTTCCCGCGGCCAAGGCGGGAGCCAGCTTCTGCGCGTCGCTGGCGATAGGTGAGTTCCATGGCGTGATCGCGCCGATGACGCCCACCGGCTCATGCACGCTCATCGCCAGGTGCTGCCCCCTCGGCGGGGTGACCACCCCTTGGCTGGTCTCCAGCACCGACGCGTAGAACCGGAAGGCGCCCGCGGCGCTGTCAACCAGCGCACGGGCCTCGGCGAGCGGCTTGCCGGTGTCCCGGGTCTGCAGCAACGCCAGCTCGTCCCGGTCGCGTTCGATCAGGTCGGCCGCCCGCGCGAGGAACCGCGCCCGCCGGTGCGGCAGCATCTCGCGCCAGGAGGGCTCCGCTGCCACCTCCGCGCCGTTCCGCGCGGCCTCGTCCACATCACCGACTCCGGCCGCAGCGACGGTGGCGATCAGTTCACCGGTGGCCGGATCGACCGACCGCAGCGACTCCCCCGTGCCCGCCCGCCACTGTCCCGCCACGGGAATGTGCTCGGCCCCGGCACCGCCACCTGTCACCGTGCTGCGTGCGCTCACCTGAAACCTCCTCCGAGTACGACACAACTAACTTAGCATTAAGAGAATTAGTCAGCCAAGTCCAGGAAGTACGGCACCGCACGCCCGCAGGCGGCGACCGCCGGGAAACGACACCGGGACATGGTCCGTTACCTGCTTGGGGAGCCCCCGCGGCCGATCGGCACGACATGGTTGCACCACACCCGGCTCGATGCTATAACACTTAGCAGTAGTTGATTTATATCTAAGATTTATTCACGACGACAGCCAGAGCCAGCTGCGGGACGGCCGCACACCGCACGACACCGCAGCCGACGAACCAGCAGAGCGCGAGGTGCTGAATCCGATGAGCCCCACCGAAACCGACACCACCCCGGCACTGAACGAGCTGATCGACAGCTGCATCGCCCGGCGGGACACCCGGCACGAGGACTGGGACACCCTCGGTTTCCAGGCGCAGACGGGCGAGCAGTTCAAGCGCGCCCAGATCCGCTACATCGGCTCCGGCGCCACCGGCGACCACGCCACCGACAACCGGATCCTGCCGTCCGAGCACTTCACCTTCTCCAACATGCGGCTGCCGGTCGGCGCCATCGGCCCGGAGCACACTCACCACGACGTGGAGGAGGTGTTCTTCGTCCTCGAAGGAACGCTCGAGGTCACTGTGCACGACGTCGACGACGGAACGAAGACGGCCAGCCGCGTGCTCGGCTACCGCGATCTCATCCGTGTCCCAGCGGGTGTCCCCCGCAGCCTGCGCAACATCGGTGACACCGACGCGCTGTTCTGCGTGATCATCGGTGCGCAACGGCCGGAGCTGCCGACCTACCCGCCCACATCCCCGATGCACGGCGTGCATCGAAGCTAGACCGCTCAAGAACGGGTCCGGTGATGCGATCATGAGCACGAAGGTCCAGGTGCAGCAGACGACCTGGCTCGCCTCCGGTGTGGTTCAGCTGGTGCTGCGGCACATCGACGGGGCCGCGTTGCCCGCGTGGGAGCCGGGAGCCCACATCGGGCTGCGGCTGCCGAACGGCCTTGTGCGGCAGTACTCGCTGTGCGGTGACCCCGCCGACGAGGACGGCTGGACGGTCGCGGTGCTGCACACCCCCGACTCCCGCGGCGGCAGCGAGTGGATCCACCAACGACTCACCGCGGGAACGGTGCTCGAAGTCGACGGGCCGCGCAACAACTTCCCGCTCGTAGCTAGCAGCCGGTACCTGTTCATCGCGGGCGGCATCGGCATCACCCCGCTGCTGCCCATGGTGCGCGCGCTGGCGGAAGATCCCGCACGGCGCGACCGGTGGCAGCTGCTGTACTGCGGCCGGTCACGGGAACGGATGGCGTTCCTGTCGGAGCTGGCCGGGTTCGGCGACGAGCACGTGTCCGTGCACGCCGACGACGAGCACGGCGGGCCGTGCGATCTCGCAGCGCGGCTGGCCACGGTCGAGCCGGGCACCACCGTGTACTGCTGCGGCCCGGAGCCATTGATCAGCGCGGTGGAGCAGGCCATCCCGGACGGGGTCGAGCTACACGTCGAGCGGTTCCGGCTCGCGACGACCGACAACCCGGTCGAGGCCGGGGCCGGGGTGGGTTCCGGGCTCGGCACCGAGGCGGAATCCGGTGCCTTCGACGTGGTCTGCGCCGGTTCCGGCGCCCGCGTGCGTGTCGAGCCCGATGTCCCGGTGCTCGACGCGCTGCAGCAGGCCGGGTTCGACATGCCCTTCTCGTGTCGGGAAGGCGTCTGCGGCAGCTGCGAGACCCCGGTGGTGACCGGCGAGCCCGACCACCGCGACGCGGTGCTGAGCGAGGCCGAGCGGGACAGCAACCACAGCATGATGGTTTGTGTCTCGCGCAGCCACTCCCCCGAGCTCGTACTCGACCTCGACGAGACCGCCGGGCGGTGATCGCTCATGACCGGCAGTGTCCCCGTGGCAACCACCGCACCGAAGCAACGATCCCCGCTCAACCACCGGGAACGCGCGCTGCTGCGCGCGGTCGCCCTCGGCCGCGCCGAGCTCACCGTCAGCTGCGAACCCGACCTGTTCATCGACGGACTGGCCTGCTGTGACCAGAGCACCGCCCACCGGCTGGCACGGCACGGCTACATCAACCCGAGAACCGCCGGACCGACCGGCATCCGTGCTCCGGCCGTGCTGACCGAACGTGGCGAGCACGCCCTGGCCCAGGCCCGAGCAGAACGTTAGGAGTATCCATGGCGCCGCACCCGCACCCGGTTCAGAGCCGGACCGCGCCCACGTCCAACTACGCCGACGCGCTCGCCGACGAGCTGGAAGCGATCTACAGCTCGGGGACCCACGACCTACCCGGCGTCGTCGCCGCGCTCAACGCTTCCGGCGTGCGTCCCCCGGATGGTCGCGAGTGGACCGAAGCCACGTTCACTGCGCAGCTCGCCGAGCTCGGCGCGAAGGAGGTGTAGCTCCGATGGCATCCACATCCCGCCGATCCCCCCGGTTCACTGCCGACGACCTGGTCGAGCTCGGGCTACGGGACCACTGGTACGCGCTGTGCCCGTCGACGCGGGTCCGCACCGGCGAGCTCATCCGCCTGGAGCGCGCCGGGGAGCAGCTCGTGCTGTGGCGCGACGCCTCCGGTGCCGTGCACGTGCAGGAAGACCGTTGCCCGCACCGCGGTGCGCGGCTGTCGCAAGGTGTGCACATGGGCGACCGGCTGGCGTGCAACTACCACGGCGTGCAGGTCGACGGCGAGGGCGTGGTCGTGTCCGTACCGGGTAGCCCCGGCTGCTCGCTGGAAGGCCGTGCGGCGCTGCGCACCTTCCCGGCAGCCGAGCACGCGGGCGCGGTGTTCGCCTGGTTCGGTGTGGACGAGACCGGCGAGGCCCCGCCACTGCGGCTACCGGCCCCCATCGCGGGAGGCGAGTGGGAACACTTCCTCTGCTACGTAGAGTGGGACTGCTCCTACCTCTACTCGCTCGACAACCTGCTCGACCCCATGCACGGCGCCTTCCTGCATCGCAACAGCCACACCATGTACGGCGGCAAGCGGGAAGCCGAGTTCCAGATCCGCGACACCGACACCGGGTTCGTCTTCGAGAAGACCGACCAGCGCGACGTCAACTTCGACTGGGTCGAGTGGTCGGACACCGGCCTGGCCTCGGTCACGCTGGACATCCCCTACCCAGCCAGCGCGGGGCCCGGTGGCCCGTTCACGATCGTGGCCACCCTTACCGCGATCAACGAGAGCCAGCACGCCGGTTTCTTCTGGCGTTGCCGCGAGGTGTCCGGCTGGGAGCGGGACAGCTGGCGCTTCCTGTTCAAGCACCGCCTGGAAGCCCGCCACTGGGAGGTCCTCGAACAGGACCGCGCCATGGCCGAAGCCCTGCCGTCCGATGCCTGGCAGCGCGAGAACCTCTACCAGCACGACATCGCCCTGGTCAGAATGCGTCGCAAGCTCAAGGCCGAAGCCACCCGCCAGGCCGAAGCGCTCACGGACAAGCGCGGCAGCGGCCGCCCCTCGGCAGGTGCCGCTGCCGGGGCGACGCGCTGAGGAAGGACCGGCCGCCAGCCGGACCCAAAGCCCGTCCCGACGGCCCCGAAGCGGGCGCCGAATCCGCTCGACCCCAAGGAGGCATGCCATGCCCGAACACCCACCCCCCATCGCCCGGCTGCGATCGCTGCGCTCGGTCACGCTGCGCACCACTCGTTGCGACGACTCCGCCGGGTTCTACAACGAGGTCTGGGGCCTGAGGCCCGTCGAGCGTGATTGGGGAGCCGTCTGGTTGCGCGGCACCGGCCAGGAGCACCACGTGCTGCAGCTGCAGCAGGCGGAACAGAACGCGCTCGGCAAGGTCGTCTTCTCGGTGGCCACCCCCGCCGAGATCGACGAGGCGGCGCGCAGGCTCGACGCGCACGGCGTCGCGCTTGTCACCGAACCTGGCAAGCTCGACCAGGTCGGCGGCGGTTACGGCTTGCGCTTCGGCGACCCAGAGGGAAGGCTGATCGAGCTCACCGCCAACGTCGAAGCAGTCGTCCCCGACGACCCGGACGGCCACCCCGCCGTGCCACGCAAGCTGGCGCACGTGGTGCTCAACACCGCCGACATCGACAACACCTGCGAGTTCTACACCCGCGTGCTCGGCATGCGCGTCTCCGACTGGTCCGAGCACCAGATGGCGTTCCTGCGTTGCAACGCCGATCACCACGTCATCGCGTTCAACCAGGCGCCGTTCCCCTCGGTGAACCACGTCGCCTACGAGATGCCCTCCATCGACCACTTCATGCGCGGAATCGGCAGGCTCCGGCACCACGGCATCACACCGCTGTGGGGGCCGGGACGGCACGGGCCCGGCAACAACACCTTCAGCTACTTCGCCGACCCCGGCGGTCTGGTGTGCGAGTACACATCCGAAGTGGAGCAGGTCGTCGAGGACGCCTGGTTGTGCCGGGTGTGGCGACGCACCCCCGAGCTGTCCGACCTGTGGGGCACTGCGGGCCCGCCGTCGAAGGACGTGCGCGCGCACATGGCGGGGGTTCCCGACCCGGGCTACACGGCGTGGTGGCAGGGATGAGAATCGGCGTGATCGGGGCAGGCTCAATCGGTGCGGTGGTGGCCGCGAAGCTGCGCGAGGGCGCCGTGCCCAGGGCGGAGCTGGCCGGGATCAGCCACAAGGATCCGAATCCCCCAGACGGGCTGCACGCGATGCCCTTCGACGAGATGCTCGACACGGCTGACTTGGTGGTCGAGTGCGCGGGCCAGCAGGCGCTGGCCACGCTCGGCCCCCGGATCCTGGACGCCGGCTGCGACCTGCTGATCGTCTCCGTCGGCGCGCTGGCCGACCAGCAGCTGTTCGAGCGGTTGCTCGGCGCGGGCCCAGGCGCGGTCCACCTGTCCACCGGCGCGATCGGCGGACTGGACCTGCTGGCCGCCGCAGCGGCCATGGGGCCGCTGCACCACGTGGAGATCGTCACCACCAAGCGCGCGGGCAGCCTGATCCAGCCGTGGATGGACGACGATCAGGCGCGGCGATTGCGCCACGCCGCAGCGCCCGTCGAGGTGATGCGCGGGCCCGCGCGCACCGTCACCGAGGCGTTTCCCGCCTCGGCCAACGTCGCCGCCTCGGTCGCGTTGGCCGTGCGCGACTGGGATGTCGTGGAAGCGGCCGTCGTGGCCGACCCGGCAGCGGAGCGAACCTCGCACGTCATCACCGCCGAGGGCGCGGCGGGGCACTACCGGTTCGACATCACCAACCAGCCGTCTTTCCGGACGCCGACCAGCAGCCGGGTCGTGCCGTACGCGGTGCTGTCGGCGATCGACGGTCTGGTCAACCCGAAAGGGGTATTCCGATGAGCACGATCACCGCGCGGCACACGATCCGCGGGATCCAGCTCCGCACGGCCGGCAGCGAGGGCACGGCGGTGGTACTGCTGCACGGCATCGGGGGTTCGAGCGCCTCGTTCGAGCGGCAGCTACCTGCGCTGGCCACCAGCCACCGCGCCTATGCCTGGGACGCTCCCGGTTACGGGGGCTCCACCGACGACGTGCCCGGCACGCTGACCGGCTACGCCGACCTACTGGTCGAGCTCCTCGACGAACTGATCATCGACACCGCCCACCTGGTGGGCGTGTCCTGGGGCGGGGTGATCGCCACCCGGACGGCATTGCGCCACCCCGGCCGAGTGCGTTCGCTGGTGCTGGCCGACTCCACCCGAGGCTCAGCGAGCTCACACGAATCGGCACAGCGGATGCTGCGCCGCGCGGACCAGCTGCGCTCGCTCGGTTCGGCGGAGTTCGCCCGGCAGCGCGGCCCGCGGCTGACCGCGCCCGACGCCGAGGCTGCCACCGTGGACCAGGTCGTGTCGATCATGAGCGAGCTCCGGCAGGTGGGTTATGACGCTGCGGTGCGCTCCATGGCCGAGACCGACCACACCGTCGACCTCGCGCGTATCACCGTCCCCACGATGGTCGTGGTGGGTGAGCAGGACGGGGTGACCGGCGTGACCGAGAGCGAGGAGCTCGCCAGCCGCATCCCCGGCGCGCGGCTCCGGGTGATCGGCGGGGGCCACGCCGCCAACCAGGAGCGCCCCGCACAGTTCAACGCCACCGTGTCCGGGTTCCTCGCCACGGTGGACGCGGGCGACCCGGCGGGGAGCAGCTGATGGCCCCACATGCCACCCCGGCACCCCCGACCACGCTGGACGGCCTCCGCATCGTCGTCACCGGTGCAGGCCGTGGCCTCGGCTACGCCATCGCCGCCGGTATCGGTGCCGCGGGCGGAACCGTGGTGATGGCCGAACGCCATCCCGAGCGGGCGACCGAGGCCGAACACGCGCTGTCCGCCGACGGCGTGACCGTCACCAGGATCGACACCGATATCGCCGATCCGGCATCGGTGCAGCACCTGGCCTCGCAGGCAGCGGCCACCGGCCCGGTGCACGGTGTGGTGAACAACGCCGCGCTGGCCGACAGTGTCGGCGGCAAGCACTTCGCCGAACTTGACGTCGCGGAGTGGGACCGGCTCATGACGGTCAACACCAGGGGCGCCTGGCTGGTCACCAGCGCGCTGTACCCGGCGCTGGCCGCCACCGGCCAGGGGCGGGTCGTCAACCTGGCCTCCGATGCCGCGCTGTACGGCTCGGCCCGGTTGGCGCACTACGTCACCTCCAAGGGCGCTGTCATCGCGCTGACCCGCGCCATGGCTCGTGACGCCGGCCCGGACGGCATAACCGTCAATGCCGTGGCCCCGGGGCTGACCGAGGTGGAGGCGACCGAAGCCGTGCCACGCGAGCGTCACGAGCTCTACGCGCGCAACCGGGCGCTGTCCCGGCCGCAGCGAGCCGAGGACGTCGTTGGCGCGGTGCTCTTCCTGCTCTCGGCGTCGGCCTCCTACATGACCGGGCAGACGCTGGTCGTCAACGGCGGATTCGTTTTCAGCTAGGAGCGAGCATGGATCTCGGACTCACCGGCCGCGCTGTGGTGGTCACCGGCGCCAGTTCCGGCGTCGGGCTGGCGACCGCTGGCGCGCTACTGGCCGAAGGCGCCCACGTCGCGGCGTGTGCCAGGGACGAGCAGCGGCTGGCCGCGGCACTGGCCGAGCTGCCACGTGCAGACGGCGCCCGTACCTACACTGCGGCCTGCGATGTCACCGACGGCGAGGCGGTGTCGGCCTTCCTCGACGGCGCGGCAAGCGAACTCGGCGGCATCGACGGGGTCGTGAACAACGCTGGCCGCTCGCTGCTCGCAGCGCTCGGCGACACCACCGACGAGCAGTGGCGCGAGGAGCTGCACCTGAAAGTCTTCAGCGTGCTGCACACCGTGCGGGCGGCGCTGCCGTGGCTGCGGTGTTCCGACTGCCCCGCCGTGGTCAACATCAACGCGATCCTCGCCAAACAGCCCGAAACGACGCTGGCTGCGACCTCGGCGGCGCGATCGGCGCTGCTGAACCTGTCCAGCACGCTGTCCGCCGAGTACGCCGCCGACGGGATCCGGGTGAACTCGGTCTGTCTCGGGCTGATCGACACCGGGCAGTGGCGGCGGCGCTACGAGCGATCCGGCAGCTCGCTGAGCTGGCGGGAGTGGACGGCGGAGCTGGCACGAGATCGCGGGATCCCGCTCGGCAGGCTCGGAGCCGCCGAGGAGGTGGCCTACGCAGTGGTGATGCTGCTGTCGCCGAGGGCTTCCTACATCACCGGCACCGCCATCGACGTCGGCGGCGGCATCAGCCGCTATCTGTAGGTCCCGACACGTCACACGGAAGGAGCGCGAGCCATGGCGGACCCCCGAGGCGGCGAGCTACTCGTCCACCTCATGCGCGAACACGGGGTCGACACCGCCTTCGGTGTCGTCAGCGTGCACAACCTACCCCTGGTGGAGGCCGTGGCCGGTCAGCTGCGCTTCGTTCCGGTACGGCACGAGGCCGCCGCGGTGAACGCCGCGGACGGCTACGCGCGCGCAGGCGGCGGGCTCGGTGTCGCCATCACCAGCACCGGAACCGGAGCGGGCAACGCGGCGGGGGCTATGGTCGAGGCGCTGACCGCGGGCAGCTCGGTGCTGCACGTGACCGGGCAGATCGAGGCCGAGTTCCTCGGCCAGGGACGGGGCGTCATCCACGAGACGCCCGGCCAGCTCGACATGCTCACCGCGATCTCCCGGTACGCCGCCACCGTCAGCTCTGCGGGCGCGGCAGAGAAGGTGCTGCGCGAGGCCATCGCCGTGGCGCTGGCGCTGCCTGCGGGGCCGGTCAGCGTGGAGTGGCCCATCGACCTACAGTACGCGCGGCAGCAGCCAGGTCAGGTTCCCCAGCCAGCCACGGCCTTCCCACTCCCCCAGCCCGGTCCGGACTCGGTGCGGCGCGCCGCCGAGCTGCTGGCCACGGCGCGGCGCCCGGTGATCTGGGCGGGTGGCGGGGCCGCCGCTGCCGGCGACCGGCTCCGCGCGCTCGCGGAGGCCACCGGTGCCGGGGTAGTCACCAGCAACGCGGGCCGCGGCACCATCCCAGAGGATCACGAGCTGGTGATCGGCAACTTCGCCAGCAGCCCCGAGGGCTCCACGTTGCTCGCCGAGGCCGACGTGCTGCTGTCGATCGGCACCCACTTCCGGTCCAACGAGACCAAGCACTACGCACTCCAGCTACCGCAGCAGCACATCCAGGTGGACATCGACGCCGCCGCGCTCGGCCGGGTCTACCCTGCGACGCTGCGGTTGCACGGCGAGTCGGGCGCGGTGCTGGACGGGCTGCTGGCAGAACTGTCCTCGCGGGCAACGTCGACCGAACCCGGATGGCGGGACCGGGTAGTCGCGACGCGGCACGCGGCGCGTGCCCGGCTCTGCGCGGCGATCGGCCCGTACCAAGCGATCTGCACCGAGTTACGTGCTCAACTGCCACGGGAAGCTGTCATCGCGCGCGATGTCACCATCCCGTCCAGCCAGTGGGGCAACCGGCTGCTGGAGATCTACCACCCCGAGACGAACATCTTCCCGCTCGGCGGCGGCATCGGACAGGGCCTGGCCACCGGCATCGGGGCGGCGGTGAGTAGAAGTGGATCGCCGACCGCGGTGATCGTCGGAGACGGCGGTCTCGCGGTGCACGTGGGCGAGCTGGCCACACTCGCGCAGGAACGACCGTGGCTGGTCCTGCTGGTATTCAACGACGGCGGGTACGGCGTGCTGCGCAACATGCAAGACGCCCACAGCGGCACCCGTAGTGGGGTCGACCTGTTCACCCCGGACATCGGCACGCTGGCACGGTCGGTTGACCTGCCCTACACGCTGGTGAACACCGAGGGGAAGTTCCCGGCGGCGCTGGCTGACGCGCTCGCCCGCCGTGGGCCGTCCGTGCTCGAGATCGATGTGACCGCGCTCGGTCCCACACCGGTGCCGTTCGTGCCCCCGGTCCACATCCCCGAGGACTAGCACGAGCTCGACGTGGCTCCGGCCAGGCCAAGGAGGTTGCCCGATGCACTCACCCAGCACATCCCCCGCGGCGGCCACCGCACCGGCCGCCACGGGGGCACAGGCGCATCACCACGCGCACGGTCCGGCGAACCGGCGCCGCCGGGTGGTGGATCCGGCCGCACCGTTGTTCGTGCGGTTCGCCCCGTCCGTGGCCGCCACCGCCGTCGTCGTGCTGCACGATGTCCGCGGGCTGACCGACGAGGCCGAGCGTGTCGTGCGGCAGCTGGCGGGGCGCGGGCACCTGGCGCTGGCACCGATCTTCTACCACGACATCGGCGGTCGCGTGCTGAGCGGGCCGCACGAGGCGGCCGTCGACACGCTGGCCACGAAGAGTCTGTCGCGGCTGCGCGACGACATCGCGGGCGCGTTGGATTACACCGGGCGCCGGTGCGGCATCCCGGCGCGGGACACCGCCGTGCTCGGCATCGGCTCCGGGGGCTACCTGGCGGCGCTGGCGGCCGCCGAGTACTCGCTGGCCGCCGCGGCAGGCGTGACGCCCTGGCAGGCCATGCCCCAGGAAGGCGCGCTGGCACTCGGCGAGCTCGTCAGCCGCACCACGACGCCGTGGCGCTCCGTCGACCAGGACGCTGAAGCCGTGTCCTTCGTCGCGGCCTCGCTGCGGGCATAGGTGGTCGGCCGAGCCGAAGGACTCCTCGGGTACTGAATATGTACCGAAGGAGTCCTTCGGCTCACCCCCGGCCCCATGGGGCGGGTCAGCGGGATGCGGCGCTGCCGGTGGTGGCCGGGGCGTCGAGCGGGACCGTCCAGGCGTCGTAGCCGTAGACCCAGCCGGCGTCGGTGGATTTCTTCAACCAGGTATTGCTGCGGGAGGAGATCTGGATGCGGCAGGTGCGGCCCTTGCGGGCGTCCTCGTAGCGCCGGAACGCGGCACGGATCCCGCCGGAGCCTTCCTCGCGCAGCGCGCGGGCGAGCACCACGGCGTCCTCGATGGCCATGCCCGCGCCCTGTGCCATGAACGGCATCATCGGGTGGCAGGCGTCGCCGAGCAGTGTGACCGGGCCGGAGGACCACTGCGGCAGCGGGTCGCGCACGTACAGCGCCGACTTGAGCACCTCGTCGCAGGCATCCAGCACGGCCCGCGCTTCGGGGTGGAAGTCCCGATACGCCTCTCGCAGCTCCATCACGCTGCCCGGCATGGTCCACGACTCGTGATGCCAGTCCGCCTGCGGCGTGGTGGCGAACACGAACATGTCCCTGCCCCTGTTCAGCGGGAAGGTGACGAGCTGGGTGTCCGCATCGGGTCCCCACCATTTGGTGAACGCCCCGGAGTTCGGCATCGTCACCCGCTCGGCGGCGATCACGGCGCGGTAGGCGACCACACCGGTGAACGTGGGGTGCTCCGGCCCGAATAGTGCCGTACGGACCGCCGAGTGGATGCCGTCTGCGCCGACGACCGCGTCGACCTCGGACTCGGTGCCGTCGGTGAACCGCAGCCGGGGGCATCCGGTCGCGTTGTCGGGTTCGAGCTCGACCAGTCGTTTACCGAACCGGATGGTACCGGCTGGCAGCGCCGCTTCGAGCGCCGCGAGCACGTCGGCTCGGTGCATGGTGAGCTGGGGCGAGCCGTAGGCCTGCTCGGCGGCTTCTCCCATCTCCAGCCGGGAGGTCTCGTTGCCGGTGTCCCACATCCTGCTGATGCGGTGGCTCGGCCGGGCAGCCGTTTCACGGAGCTGCTCACCGACCCCCAGGCCGTCGAGCGCCCGCACGGCATTCGGGGTGAGGTTCACGTCAGCGCCGACCCTGGCGAACCGCTCGGCCTGCTCGTAGACCTCGACGGGGTAGCCCGCCACGCGTAGCGCGATCGCGACCGCCAGGCCGCCGATGCCGCCGCCGACGATACCGATCTTCGGGTTGTCCATGTCACCTTCCTCAATGGATGTCCACTGTGTTCACGTCAAACGGAACTGGCGGTTACGCCGTGTGTGTCGGGGCGACTCCTTCATCCATATAGGACATCATGGTCTGGTTGAGCAGCTCGGACATATCCGAACGCAACGTGCGGGACCGGTCGGCGTCCCACCGGTTGGTCATCTCCAGCGGGTCGTCCACCAGGTCGAACAGCTCGCCTGCCTGCTGCCCGGCATAGGTGGTCAGCCGGGCCTGGCCGGTCAGCAGCGTGCGCATGCGGATCGGCCCCGGCAGTCCCGGCAGGCCGAAGATCTCGTCCTCCTCCACGAGCAGTGCCTCGCGCAGCCGCCTTGTCGGCTCGGACAGCAGCGGCTCCAGCGAATGACCCTGCGTGCCGCGATAGCTGTCGACACCGCAGAGATCCAGGATCGTGCTGGCGATGTCCAGCGAGCTCACCAGCGAGTCACTGCTACCCGCCTGGTAGCCGGGTGCGCGCACCACCAGCGGCACCCTGGTGCAGGCCTCGTAGTGCATGGCGTGCTTGAGCATCAGTCCGTGATCACCGAACATGTCGCCGTGATCGCTGGTGAAGATCACCACCGTCGACTCGTCGAGCCCCAGCCTGGCCAGCGTGGCCATGATGCGCCCAATCGCCTCGTCGATCATGGTGATCATCCCGAACTGCACGGCGGCGGCGACCCGGTACTGCTCCTCGGTGGCAGCCCACCCGGTGAACGCCCCCTGCGGCACACCCCGCTGCGCCACCATGGCCTGGTAGTGCGGCAGCGACCGTTCGTGCTGGTCGTGGAAGGACTCCGGCACTGGCACGTCGCCAGGCGAATACATGTCGTACAGCCGTCGGGGCGGGGCGAACGGATGGTGCGGGTCGGGGAACGAGCACCACAGCAGGAACGGGCTTTCCTGGTCGCGCTGCCCCTCGAGGAACTCGACGCACTCATCGGCGATGTAGCTGGTCGGGTAGAGGTCCTCCGGCATCGGGGTCTGCCAGACCTGCTCCCAGGAGCCGTAGGCGCGTTCGGCGTTGGCTCTGCCCTGCAGCCGTGTCGGGTCGACACCCTGCTGCAGCAGCCACTGGTAGTAGTGCCCCGCGGCACTCGCGGAGTTGCCCCCGACGAGCCGGACGTGCTCGAAGCCGTAGAAGTCTTCCGGTACGGCGACATACCGGGCGCGGTGCTCCTCGACGTTCTCCCACCGATCCCAGTTCTCCGGTCGCGGCCGGGTGACCGCGTCGCCGCTGGCCCTGGGCAGCCAGTGCGCCACCTGCTCGCTGCCGTGGCCCAGGTTCTGCAGGTGTGACTTGCCGACCAGGCCGGTTCGGTAGCCGTTGTCCCGCAGCACCCTGGCGAAGGTCATCGCGTCGGCATCCAGCGAGATGCCGTTGACCCGCGTGCCGTGCGCCGACGGCATGCGGCCGGTGAGGATCGACGAACGGTTGGGCATGCAGATCGGGTTGGCCACGTAGGCCCGGTCGAATCGCGTGCCGGATCCGGCGAGCGCGTCCAGGTTCGGAGTGCTGACCAGCTCGTGCCCGCCGAATCCCACGTGGTCGGCGCGCTGCTCGTCGGTCATGATCAGCAGGACGTTGGGGCGTTGCACGTTGGCCATTCGTTCCTCTCTCGGGCTCGTGCTCTGCTCGGGCAGTTGTCGTCGGGCGCACCCACCCGTCGCCTCGGAAGCACCGTGAGCGTTATCACAGATAGCGGGCAACAGATGCATCGCCTGACGTGGCAACCTCTTGCGTTCGAGGTCTATGTGAGGTAAGCCTCTTAGTACTAAAGTTCATAGCGCAAAGATATTTGATGGACCCCGACAGCACAAGGAGTGGTTTCGCGACCAGACGTTTCGAGTCCGCACCTGCGGATCGACCGGCCACCGACCGTGCCGCGCGGAACCGTTGCCCAGAACTGACAGGAGCCCGATATGCCTCGATCAAGCGGACCCCGGGGCCGCCGCGCCGTCTTCGCCACGCTGGCCGCGGGCGCGCTCGCGCTCAGCGCCTGCGAGACCGGCGTGGACGAAGCCGCCGCGATCGACGACGTTCCCAGCTGCGAGGAAATCGATCTCGGCGAGCCACCAGCGGATCCCGTGGAGATCCGCTTCGGCGCACAACCTGCCAACCAGGAACCCGCCTCGCTGCAGTACGCCGACCCGGAACTCGCGGGCGCCGAGCACTACGGCAGCTGGTACACCATCGACGCCGACATCTACCCGCCAGCCGACCGGCTCGACGCCTTCCAGGCGGACGAGATCCACGCTGGTACGGCCTCGGTCCCGCAACTGGCCCGCGCTGCCGCGCAGGACCTGCCGCTGCGCAGCGTCGCGTCGACCACGCTGGAAGCGGGTGACGGGTTCGCCACCGCCTTCGCCGCGCTGCAGGGTAGCGGCATCGACGACCTCGCCGATCTGGAGGGCAAGAGGATCGGCATTCTCGACCCGGTCACCTCGACCGCGTACTGGGCTCGCAGCGCGGTCTCGGCCGCCGACCTCAACCCCGACCAGGACGTGGAGCTGGTCGCGATCCCGCCAGCCGAGCAGGAGGAGGCGCTGCGCTCCGGCACCATCGACGTCGCCGTCCTGCCGCAGCCGTTCTACGAGATCGCCGAGCGCACCGGCGGCATCGAGGTCGTCTTCGACTCACGCACCGGCCCCGGTATCGACCAGGAGCTGATCCAGGTGTTCTTCGGCATCGACTTCATCGCCGAGAACCCCGAGGCTTACTGCGCCTGGCGCGAGGACTACCGGGCAGCGGTCGACGCCTACGAGGCGGACCGCGAGGGCGCGCTGCGCGCCATGCACGAGGCCGAGGCGATCCGGGTTCCCGACCTCGAGGTGATGATCGACGCTGAGGACTACGCCCGCCCCGAGGGCGGCGCCATCGACGTTGCCAACCTCGACGAGGTGATCGACAACATGGTCGAGGTCGGCTTCCTGAACCCCAACCAGTCGATCCCGGCCGATGAGCTCATTCTGGAGGGATTCTCCCTTGTCCGTTGACAACGCCACGCCCGTGACCACCGAGACCGCGACAGGCGCTACCACCATGGACCCACCGGCGGAACGACCCCAGCTACAGATCGCCGACCTCGGCAAGGCGTTCACCCGCAACCGCGCCACAGTGCACGCGCTACAGGACGTCTCCTTCGACGTGCCGCGCGGGCAGTTCCTCAGCGTCCTCGGCCCCAGCGGCTGCGGGAAGAGCACCCTGCTGCACATCATCGGTGGCTTCGAGCACGCCACCTCGGGCGCTGTGCTGCTCGACGGCACACCGATCACCGAACCCGGCAGGGACCGGGGCATGATGTTCCAGCAGGCCACGCTCTTCCCGTGGAAGACCGTCGAATCCAACGTCGCCTGGCCGTTTCTCGTGGACGGCTGGAAACGTGACGACGCCCGCGCTCGGGCGCGGGAGCTCCTGGCGACCGTGGGGCTGTCCGGTTTCGAGGGCTCCTATCCCGCCGAGCTGTCGGGTGGCATGCGGCAGCGCGCGGCACTGGCCCGCACGCTCGGCCTGTCCCCCGACATCCTGCTGATGGACGAGCCCTTCGGAGCGCTGGACGCGCAAACAAGGGAACTGATGCAGGAGGAGCTCACCCGCATCTGGGAGGAGTCCGGTCTGACCGTCATCTTCATCACCCACGACATCGACGAGGCGGTCTTCCTGGGCGATCGGGTGCTGGTGATGGGTGCCCGTCCCGGCCGCATCATCGCCGACGTCGACATCGAGCTTGGCCGCCCGCGGGGAACCGCGACCAAGAAGGACCCGCGGATGGCCGAGTACCACGCCCACTTCTGGGAGCTCATCCGGCAACAGGCAGGCCAACGGGAAACCGCCAGGGACAAGCCAATGAACGACCCGAGCGGGGGGTCGTCATGAGCACCACCGCCACCCGACCACAGCCCGCGCCCGAGGCCGCCGATCGCGACAGCCGGGCCTCGCTCGCCGAGTGGATGCTCGAGCGGCGCTGGCCGGTGGCACTGGCCGCGGTACTGATCGTGTTTTCGGTCTGGGAGCTGTACGGCAGGACGCTCGGCCTGCCCGAGTACATCCTCACCCCGAGCGCGATCCTCGCCTCGGCCGCCGAGCTCACCGCGTCCGGCAGGCTGGTGGAGCTGGCAGCCAGCAGCCTGCAGCGGCTGGTGGCGGGCTTCGTGATCGGCACCGCCTCCGGGGTGCTGCTCGGGCTGCTGTCCGGCGTCTCCCGGAGGTTCGGTGACCTGCTCGACGGTCCCGTCAGCCTGGTGTACCCCATCCCCAAGATCACCTTCTTGCCGATCATCGCGATCTGGCTCGGGTTCAGCGACCCGGCACGCATCATCGTCATCGCCACCGCGTGCTTCTTCCCCGCCTACCTGAACGCCCACGCGGCCACCCGGTCGGTCGACCAGTCGCTGGTGTGGGTCGCCATGAACGCCGGGGCAGGCAAGCTGCGCACCATCCTGCAGGTGGTGCTGCCCGCGGCACTGCCCCGCACCGTCGCCGGGATCCGGCAGGCGCTCGCGCTGGCGTTCATCTTCATGTTCGCCACCGAGGCGATCGGCAGCGGGACCGGCACCGACGCCGGGCTGGGTGGTGAGCTCTTCGCCGCGCGCACCACCGGGGACTACGACGTGTTGTGGGCCGCGCTCGCCGCCGTGGCCGTGCTCGGCGGCACCGCCGACGCGCTGTTCCGGTGGGCCGCAGGCAAGCTCACGATCGGACAGGAACTGGAGGCCGGCCGTGGCTAATCTCACCGCGACAGCGAGCTCGGCGCTGCGAAACGCATCCCCTGGCCCGACCCTGCGCAGGCTGCTCGGCATCGCGCTGCTGCTGGCCGTATGGGAGTTCGTCGCCGTCACCAGCGGCGCTCGGCTGATGCCGACGCTGAGCGAGATCGGCACCCGGGTCGTGTTCGACATCCAGACCGGTGCGCTGTGGTTCCACGCCCGGATCACCCTTGGGCTGGCGTTCGCAGGCCTGCTCATCGCGATTGTCGTCGGCTGCGCGATCGGGATACTCATGGCACGGAGCCGCTGGGCCGAGGCGATGCTGCAGCCGATCCTCGGTGCCACCTACCCGATCCCGCGCTTGGCGCTGTACCCCATCCTCATCCTGGTGTTCGGGCTCGGCGCGGCGCCGAAGGTCACGCTGGTCGCGCTGGAATGCCTCTACCCCATGGCGCTGGGCACCTATGTCGGCGCGCGGGCGGTCACCAAGGACCAGCTGTGGCTGGCGCGCAACATCGGCGCCGGCTGGTTCCGCACGTTGCGGGACGTTATCGTGCCAGCGGCGCTGCCCGCGATGCTGACCGGACTGCGCGCCGCCGCCCCGATCATGCTGATCGTGATCGTGGTGACGGAGATGATCGGCGAGAGCCGGGGGCTCGGCTACATGCTCATGCTCGCCAGGGCGAACTTCGAGCCCGACGGGGTCCTCGCGGTCGTCGCCGTGCTCGGCGTGCTCGGGTTCGCGTTCGACCGGCTGATCGCCCTGCTGACCAGGGTGCTGGTGTTCTGGGAACGCGGCGTAACGCTCTAGATGCGCCTCTCGATTCCCGTCGGAGCCCACCCCATGACGCGGGCAGGCAGCGTGGCACCCGCACGCGCTGCCTGCCCGTAGCCACCGCCCCGTGGTGGGGCGCACGGGCGCGGGTCACGCCGTCCCGGGACGCACCGCGCGTACCGAGACCGGCTGGCTGACTCCCTTGACGCGCTTGCGAAGCGGCTTGGACAGCCGGAGCCCGTCCAGCTCCCCGGCTTCGGTGATCACCGCTTCACTGGCCAGCACCTGTCCCCCGGCTGCCAGGTCGGTGATGCGGGCGGCGATGTTGACCACGTGGCCAACGAGGTCGTCCCTGGTCACTACCGCTTCCCCGGCATGTAGCCCTGCGCGGACCTTGAGCCCTTCCGGCCGCTGATCGACCAACTCCAGTGCCGCCCGCACGGCGTAGCCAGGGTCGGGAAACGTCAGCATCAACCCGTCGCCCAACCGCTTGACCACCCGGCCACCCCAGCGTCGCACGATCGGCCCGACCGCCCGGTGGTGCTCGTCCAGCAGTTCCCGAGCCGCGCTGTCCCCGTGTGTCGAGGTATAGCGCGTGAACCCCTCGAGGTCGGTGAACACCACGGTCACTCGGGCCTGCCCGGCGGCATCCCTGATCAGCTCGCCGTCTGCGGCGAGCACCTGGAGCGCACTCAGTCCCAACCGGGTCAGCGCGGATGGACGCCGCTCGACCGAACGTTCCAAGAACCGACGCATCACCGCCACGGGCGGCACCCGGGACATGGGATGCCGTCCCGGATCCTCGAGCCAGCGATGATCGATCACCCCCATCTCAAGTGCCTGATCACGGAACTCGGGATCCCGCTCCAGCAGTTCGGCGAGCCGCACCGCGACGATGGTGTTCACCGACGCGATCGTCGAGGGCACCACCGACTTCGCTCGGCGGAACCGTCGCACGGGCACGCCGTCACGCTTCCTGCGCCGGAACCTCGGCATAACCTCAAACCGTACAGCCCCGCACCGCAGCCCGCGCCACGACCACCCCATGCGCCGTACCGGCGGTACGTGCCCGCGAGCCCGGTAGCATGGCGACACGGGCAACGGCAGCCAGTACCGAGGCAGCACGAGCGGGGAACGTAACCATGACCGAGCTACTCATCGTCCTCATCGTCGGTGCCGCGCTTGTCGTCGCCTGGATCTACTTCTCCGGGCAGCAAGCCAGCCGTCGACAGCAAGAGCTGGAAGACGCCAAGGCCGAGGCGCGGCGGTGGATGGAGCGCCTCGGCGGCCAGGTGCTCTCCCTGACCGGCACCGACGTAGCGTCCCAGCAAGCCATCAGCGACGCTGCCGAGCGCTACACCGCCGCGGGCTCGCAGCTCGAGCAGGCGCGAACGGTCCGGCAGGCCAGGCTGGTGACCGATACCGCGATGGAAGGGCTGTACTACGTGCGGGCGGCACGCAAGGCCATGGGGATGGACCCCGGACCGGCACTGCCGGACGAGGCGGAGCGGGCCCGCGCGGGTGCGGTGACCGAGCACCGCGACGTGACGGTGTCGGGACACCGATACCAGGCTTCCCCGGAGCCCGGCGCCGAAACCCCGCACTACTACCCGGGCGGCCGCGTGGCCGGACGTCCTGTCCCCGAGGGGTGGTACAGCGAACCCTGGTGGCGCCCGGCGCTCGTGGCAGGGGCCTGGGGTATGGGTTCGGTGCTGCTGTTCAGCACCATGTTCTCCGGCATGGCCGGGGTGCCCAGCGCCCAGGCGTGGGAATCGGGCTACGACGCGGGCCAGGAGGACGCGCTCGAGTCCGGCGAGGCAGGCGACATGGGCGGTGACCTGGGTGGCGATGACGCGGGCCTCGGCGGCGGCGACATGGGCCTCGGCGACATGGGCTTCTGACGCCGCGCCCCGTTCACCCCACCTGATCAGCCGGACCAGCGTGGCAGGCCTGGCAGCGCGGGCACCAGTACAGCTTGCGTGAGGCCAGCGCGCGCAGCGCGATCGCGGTGCCGCAGACGTAGCACGGCTGCCCGGCACGCCGGTAGACGTAGACCTCGCCGCCGTGCCGGTCACGGCGCGGCGCGCGACCGGTCGCCTCGGGTGCGTGCTCGTCCCGCACGGTGTCGATCCGGCCGGTCGTCACGCCGTAGGCCATCAGCTCGGCCAGGTCGGTCCACAGCGCCTGCCAGGTGTCCCTGTCGAGCCGTTCGCCCGGCGTCGCCGGGTCGATGCCGTGCCGGAACAGCAGCTCGGCCCGATAGACGTTACCGACTCCCGCGATCACGGACTGGTCCATGAGCAGCACCGCCAGCGGCGCACGCGAGCGGGAGACGCGGTCCCAGGCCCGCTCCGGATCGGCGTCGGGCCGCAGCGGGTCCGGTCCGAGCTTGCTCACCAGCACGTCGCGTTCGGGCTCGGTGATCAGCTCGCACCGGGTGGGGCCGCGCAGGTCGGTCCAGTGGGTGGGCCCCACCACGCGCATGCGTACCTTGCCGACGGGCGGTTCCACCGGCAACGGGGCCTCGGCAAACTTGCCGTACAGCCCGAGATGGATGTGCACGGTACCCGCCGCGCCGTAGTGGTGGAACAGGTGCTTTCCGTACGCCTCCGCGCCTGTGAACACGGCACCATCCACAACGGAGGCCCCGGTGGCGAAGCGACCCTGCGGACTCGAGACAGCGACGCGGTGGCGGGCGTAACGGCGATGATGCAACTCGGCGAGGCGGTGCAGCGTGTGACCTTCCGGCATACGCCGTGCCTACCCGGCTACCCACTCGCAGGCAGCGCGGGCGCCTCCCCTGTGCGCTCGTAGGCCAGCAGCTGCTCCACCCGCCGGGTGTGCCGCTCGTCGGGGTCGACCGGGGTCGCCAGGAACTCGGCAACGATCCCGGTCGCCTCCTCAGTGGTGTGCATCCGCGCGCCGATGCCGATCAGCTGCGCATGGTTGTGTTGCCGCGCCAGTCGCGCCGTTTCCGGGCTCCAGGCCAACGCCGCCCGCGCGCCCGCGACCTTGTTCGCCGCGATCTGCTCCCCGTTGCCGGAACCACCGATCACCACACCCACGCTGCCCTCGTCGGCGACAACGCGCCGTGCGGTCTCGATGCAGAACGGCGGGTAGTCATCGGCCGGGTCGTAGCTGTACGGGCCGACGTCGACAACGTCATGGCCCTGCCCTGCCAGGTGTGCGACCAGATGGTTCTTCAGTTCGAACCCCGCGTGGTCGGCTCCGAGATAGACACGCACGTTCCAGAGTCTGCCATCCGGCTACCCGCACCCGTGTCCACCCCCGCCACGGCAGAATGGCGGGGGTGGACGCCGACGCGGGAACTTGGTTGCGGATCGCCGACGGGGTGCTGGTCCGCCGTTACGCCGAGCTGGACCAGACGCTGGGGCTGGTGACGGGGACTCGGGCTTGCCTGGTCGTGGACACCGGCCGTGACGAGCATCACGGCTACGAGTTCGCCGCCGCGGTGCGGGAGGTGACGGGTCTGCCGTGGCAGGTGGTGATCACTCACGCCCACTTCGACCACTTCCTCGGTACCGCGGCATTCGCACCGTGCCCGGTATGGGCACACGCCCGGTGCCCCGGCGCGATCGCCGCGACCGATCGACCGCAACGGGAACGCTGGGCGGCGCACTACCGCGACCAGGGCAGGCCAGCAGCGGCCGCCGCCCTCGAAGCCGCCGCAACCGTGCTGCCGAGCCGACTGCTGACCGGCGCGACCGAGCTCGACCTCGGACAGCGCACCGTCACGCTGATCCACCCTGGACGCGGGCACACCGACCACGACGTGATCGTGCATGTGCCGGACACCGGAGTGGTCTTCGCGGGGGACCTGGTCGAGCAGGGCGCCCCGCCATCGGTGGGCGAGGACTCCTGGCCAGACGAGTGGCCCGCGGCACTGGAGACCATCCTGGCGCTCGGTCCTGCCGTGGTGGTCCCCGGTCACGGAGATCCTGTTGACCGAGCGTTCGTCGAACGGCAACGCGCGTGGGTGGTTCGAGAGGCCTCCGGCGCGTAATACTCGAAGAGTGAGCCACCCCACGATGCGTTTCATCGGTCACTCCACGGTACGGCTGGAGCTCGGTGGCGCCGTCGTGCTCACCGACCCGGTACTCACGCCGCGCGTGGGACCGCTGACCAGGGTCGCCCAACCGCCCAGCGAACAGGACTGGTCAGGGGTGGATATCGTGCTGATCTCCCATCTGCACGCCGATCACCTGCACCTGCCCTCGCTGCGGCTGGTCGGCAGCGACACCCGCATCGTCGTTCCCCGCGGGGCCGGACCGTGGCTGCGCAGGAAGGGCTTCCCGCTGGTAGAGGAGATCGACGTCGGCGAGCGGATCACCGAGGGCAACCTGTGCATCACCGCCACCCCGGCCCACCACTCGGGCCACCGCTGGGGACCCCGGCTGACCCACGGCCCGCAGTCCCCCGCACTCGGGCATCTGCTCGAATCTGGCGGCATACGGGTTTATGTCGCGGGCGACACCGGACTCTTTCCCGAGATGGCCTCGCTGGCGCCGGTGGACGTCGCGCTCCTGCCGGTGTGGGGCTGGGGCTGGTCCCTCGGGGAGGGACACCTGGATCCGGCCTGCGCTTCCGAAGCGGTGGGCCTGCTCCGCCCCAGCGTTGCGGTCCCGGTGCACTGGGGCACACTGGCGTTCACCGGACTGGCGCGCATGCCGGGGCCGCCAGGGAGCCGGATGCGCAGGCTGCTGGTCGACCCTCCCCAGGAGTTCGCGGCCGAGGTCGCCGCGGCGGGCAGGGACACCAGCGTGAGGATCGCCGCGCCTGGCACGTCGGTGCCGCTCGACGATGCCGTACGCCGCCCCCGGTGACCCGCCGCGGCTACCGCGTCACGTCAACGCTGGATCGACTTGATCTCGCAGAACTCCTCGATGCCGTAGCTGCCGAACTCGCGCCCGTTGCCCGACTGCTTGTAACCGCCGAAGGGGGCCTTCGGGTTGAACGATGCCCCGTTGATGTCCACCTGGCCGGTCCGCATCCGGCGCGCGACCGACAAGGCACGCTCGTCCGAGGCGGAGAACACCGCACCGGCCAGCCCGTACACGGTGCCGTTGGCGATGCGGACCGCGTCGTCGTCGGTGCCTCCGGTGTCGTCATAGGGCATTACGGACAACACCGGGCCGAAGATCTCGTCCTTGGCGATGGTCATCTCCGGGGTCACGTCGGCGAACACCGTCGGGCGCACGAAGTAGCCGGTGTCGTGACCGTCCGGCTTCTCCGGGCCGCCGTAGGCCAGCCGCGCACCTGCCTCGACTCCCGAGCGGATGTAGCCGACCACGGTGTCCCGCTGCAGCTCGGAGACCATCGGGCCGAGCCGGGTCCCTTCGTCGGCGGGATCGGCAGGCTGGTACTTAGCCGCTGCCTCGCAGGCCAGGGTCACGGCATCGTCGTGCTGTGACCGTGGGACCAGCATCCTGGTCCAGGCGTTACAGCTCTGCCCACCGTTGAGGAAGGCGTTGGCCACACCCAGCTTGACCGCCTTGGTCAGATCGGCGTCGCCGAGGATCACGTTCGCCGACTTCCCTCCCAGCTCCAGGGTGACCCGCTTGACCGTATCCGCCGCGGCGGCCGAGACGGCACGGCCACCGCGCGTGGAGCCGGTGAACGACACCATGTCCACATCGGCGTGCGCGGCCAGCGCGGCACCGACCTCGTCGCCGGTACCGTGCACGATGTTGACCACCCCCGGGGGCACGCCCGCCTCGGTGAGCACCTCGACCAGCTGGTCGGTGCACAGCGGCGCGACCTCGCTCGGCTTGAGCACGACCGTGCAGCCCGTGACGAGGGCGGGCGCCAGTTTGGCCATGATCTGGTGCATCGGGTAGTTCCACGGTGTGATGGCCGCGACCACCCCGACGGGTTCACGCTCCACCAGCGAGTTGCCGATCTCCTCGGTAAAGGCGAACTCACCGGAGGTGACCAGGTCCGCCACCGCCTTCGAGGTCGCCGCGGGAAGGCTGGCCTGCACCTTCGTGGCGAAGGTGATGGGCGCGCCGACGTCCGCGGTGATCACCTCGGCGAGGCTGTCACGCCGCGCGGTGATGCCCTCGGCGATCCGCCGCACGATCTCGGCGCGCTCCGCGGCTGGGCGGGCCGCCCACTCGCCGAAAGCCCTGCGCGCGGCGGCGACGGCCTCTTCCGCGTCGGCGCGCGAGCCGGCGGGAACCGACCCGAGTGGCTGCTCGGTCGCCGGGTTGAGCACGTCGATGGACGCGCCGTCACCGTCACGCGCCCGCCCGTCGATGAAGTGTGCGGCTCGAATCGTCGCTGACGCCGTCACGCAGGCCTCCTCGCATCGCTGGCTCGTTGCTGTACCGCCACATCGCGGTTCGGGTACCACCCTGGCACACCGCGGTACCGCCGGTCAGCGATGAAGGTGAACCGGCGAGGCCGCCGCAGCGGGTCAGTCGAACCGCAACTCGCCACTGCGGGTCCGCTTGAGCTCGAAGAAGTCCGGGTAGCCCGCGAGAAGCCGCGCCCCGTCGAACATCCGCACCGCCTCCTCGCCGCGCGGGATCGAGCTCAGCACCGGGCCGAAGAACGCGACACTGTCGATGTGGATGGTCGGGGTGCCCACGTCCATACCGACCGGATCCATGCCCTCGTGGTGGCTGGCCCGCAGCCGCTCGTCGTACTCGGTGCTCCCGGCCGCCTTGGCCAGCTCGTCGGGCAGCCCGACCTCGGCGAGCGACTCGGCGATGACGGTGTCGAAATCGCTCATACCACCGTTGTGGATACGCGTTCCCATCGCCGTGTAGAGATCGCGCAGTACCTCCTGCCCACCGTGCTCGGCCGCGGCCACGGCCACCCGCACGGGCCCCCACGCCCTGTCCAGCAGCGCGCGATAGTCGTCAGATACGTCGCGTCCCTCGTTGAGCACCGCCAGGCTCATCACCCGGAACTGCAGGTCGATGTCTCGGTGCCGCTCCACCTCGAGGATCCAGCGCGAGGTGATCCACGCGAACGGGCAGGCCGGATCGAAGTAGAAATCGACCCGCGTGGGCTGGTTGCCGGTGGGCGCAGCTGTCATACGAACTCCCTGAGATCGTCGGGATCCGGTCGGGTTCCATCTGGGGCAACACCGCACGCCCGCAGGATGTTCCGGGCTGTCTCGGGTCGAGGCGATGGGCCAGCCGGGAGCGGATGCGCACGGGTTGCTGCACGTGCGGGCGCTTCATGATTGGATTCGATTGCCCCCGTTCGGGGCCATGTGATCCCGATCGTCGACCTACCGAGGTGCTTGTGGCTGCTCCGAACCTGACCCGCGACCAAGCCAGGCAACGTGCCCACCTGCTCGATGTCGTCTCTTACGACATCGAGCTCGACCTGACCGACGGCGGCGGCGCGCCGGGCGTCGACACGTTCGACTCCCGGACCACGATCTCGTTCACCGCCACCGAACCGGGCAGCAGCTCCTGGGTGGAGATCGTTGCCGCGCGGGTGCACGCTGCCACGCTCAACGGGGTCGAGCTCGACGTTTCCAACTATGCCGAGGACCGGGGCATCACGCTGCCCGACCTCGCCGACTACAACGAGCTCACGGTGCACGCCGAGTGCCGGTACATGAACACGGGCGAAGGGCTGCACCGGTTCGTCGATCCCGTCGACGACAACGTCTACCTGTACACCCAGTTCGAGACGGCCGATGCCAAGCGTATGTTCGCCTGCTTCGACCAACCCGACCTGAAGTCGGTGTTCCGGTTGGCGGTCACCGCACCCCGTGACTGGCGGGTGATCTCGAACGCCCCGGTCGCCGCGACCGCCGACACCGCTTCCGGGGCCGTGCGCACCACCTTCGCCGAGTCGGAACGCATCTCGACCTACCTTGTCGCGCTGATCGCGGGTCCGTACGCCGAGTGGCGCGACACCTACACCGGCACGCTTCCCGGTGCCGAGCCTGACGCGCAGAGCGAGCAGGGTGGCCACGGCCGGACGATCCGGATCCCGCTAGGGCTCTACTGCCGCGCCTCGCTCGCCGAGCACATGGACGCCGAACGGCTGTTCGCCGAGACGAAACAAGGCTTCGACTTCTACCACGAGAACTTCGGGGTGGCCTACCCGTTCGCGAAGTACGACCAGCTGTTCGTGCCCGAGTTCAACGCGGGAGCCATGGAGAACGCAGGCGCGGTGACGTTTCTCGAGGACTACGTGTTCCGCTCACGGGTCACCCGGTACGCCTACGAGCGCCGCTGCGAAACACTGCTGCACGAGATGGCCCATATGTGGTTCGGCGACCTGGTGACCATGCGCTGGTGGGACGACCTGTGGCTCAACGAGTCCTTCGCCACCTTCGCCAGCGTCCTCGCCCAGGCCGAGGCCACCGAGTATCGGCACGCCTGGACCAGCTTCGCCAACATCGAGAAGTCCTGGGCCTACCGGCAGGACCAGCTGCCGTCCACCCACCCCATCGCCGCCGACATGGTCGACTTGCAGGCAGTGGAGGTGAATTTCGACGGCATCACCTATGCGAAGGGCGCGAGCGTACTCAAGCAGCTGGTGGCCTACGTGGGGCTGAGTAACTTCCTCTCCGGGCTGAAGGTGTACTTCGACAAGCACGCCTGGGATAACGCCACCCTCGACGACCTGCTCGCCGCGTTGGAGGAAGCCTCGGGACGGGACCTGTCGTGGTGGAGCGCGCAGTGGCTGGAGACCACCGGGCTCAACACGATCCGACCCGCGTTCACGGTCGACGAGCAGGATCGCTTCAGCCAGTTCGCGCTGCTGCAGGGCGGCGCCCAGCCGGGCGGCGGGGAGCTGCGCACCCACCGACTCGCCGTTGGCGTCTACGACGACGACGGTTCGGGATCACTGGTGCGGACCCACCGTGTGGAGCTGGACGTCTCCGGGGAACGTACCGAGGTCGGCGACCTGATCGGTGTCCCGCGCGGCAAGCTCCTGCTGGTCAACGACGACGACCTTACCTACTGCACCATGCGGCTGGATCCCGACTCGTTGGTGACGGTGATCGACCGGATCGCCGACATCGCAGAGCCGCTACCGCGCACACTGTGCTGGTCGGCGGCGTGGGAGATGACGCGTGAGGCCGAGCTGAAGGCACGGGACTTCGTGACGCTGGTGACGCGCGGCATGGGTGCTGGCGAGGAGATCGGCGTGGTGCAGCGGGTGCTGATGCAGGCACAAACGGCACTGGGCTCGTACGCCGATCCCACCTGGGCCGCCGAACGCGGCTGGCCTGCGTTCACCGCCCGGCTGCGCGAGCTCGCCCGCGACGCCGAACCCGGCTCCGACCACCAGTTGGCGTTCGTCAACGCGTTGACCAGCTCCGTCCTCGACGAGGAATCCCTTTCGATGCTGGCGGGCCTGCTGGAGGGCGCCCGGCCGCTCGACGGTCTCACGGTGGACACCGACCTGCGGTGGCGGCTGCTGCAGGCATTGGTGGCGCACGGCGCGGCGCGCGAGACTGAGATCGAGGCGGAGCTGGAAAGGGACAACACCTCGACCGGCAGGCGGCATTACGAGCGGGCGATGGCGCTGCGCCCCACGCGGGAAGCCAAGGAACGCGCCTGGGAACGGGCGGTGCACGACGACGAGTTACCGAACGCCATCAACGACGCGATCATCGCGGGATTCGCGCATCCGTCGCAGAAGTCCCTGCTGAGCGATTACGCCGCCCGCTACTTCGCGGAGATCGGCCCCGTGTGGCACCGCCGCTCCAGCGAGCGTGCCCAACCGATCGCGGTGGGGATGTACCCGTCGTGGTCGGTGGACCGGCGCAGCGTCGAGCTCGCCGACGCCTGGCTAGCGGAGGATCACCCGCCCGCGCTGCGGAGGCTGGTCTCGGAAGGCCGTGCAGGCATCGTACGGGCACTCGCCGCCCGCGAGTTCGACCAGAGCGGCGACTGAACCCCGCCGCAGGTGTGAGCCGAAGGACTCCTCGGGTACCGAATATGCACCGGAGGGGCCCTTCGGCTCACCACCAAACCCGCTCCCGGGCTGGTGAGAGGGGGTCAGCGGGAGGGCGCGGATCCGGCTTGGTCGGCGAGCATCCGGAGGCCGGTGACGATACCGCCGCTGAGATCACCTTCCTTGAAGGCGGCGACCATGCTCATCACCGCGAGCTTCAGGCCGCGCTCGGGGATGCGGTGCATGGCGACCTCACCGGTGACGATCTCCAGCACACGCTCACCGGGGGAGATCGCGATGAGCACCGAGAACGGCTCGCGCTCGCCGATACGGTCGAACAGCCGTTCCGCGCCCGCCCGGCTGTCCTCGCCGAGCTCGCCGAGATACACGCTGAAGTCCAGACCGGTCTCCCGACTCGACAGGGTCAGTGCCTCGTCGATACGGGCCAACTGGGACGGCCTGAATGGTCCAGTTGGAGCAGCGGGCTCGTACTCACGCGCCACGGAGACACGCCCGCTCGCCGTAACCGCGGCTCCCGATTCGCGTTCGGCTTCGCCGCCGGCCTCCGTCGGTCTGGTCAGCTCACCAAGTGCCACGGGCACCTCCCCGTTCACGTGTCTTCCCTTGCCGCGTCGGCTCTCCGGACCTGCCGCCGGATCCCACGCCCGCGACGGGCCTACCGACCCCTTCCGAGTTCGCTGTCCACCACACCGGCGGGTAGTTCCATTCCTGACCAGGACGGTACCGCGGTGCCGACACCAGTTTCGACCGCAGCGTCACCAACGTGATGAGCGCGTAGATGGCGCCGGGAATGACGACGAGGTACAAGATCGTTTCGAGATCGAACACAATCTGAGGGTATCCGATCCGCCCGCCGCACAGGCGACGCCGGGCGGGCAGGGACCGGTCGTCGCGCTACAAAGACCGTCCGCCGACTGTCGCGGACCCCTCTCCAACGATGAGCCCAAGAACGTAGCGCGAACGTTGGCAACTGACCGTAGAGATCCCCGCACTCATCGCTCGCACCTTGTTCGGCCCGCACATCCCTCGTAACTTTTCACCTGGACGGGGGTTGCAGATTTCACTCCGATCCTTGCCATGTACACGCAGCAATCAGCGATCACAAGGACACGACATGCAGACTATGACCGAAGCTCCGGTAATCATCGACGACCTCGCCTCGACCGGCCACCGTGGCACCCGCGTCACCTGCGGAACCCGGGTCACCCGTGGCACCCGCGTCACCTGCGGAACCCGGGTCACCCGTGGCACCCGGGTCACCGCAGGCACCCGCGTCACCCGTGGCACCCGGGTCACCGCAGGCACCCGCGTCACCCGTGGCACCCGGGTCACCGCAGGCACCCGGGTCACCCGTGGCACCCGGGTCACCGCAGGCACCCGCGTCACCCGAGGCACCCGCGTCACCCGAGGCACCCGGGTCACCCGTGGCACCCGGGTCACCGCAGGCACCCGCGTCACCCGAGGCACCCGGGTCACCGCAGGCACCCGCGTCACCGCGAGCTGACCATGCCTCCCTTGTCCACGGCACCGGCCGTGCATGCCGTGCCGTTGCCCACCCCTGCGGTCCTGTCGCCGCACCACGCTCCACGCCGCCCACACCGCTGAGACCCGGGGTGTGACAGGTCACCCCGATTTCGGCGGTGTGGTGCGGTCGCGAGTGCCCGACACGGGCACACAGCGTTACCCAGTGTTGCCAACCCCCGTGCTGTCGCGCCGCAGCGAAGCCGCTGGCGAGCAGCCGCTAGGCAGCCGGCGCGCCCAAGTAAGGACGCCAGTCCGCGTCCCTGTCGTTGACCTGGGCGAGCAGCCGCCAGTGTTGCCCATGAGGCGTGTGCGGGACGGTACGTAATGTCCAGCCGAGCTCGCCGAGCAACCGGTCGGCCTTGCGGTGGTTGCACTTCGAGCAGCTCGCCACACAGTTGTGCCAGGAATGGCCCCCTCCCCTGCTCCGGGGCACCACGTGGTCGATAGTCGAGGCCTTGCTTCCGCAATACGCGCAGCGGAACCGGTCCCGATGCATGATTCCCGCGCGTGTCAGCGGTACGTGCGCACGGTAAGGTACACGCACGTACGTACTCAGCCTGATCACGGAGGGAACGGGGATCGCCGTACGCGCCGAATGCAGCACCAGACCGGCCGGATCGTTGTGCACGATCTCGGCCTTACCGCAGACCACCAGCACGACGGCTCGCTTCAGCGGGAGCGCGGTCAGCGGTTCGAAGCTGGCATTAAGCAGCAGTACCCGGCTCCGGCCCCATGTGGGTGGCGAACCATCGTCGGCCCCGTCCGACTCGCGCGCTCGCCGTACACCGCGGCGCAGCGATTTCGGTGACGACCTCGAAGTCTTCGAGGACTTCCTTGCCAACGGCGCGTCCTGCCGCCGAACCGATCCGTCCCCGTTCCGGTGCGGAACGGGGTCGCCTATCGGGACTGGTTCTCGCTCCCGCACTCGACCACCTCCACCGGCGCAGGCATAGTCGACCACG
Source organism: Haloechinothrix sp. LS1_15 (assembly GCF_033042135.1). NCBI lineage: Bacteria > Bacillati > Actinomycetota > Actinomycetes > Pseudonocardiales > Pseudonocardiaceae > Haloechinothrix > Haloechinothrix sp. LS1_15. The sequence goes on along the minus strand of NZ_WBXM01000003.1, from coordinate 140,112 downwards.
CCTGGTCCCTCAATAGCACGTCTACTGAGAGACGCATCACGCACATTCGATTCAGCGACCACGTTAGCCGACGACGATCAAGGACGCACCGATCGTGAACGCATTTCTCGAACAACCGGCTTGCGCAGAGGAACGGGGCACCTGGTGCGCGAACGTCTACGAGCTCACCGGCCATGACTGGTTGGCCGCCTCGGCGGACTGGCTGATCGCCAAACCGCTCAAGATCCTGCTCATCCTCGGCATCGCCTTCCTCATCCGCTTCGCGCTGCATCGGGTCATCGGCAAGGTCACCACTCCCCCGCCGAACGGGGAGAGCAAGTCGCCCGCGCTGTTGCGGTCGCTCCGCGAGCGGAGCTCGGTGCTGAACTCCGACACGCTGGCCGAGCGCCGCCGTCAGCGCGCGGCCACCATCGGATCGGTCCTGAAGTCGATCACTTCGTTCGTGGTGTTCCTGATCGCGGCCATGCTGGTGTTGAGCGAGCTCGGCATCAATCTCGGCCCGATCCTCGCCTCGGCCGGTGTGGTCGGCGTCGCGGTCGGTTTCGGTGCGCAGAACCTGGTCCGCGACTTCCTCTCCGGAATCTTCATGATGGTCGAGGATCAGTACGGCGTCGGGGACTACATCGACGCCGGCGAGGCAGAGGGGACGGTGGAGACGGTCGGGCTCCGGGTGACGACGCTGCGCGACATCAACGGCACCGTCTGGTACGTCCGCAACGGCGAGATCATGCGAGTCGGCAACTACAGCCAGAGCTACGCGGTCGCCGTCGTGAACGTTCCCCTCGCCTACAACTCCAACATCGACGGCGCCAGCGAGCTGCTCGCCACCGTCGCACAGCAGGTCACCGGCGAGGATCCGGTGCGGGCCGAGGTGCTAGAGGCCCCGGAGGTGCTGGGCGTCACGGCGATGACGCCCGAGTACATCCAGCTACGCCTCACCGTCAAGGTCAAGCCGGGAAGCCAGTGGATGGTGCAGCGCGCGCTGCACGGCAGGATCACCACGGCGCTGGCCGAGGCGGGCTTCGAGCGGCCCATGCCCCGCATCTTCGGCGGCAACAACCCGTGAGCCGCGGGGTTCGCGACAGGCGCGAGCGATACGTCAGGATGGAGATGTGAGCACAGCGCAACCGGAGCAGCAACCGGCGACCCTCTACGAGGCCATCGGCGGCGAACCGACATTCCGCAGGATCGTCTCCCGCTTCTACCAGGAGGTCGCCGAGGACGAGGTCCTGCGCCCCCTCTACCCGGACGACCTGGGGCCTGCCGAAGAGCATCTGCGTCTCTTCCTCATACAGTACTGGGGTGGGCCGCGAACCTATTCGGAGCAACGCGGCCATCCCCGGCTGCGCATGCGGCACGCGCCGTTCTCCATCGGGCCGATCGAACGCGACGCGTGGCTGCGTGCCATGCGCGTGGCTGTGGACGAGGCCGAACTGCCCGAGCCGTACCGACAACAGCTGTGGGACTACCTGGAAATGGCCGCTCACAGCCTGATGAACAGCTGGGTGTGAGCCAGCGACACTCCCGTCGTGTCCCGCCGTGTCGGGGAGATGGCAGGATAGTTGGTCATGCGACGAGGGGTGCGAAGTAACCGTCCCGGCGTTGTGGAGTCCGGCGAGCAGGGGTCTCACTATTCCGGTGAGGAGCAGGAGCACCACACATGGTGGCGGGACGCCGTGGTGTACGTGGTGTACGTCCGCTCGTTCGCCGATTCGAACGGAGACGGCAACGGTGACCTCGAAGGTGTGCGTTCCCGGTTGGGTTACCTGGAGCTGCTCGGGGTCGATGCGCTGTGGCTGACCCCGTTCTATGCCTCGCCGATGGCCGACGGCGGCTACGATGTGGCCGACCCGCGTTCGGTGGACCCGATGTTCGGCGATCTCGAGGCCTTCGATGCGCTCATCGCCGACGCGCACGCGCACGGCATCCGGGTCCTGCTCGACCTCGTACCGAACCACACCAGTGACCAGCACGAGTGGTTCGTACAGGCCTGTGCTGCCGGTCCAGGCAGCGCTGAGCGCGACCGCTACATCTTCCGGCCGGGCAGCGGACCCGGTGGGCACCAGCCACCGAACAACTGGCTCAGCGCCTTCGGCGGCCCCGCATGGACGAGGATCGACGACGGCGGCGGCACCATGCCCAGCCAGTGGTATCTCCATCTTTTCGCCCCGGAGCAACCCGACCTGAACTGGGAGAACGCCGAGGTGCGAGCCGACTTCGAGCGGACCATGCGGTTCTGGCTGGATCGCGGGGTGGACGGCTTCCGCATCGACGTCGCGCACGGTATCGCCAAGCCGGCCGAGCTGGTCGACATGGACCCTCGCGCCGCGGAGTCCTCCGACGCGAGCCGTTTCTTCGACCCACGGTTCGACAACGACGGGGTGCACGAGGTGCACCGGCGTATCCGTGGCGTACTGGACGAGTACCCGGGACGGATGGCTGTCGGCGAGGTCTGGGCCTTCGAGGAGGAGCGATTCGCCCGGTACCTGGCCCCCGGCGAGCTGCACCAGGCGTTCGACTTCCGGTTGGCGTTGGCGCGGTTCGACGCCGAGTCGATCCGGACCGCGGTGCACCAGGCGATGACGGTCGCCGCCCGCGCTGGGACGCTTCCCACCTGGACACTGACCAATCACGATCTCCCGCGCCAGGTGAGCCGCTACGGCGGCGGCGAGGTCGGGCTGCGCAGGGCGCGCGCCATGGCACTGGTGGAGCTGGCACTACCCGGCGCGGTGTACGTGTACAACGGCGAGGAACTCGGCCTGCCCGATGCGGAGATTCCGGACGAGGTGGTCACCGACCCGATGGCACGTACCCGCCCGGGACACCCGGGGCGCGACAGAGCCCGGGTTCCCATCCCGTGGGAAGGCGAGGCCCCGCCGTACGAGTTCTCCGGCAGCGAGACCACCTGGTTGCCGATGCCGAAGGACTGGGACGAGCTCACGGTAGCTGCCCAATTGGAGGATCCGGGCTCGATCTTGTCGCTGTACCGTTCCGCTATCGACCTGCGACGAGAGCTGCTGGCCGGCGTGGACGGCGAGCTCGAATGGTCGACGGCGCCCCCGGGATGCCTGGCCTTCCGCCGCTCCTGCGGCCTGGTGTGCGTGCTCAACGCCAGCGGCGCCCCGGTGCAGCTCCCCGCCGGTGAGGTGTTGCTGTCCAGCGCCGACGTGGCGGAAGGGATGCTCCCCGCCGACGCGGCCGCATGGCTGCGGTGAGTGGCAGGCGCACGGTCGCGACGGGGCGGCGGCGTCAGAACACCAGCGGCAGTCGCGCCCGCCGCTGCCGCAGAACGGCGCCGTAGCGGGCGTCGATCCGCAGCCAGCCGTCGCTGGCACTGACCCGGACATGGTCGTCGTCCGGGCCGGTGAAACCCATACCGGCCAACGCGAACAGGCACCGGAGCGGGATCGTCAGCTCGCGCTCCTCGCCGGTCACGGTAAGCACCTGCTGGTCGAGCAGCGAGGCAGGCGGGGTCCCCTTCGGTCCCAGATTCTCGCGCGCCACCTCGAGGCCCCGGTCGGTGACTTCGCTGACCACTCGCACGGGAACGTCGTCGACCGGTTCGAACCCGCCGGTGGGTGGCAGTTCCGAACGCCACATCAGGTCCTGCGGCTTGCCGGGATTCATCAGCTCGCCACCCGCGACAGCCAGGGCGGCGAGCAGTTCGTTGCCCGACACGGTGAGATCACCCGGTTCCACCTCGCCGGTGACGCTACGCGTAGCCAGCACCTCGAACGGCGTCTTCGCCCACGCGTCCACCACGCCGTTGCCGCGCTCGCGCAGACGCACCACGGACTGGTCGTCCAGGCGCACCAGCCGCGCGGCGAACGCGCCGAGGCTCTCCCGCTCGGCCTCGTCCGGAACTCGTAGCTTCGTCACACAATCAACCGTACGCGTGGCCGTGTCGAGCGATCGGACACCCCGTGTCGAGGGCACAGGCACCTCGTGTCGAGGGCACAGGCACCTCGTGTCGAGCATGCCTGCACAGGATTCGGGACCTGCCGGGGCCCCAGCACCCGGCTCGGCCCGCCCGGTCACTCGGGGTCTACCCGGACATGCTACGCATCTGGCGAGCGGCGACGGACAGCGTCGCCAGGTCGAGTCCGCCCGCGCGGTTGATCTCGTCGAGCGCGACGCGGGCACGCGCGAGCCGGGAGGCGTTCACCGTCTCCCACTGCTCGATCTTGTCGTCCACCGGATCGCCGGGGTTACTGTGCCGCAGCGCGTCCAGAGTGATGGCGCGGAGCGAGTAGTAGATGTCGTCGCGCAGCGCCAACCGCGCCAGCGCGTGCCAACGATTCCCCCGTTCCAGCGCGCTCACCGAAGTCAGCAGCGCGTTCACCTGGAGATGGTCGGACAGCGCGTAGTACAGTTCGGCCGTCTCCTCGGGGCTGCGTTCCCGGCTGACACCGGTCTCCTGCTCCGCGAGCTCGGCGACCTCGGTGATATCCAGCAGGCCGTAGATCTCCAGCAATACCGACACCCGGTCGGCCACATCCTCCGGCACACCCTGCGCGCGCAATCGCTCGTACTCGACGCTAACGGCATCGGCCTGCGCGCCTCGGAGGAAACGTCGCACTTGCGGCGCCAGCCTGCCGACGGTGCCCGCGAAACGGTCGATCTCCGATCCGACGGCCAGCGGCTGCGGCCGGTTGGACAGCCACCACCGCGAGGCACGGTCCAGCAACCGGCGAGTCTCCAGCATCATGTCGTCGGCGACCTCGGTTGCGACGACGTTGTCCAGCTCGTCGATGCGCCGCCACAGCGCCGGAAGTTCGTACACGGCCGTCACCACCGCGAACGCACGCACCGCGTCGGTCGACGTGGCATGCATCTCCTCGTGCAACCGGAAGGCGTAGCTCAACCCCGCCCCATCGACGACCTCGTTCACCAGCAGCGTGGTCACGATGGCGCGGTTGAGGGGGTGGGCATGGATCTCCTCGCCGAAGCGGCTGCGCAGCGCGGGAGGGAAGTAGCCGGGCAGCCGCCGCTGGAACACCTCCAAATCCGGCAGCTCGCTGGCGAGCAGCTCGTCCTCGAGTTGGAGCTTGACGTGCGCGAGCAGGCTGGCCAGTTCCGGCGACGACAGCCCTTCTCCTGCTTTCTCCAGCTCCTTGAACTCCTCGTGGCTGGGCAGTACCTCCAGCTCCCTGTCGAGTCCCGCGTGCGCTTCCAGGAAGCTGACCTGCCGCTGGTGTACCGACACCATCGGGACGGCGTGCCGCCTGCTGACACCCAGTACCTTGTTCTGACGGTAGTTGTTCGCCAGCACGAGCTCGGCGACGTCGCTAGTCATGGATTCCAGCAGCGTGTCCCGCTCGGAGCGCGCCAGTTTACCCGCGGTGATGATCTGTTCCAGCAGGATCTTGTAGTTCACCTCGTGGTCGGAGGTATCCACACCGGCGGAGTTGTCCAGGGCATCCGTGTTGATCTTGCCGCCGTTGCGCGCGAACTCGATCCGACCACGCTGGGTGAGCCCGAGGTTGCCGCCCTCGCCGACGACCTCGGCCCGCAGGTCGACACCGTCGACCCGTACCGCGTCGTTGGACTTGTCGTCGGCGTCGGCGTGCGACTCCGACGAGGCCTTCACGTAGGTGCCGATGCCACCGTTGAACAGCAATCCCACCGGGGCGCACAGGATCGCGCGGATCAGCTCCGTCGGTGTCAGCTGCGTCACCTCGTCGCCGAGCCCGAGCGTCACCCGCATCTGCGGGGTAATCGCGATCGACTTCGCGTCACGGGAGAACACCCCACCGCCGGTACTGATCAGCGAGCGGTCGTAATCCTCCCAGCTCGATCGGGGAAGCTCGAACAGGCGCTGCCGTTCCCGGAACGACCATGCCGCATCGGGCTCGGGGTCGATGAAGATGTGCAGGTGGTTGAAGGCGGCGACCAGCCGGATGTGTTCGGACAGCAGCATGCCGTTGCCGAAGACGTCCCCGCTCATGTCACCGATGCCCACCACGGTGAACTCCTCGCGCTGGGTGTCCACCCCGAGTTCCCGGAAGTGCCGCTTGACCGACTCCCATGCGCCCTTGGCGGTGATCCCCATCGCCTTGTGGTCGTAACCAGCGGATCCCCCTGAGGCGAAGGCATCACCGAGCCAGAAGCCGTAGGCGGCTGAGACGTCGTTGGCGATATCGGAGAACGTGGCCGTGCCCTTATCCGCGGCGACCACGAGGTAATGATCGTCGTCGTCGTAGCGCACCACGTCACGCGGCGGCACGATGGCGCCCGCGTCGAGGTTGTCGGTGAGCTCCAGCAAACCGGAGATGAACATCCGGTAGCAGGCCACTCCCTCGTCGTGGTGCGCCCGGCGGTCATGCTCCCGGTCCCCTGTCGGCGCGGGCGGGTTCTTGACGATGAACCCGCCCTTGGCGCCCACCGGGACGATCACGGCGTTCTTCACCGCCTGTGCCTTGACCAGGCCGAGAACCTCGGTGCGAAAATCCTCCCGCCGGTCGGACCATCGGATGCCACCCCTGGCGACCGCGCCGAAGCGCAGGTGCACCCCCTCGGTACGCGGCGAGTACACGTAGATCTCGTACTGCGGCCGCGGCTCGGGCAACTCCGGCACGGCCTGCGGCTCAAGCTTGACCGACAGGTACGGGCAGGGCGCGCCATCGGCGCCGGTGACGTAGTAGTTCGTCCGCAGCGTCGCGGTGATCACGGTGAGCAGCCCTCGGAGGATTCGATCCTCGTCGAGACTGGTGACCGCGTCGATCATGGAGCCGATGTCACGTTGCTGCCGTTCCACCTCACCGGCCCGCTCTTCCGGGTCCGAACGCGGGTCGAACTTCGTCTCGAACAGCGCGACCAGCGCGGCGGCGATCGCACTGTGGCTGAGCAACGCGTCCTCGATGTACGTCTGCGAGTACGGCGTCCCGGCCTGCCGCAGGTAGCGGGCGTAGGCACGGAGCACCGCCACCTGGCGCCACGTCAGGCCGGCCCACAGCACCAGGCCGTTGAAACCGTCGATCTCCGCGTCGCCGTGCCAGGCGGCAGCGAACGCCTCCTGGAAGCGATCCCGCAGGCCCCCCAGCTCCTCTTCAGCAAGCACGGCGTCGTGCACGGTTGAGTCGATCCGCAGGCCGAAGTCGTAGATCCAGCACCGTCCGCCGGACGTTCCCTCGATCTCGTACGGACGCTGGTCGATGACCTCGACCCCCATCGTCTGCAGCATCGGCAGCAGGGCGGACAGCGTCACTCCTTCCCCGGCCAGGTAGATCTTGAACCGGCTGTCACCGGGGGCTCCACCGTCGGGTACGTAGAACCGCATGGTGACATCGCGCTGCTCGGACAGACCGTCGAGCAGTTGCAGGTCGGCGAGTCCGTCGGCGGCTGAGAAGTCCTCCTTGTAGGCCTCGGGTAGCCTGGCTGCGAATCGCTGCGCCTGTTCAGTGGCGGTCTCCTCGGCGTGCGGCTGGAAGCCACCGCTGTCGCGTCGCTGCTGCAGCAAGGCCTCGACGAGCCGATCCTCCCAGCCGCGCACTGCCTCGTTGAGGCGTTCCTGGATGCGGACGGTATCGGGCTCCTCCGCGCCCGGCTGTTCGGTGTAGACGGTGAAGTGCACCTGGGCGAGCACGGTCTCACCGAGGCGAGTGGAGAACTCGATCTCGGAGCCACCCAACTCATCGAGCAGCACGTCCTGCATCGCCGTTCGGGACCGGGTGGAGTACCGGTCGCGGGGCACGAACACCAGGCAGGAGTAGAACCGGTGGTAGGGATCCCTGCGGAGGAACAGCCGCAACCGCCTCCGGTCGGCCAGCGTGATCGCGCCGGTGGCCATGGTGTACAGGGATTCGAGGTCGGTGGAGAACAGTTCGGCGCGGGGCCACTCCTGCAGCACCTCGAGCATGCGCTGGCCGGAATGCGACTGCAGCGGGAACCCTGCGCGGCGGATGACCTCGCGCACCATCCGCTCCACCACCGGAATGTCCAGCACGTCGGCGTGCAGCGCCGAGGTGGTGAACATGCCGAGGAAACGATGTTCCCCGGTGACCCGGCCCGCGGAGTCGAAGGTCTTCACTCCAATGTAATATGGACGCACCGGACGGTGCACTGTGGACGGCGCGCTAGCGGGGGTGAGCACGAGCAGTGTGGGAGCCAGCGCCGTCGCGGCCATGTCCGGCCCCGCCGTCAGGCTGCGTGCCGCGACGCTGTCCCGGCGCAGCACACCGAGCCCGCTGGCGAGGGCGGCCCGCAGGGCTGGCTCGTTTCCCGAGCCCTCCGGGTCCTCGACCACTTCGTATCGCCGGTATCCCAGGAAGGTGAAGTGGCCGTCCACCAGCCACCGCAGCAGCGCCGAACCGTCCGAGACCTCTGCCTCGGCCAGCGGCGGCGGGCTGACCTCCAGCTCCTCCGCGAGCTCGAGCACGGTGGCCGACATCCGCTCGGTGTCCTCGACCACCTCCCGAACGTCGCTGATGACCGAGTCGAGGCGGTTTTCCAGCTCGCTGGTGCGCTCGCTGTCGCCGAGCGGGTCGAGCTGGATGCACATCCACGACTCGGTCTCGGTTCCCTCAGGGGGCTCATCCACATCGGCGTGCGGCAACACTTCGATCAACGCCCCGGAGACGTCCCGCGAGACGACTACGATCGGGTGCACGATCTGCTCCACGTCGAGACCGGATCGGGCCAGCTCGGCTGCCACCGAGTCGACGAGGTACGGCATGTCGTCGGTGACGATCTGCACCACGGTCGTCTCGCACGACCAACCGTCCACCTGCTGACCGGGGTTGATGACGTTGATCACAGGGCGCCCCAGCACGCGCTCCCCGGCAAGTCGCAGGTGCGCGCGCACCATGCCTACCAGCGTGGCCGGATCGGTGCCCAGGATGTCCTCCGGCGGGACGTGGCGATAGTACAGCCGGATCACCTCGGCGATGTCCGAGGCGCTCGTGGCTGCTTGCTCGACGAGCTCGTCCCGTTGTTGTTCCAGGCTCCTCGCCGAAGCCCCCCGTGTCCCGGCAGCACGGACCCCCGACCGGTCCGAGACTCCCGTCGTGGTCATGTCAGCAACTCCCCAACTCCTCGTTCACGGCTGCGATGCACATCACAGCCATCGCCACCCTAGCTTGCCTGGCCGGTGACGGGCACACCCGCCGCATCGTCCCCGCAGCAAGGAGCGGAGGCCGACCGCGGCGGGTGCGGAGGGTGCGGTCGAAGGCGGGGCGGGGTCGGGTTAGCCGTTACGCCGCTCGCCGAGCACGGGTGACCGGCTGCGGCCGCGGAGCCGCCGGTCACGCCTCGCCTCGGTGCCTGCCGCCGGGAAACCTCGGCCCGATGACGCGGCCGTTGGTCCCGGGGGGATGTTCGACGCCCTGCTCGTCGGCACTGCGGTATGGCACCGCGCGATCCTGCCGGTGACGGCCCTCGCGCGCCGCGCCATCCCCGGAGGCCCCTTCGGAACCGGTACTCCAGTTGCTGAAAACCTCGAGCAAGCTATCCATCTCGTCGAAGTTGGGTTGCGCGGGTTCCCGATGCGAGGCAGGCGGCTCACCGAACCCGGCTGCGTTGCCCGCGCGCGCCGAGCCACCCGCGTACGGGTTCGGTTCGCCGCCGTACCGGTCGGACGGCTCGGCGGGCCCGGCGAAACGCGGCCCCGAATCCCTGCCACGTGGCTCCAGCCCTTCCGGTAAGCGCAGCCGGGGAAACGGCGGGGGCTGCTCGCCGCGCGTGCCAGAGCGTGTGTCGTGTTGGTGCGAGCCCGCCGACGCCTGCCGGTGTTCGTGGGATCCTGCGGGGCTGTCCTGATCGCCTGCCTCGGCACGGTCGGATGGACCGGCCTGGTCGTCAGCGCGCCGCCTACCGCCGCTGCCGACCGTGACGCCCAGCCGGGCGAGCACGTCCCTGGCCGAAGGGCCGGTGTCGGCCGCCTGCCGCGCACCACTGTCCTGTGCGCCGGTGCCCGCCGCCGCACCGTGGTCGGGTGCCGCATGCGCCGATGCGGCCGCTGCCGGTGGGTGATGCTGGCCGGCCCCCGGCGCGCCCGCACCGGCCGCGGCGGGAGGCCCCTGCGCCTGCGCTGCGGCGTGGCCGGGTGGATGGCCGCCGGGGTGCTCTCCGGTGCCCCGCCGTATCGGCACGGTCGGCACCGTGTTCCCATCACGCCCGCCTACGGGACGTGCGGACGGTGCCTGCTGTGGCTCCTGGGGTGGCTGTGGCTGCTGGACCTGCGGTGCCTGTTGGGGGTGTTGGGGCTGTTGCGGTGCGGCCGCGCCAAGCAAGCTCTCGATGTCCACCCAGGTGTGCTCCCCTTTGCCGAACTCCCCGGTCAGCAACGACGATGCCTGCTTACGCGCGCGGACGTAGGTGTGCTCGGCGATGCGGGCCTCCTGCAGGCACCGGATAGCCTCGCTCGCCCTGCCGAGCTGTTCCTCGATGTGGGCGAGCTCGTGCAGCAACCGCCCCGCAAGGGCGTGCAGGTCGTGCCTGCGCGCGAAGTACAGCGCCTCCCGCACCATCGCCCCCGCCGCCTCTGCCGCGCCGGAGGGCAGGTAGACGCGTGTCGCCAGCGCGAGGCGGAGCCACGCCATGGGTGAGGCGGCCGCCGCGCGCGCAGGCTGCTTGAGCAGCGGTTCGGCCAGCGCGGTCGCCTCGTCCCTGGCGCCGGTGTCCAGCAGCGCGCAGGTGAGTTCCAGCACCAGCCGCACCCGCAGTTGCCCCCCGTCGGCCGAGCTGTCCTGCAGTTGGTCGAGCGCATCCAGCCCACGCCGGGCATAGTCAAGCGAGGCAGAGATGTCGCCGTGCCTACGCAGGTGGGCCGCGGTACGGCCAGCCACCCCGGCGCGCAGCAGCAACCTGCCGTCGGCGTCCAGCGTGCCATCGGCGTCGGCGAGCCGCGCGGCCTCATTGAGCGCGCGGTCCAGCGCGCCCCTGCGTCCCAGCGCTCCGAGGCAGCCGACCAGTTGCAACAGCGCGACCGCCCGGTCGGCCGCCCCGATGTCGCGGGAAGCGAGCACCGGGCGCAGCGCGGCGAAACCGGTCAGTGGCACACCGATGCTGCGCGCGCACAGCGCCAGATCGGTACGCAGCAGGGCGATCACATCGGTGTGCCCGCCTGCTTCAGCCGCGCGAAGCGCGGCCATCGCTCGGTCGACGACACCGGCACGATGCCCGAGCCGCACCCTGGCGAAAACGGCCAGTGCTTCGGCACGGATCCAGTGATGCTCCACATCTGCGGCCTCGGCCAGCGAAGCGGCCCGCTCCCCGCAGACCAACGCGAGCTCGGGTGCGCGCAGGCGCAGCTGCATGCCGTGATCGAGCAGCGCCTGGACCGATCCGGCATCGGCGTCTGCCGAGTCCCTCCCCCGGTACCTTCTCGAACTGGGATCGGCAGGTCGACTGCCGGCCCTATGCTTGCTGGCTGCCACGCGCCCTCCGCTCGGTCGTCGCCCGGTTCTAGTCCCTGGTCAGCTTCCGATGCGTTACCCGGTGCGGCCGGGCCGCGTCGGCCCCGAGCCGTTCGATCTTGTTCCGCTCGTACCCTTCGAAGTTCCCCTCGAACCAGAACCACTTCGCGGGATTCTCCTCGGTGCCTTCCCAGGCAAGGATGTGGGTGGCGATCCTGTCAAGGAACCACCGGTCGTGCGAGATGACCACCGCGCAGCCGGGGAACTGTTCCAGGGCGTTCTCCAGCGACCCGAGCGTTTCCACGTCGAGGTCGTTGGTTGGCTCGTCGAGGAGGATCAGATTGCCGCCCTGCTTGAGCGTCATCGCCAGGTTGAGGCGGTTGCGCTCACCACCGGACAACACACCGGCGGGCTTCTGCTGATCGGGGCCCTTGAATCCGAAAGCGCTCACGTAGGCGCGGGACGGCATCTCGACCCCACCAACGTAGATATAGTCCTTCTTGTCGGAAACCACCTCCCAGACCGACTTGTCGGGATCGATGCCCGAGCGGTTCTGGTCGACGTACGAGAGCCTGACGGTGTCGCCGACGGTGACGGTTCCCGAGTCGGGCTCCTCGAGCCCGACGATCGTCCGGAACAGCGTGGTCTTGCCGACGCCGTTCGGCCCGATCACGCCGACGATGCCGTTGCGCGGCAACTTGAACGACAGGCGATCGATGAGCAGCTGGTCGTCGTAGCCCTTACTGAGGTTGTCGACGTCGACGACGACGTTGCCGAGCCGCGGACCCGGCGGGATCTGGATCTCCTCGAAGTCGAGCTTGCGAGTCTTCTCGTACTCGGCCGCCATCTCTTCGTAGCGATCGAGGCGAGCGCGGGACTTGCTCTGCCGCGCCTTGGCGTTGGAACGGACCCATTCGAGCTCGTTCTTGAGCCTGCGTGCCAGCTTGGCGTCCTTCTTGCCCTGGACGTCCAGCCGTTCGCGCTTCTTTTCCAGGTAGGTGGAGTAGTTGCCTTCGTAGCCGATCACCTGGCCACGGTCCAGCTCCATGATCCAGCCCGCGACGTTGTCCAGGAAGTACCGGTCGTGGGTGACGGCAAGGACGGCTCCCGGGTAGCTCGCCAGGAACTGCTCCAGCCAGAGCACGCTCTCGGCATCGAGATGGTTGGTCGGCTCGTCGAGCAGCAGCAGATCCGGCTTCGACAGCAGCAGCTTGCACAACGCCACACGGCGCCGCTCACCGCCGGAGAGGTGGGTGACCGGCTCGTCCCCTTCCGGACACCGCAGCGCGTCCATCGCCTGCTCGAGCTGCGAGTCGAGCTCCCACGCGTCGGCGTGGTCGAGCTCCTCCTGGAGCTTGCCCATCTCGGCCATGAGCTCGTCGCTGTAGTCGGTCGCCAGCTGCTCGGCGATCTCGTTGAAGCGGTCGAGCTTGACCTTGATCTCGCCGAGCCCTTCCTCGACGTTCTGCCGCACGGTCTTGGCCTCGTTCAGCGGTGGCTCCTGCAGCAGGATGCCAACCGACGCGCCGGGCTGCAGGAACGCCTCCCCGTTGCTCGGCTGCTCTAGCCCTGCCATGATCTTCAGGACCGTGGACTTGCCCGCGCCGTTCGGGCCGACGACGCCGATCTTGGCGCCGGGAAAGAACGCGGTGCTGACGTCGTCGAGAATGACCTTCTCGCCGACGGTCTTACGCACCTTTTTCATGGTGTAGATGAACTCGGCCATGCCCGCGATCGTAGAGCCGTCGCCTCAGTCGCCTCACGGCGGTGTGCGTTGACGCGCCCCGTCACCCGATGTGGTAACCGTCCGTGACAGCGCTCGCGCGGCCGCTCCCGCGCTGCGCTGCCGCGACCACACCACGGTGCCCGCTGTGTCGCCACCGCTCGGCGGTTCCCGGCCGCAGGCCCCACAACACGTTGATCAGGCGGCCGCGGACTCACTCATGCGACGTGGGTGACAGGAGGGTGGGTCGCCGGAGCAGAATCTCGGCGGCGGCGCGGCTGGGCGGGACAGCGGGCGAGGTTGGGGCCGATCGCGAAGGCTTCCAGTTCGAGGGTGTGCTGGGACACCTCGCCCACGTCGTGCTCGCGGGTGGCGAGCCTGCCGGTGACGATCACGGGGTCGCCCTTGCGCAGGCAGGCCGCCACCGTGACGGCGAGCTTGCGCCAACAGACAACCCACAGGACACAGCGCCTGCCGTCCACCCACTGCCCGGATTCCTTGTCGAACCGCCGCTCGTTACTGATCAACCGGAAGCCGACCGAGTCGGCGCCGCCCTCGGCCACCCGGTGGGACAGTTCGGAACTGATCGTGCCGTTGACACTCAGGATCGTCTCACCGACTGCCATGCTCCTCACCTCACAGCTTGCTGTCGCGTCACGTCCGCTTCGATGGGTTCAGCATGCTGGTGCGGGCGCGGCTGCGGGGAGTCACGACAGGATCTGTGGACGGCTCACCCCCGTGTGAACAATGCAGCCCGTGTCGGCACCGGCACACGGGCTGATGGAGCGGACCACTACTGGTGACGTTCGCGCTCGGCCAGCTGATGCAGCATCGCGTTGTAGGCGGCGAGCTCCGCGTCGTCGTTGGCCTCGGCACGGCGGTCAGCACGCTTGGCCTCGCGCATGTCGGTACGCATCCACTGCACCATCAGCGCGATCAGCACAAGCAGCACGGGGATCTCCCCGAGAGCCCAAGCCATACCGCCGCCGAGCTGCTGGTCGGCCAGCAGATCGTCCACCCAGGGCAGACCGAGGTTGGTGTAGAACTCGCGACCGATGACGGTGGCGGAGTTCATTAGGATCACGCCGAAAAACGCGTGGAACGGCACCGACACGAACATCAGGCCGACCCTGCCGATCGGGGGTAGCCGCTTGGGCGCCGGGTCCACACCGATCAGTGGCCAGAAGAACACGTAGCCGACCAACAGGAAGTGTGCGTTCATCGCCACGTGCGCCCAGTGGTGGTTGAGCGCGACGTCGAACAGGCCCGAGAAGTAGAGCAGGAAGAACGAACCGACGAACAGCGACAGAGCCACGATCGGCTGGGTGAGCACCCGCGACAGCCGGGACTCCACAAGCGCGTGCAGCCACTCGCGCGGGCCCGGTGGCCGCGAGCGACCGGCGGGGCGCATCGCCCGCAGCGCGAGGGTCACGGCGCCGCCGAGTACCAGCAGCACCGGGGCCACCATCGACAGCAGCATGTGCAGACCCATGTGCACGCTGAACATGGCGGGTGCGTAGCGCCCGATGCCCGAGGAGGTGGCGATGAGGATCGACGCGCAGCCCGCGAGCCACGCCACCGTCCGTCCCACCGGCCAGGCGTCACCCCGCTGCCGCAGCTTGCGAACACCGAGCAGGTAAAGCACGGCCAGCGCGATGGCGAGGGTGCCGTAGATCAGGTCGGGGCGCCAGTCGAACAGCAGCCGAGCCGCGGTCGGCGGTCCGTCCAGCTCGTAGCCGATGAGTACCTCGGCAGTACCCGGTTCGGCGGTGCCCTGCGCCGGGTACGGCGTGCGCGACAGCGTGGTCGACACGCCGAGCGTGGCGAACATGATGAGCACTTCGATGGCGCCGAGCTGCAGCAGCGAACGCTGGTCGCCTCGCTCGGATACCGCGCGGACGCCGCGGCTGCGCTGCTGCTGGCCGAGCACCCCCAGCATGACCAACGCGATGATCTTGGCGAGCAGCAGCAGCCCGTACTCGGTGTCCAGCAGGTCGGCCGGGCCGATGCGGACGAGCGCGTTGATCGTGCCCGATATCGCCATCGCGATCCAGCAGGCCAGCGCCACGCGGGAGAAGCGCCGCGCCGCCAGTCCGATGTGCGGGCTGCGACGCCACCCGAGCGCGACCAGCGCGACCAGCCCACCCACCCAGAGGGCGGCGGGGACGATGTGCAGCACCAGGCTGTCGGTCGCCAGATCATGGGCACCGCCGGTAGCCGAATGCCCGGTGAACGCCACCGGCAGCAGGCCAGCGACGGAGAAGCCGAACAGCAGCGCGGTCCACTGCCACGACAGCACCATCCGGCAGCCAGCCGCGACGACCAGCGCGATAGCGGCGGTCACCAGCCACGCCTTCGGCTGCTCGACGGCGTCGACCAGACCGACGAGGACGGTGACGTCCAGCACCTCCTGCACCGGGCGGCCACCGCCGTCGGCGGCCGAGAACAGGGTGGCCGCGATCGCGGTGGTGAACCACAGCCACGCCGCGACACCGGCGGTACGCAGCGCCGCGTAGCCGTCGGCGGAGACGGTCCAGTTCCGCTGCGGCGGCACGAGGAACGTCGCCAGCAGCAGCGAACCGATACACACGACCGCGGCGATCGTGGCCAGCAGCCGCGTGACGATGACGCCGTAGCCGGTCACCGCGCCTGGCCCCTCGATCCCGGCGACGGCGTAACCGGCCACGCCCGCGAGTGCGGCAAGACCGATGGCAGCCAGGGTGGCCAGCACCGTGGCCAGCGCGATCAGCGGCAGCGCGCTCGACGGCCTGCGCGCTGCCGTGACGGTGTGCTCGATCTGTCGCTGCTGCTCGGAGGGCACGTCCCGCAGCGTAGACGCGTTCGGTGTCGCCTCCCACGGCGGGTGGGAGGCGATTGTGCCGCGTCACGCCACGGCTGGCACCTCCGCGACCCGCCGAGCTTTGCCGCGCGGCGGTCAGCCGACCCGGCGTTGCCTGCCCTGCCAGTAGGGCTCGCGCAGCTTGAACTTCTGGAGCTTGCCGGTGGCTGTGCGGGCGAGCTCGGCCCGGAACTCCACCGAGGTGGGGGCCTTGTACCCGGCTATGCGTTCCTTGCAGTGCCGGATCAGCTCGGTCTCGGTGGTCTCGGCGCCGGGTTCGAGCACCACGAGCGCCTTGATCGTCTCGCCCCACTTCTCGTCGGGCACACCGATCACCGCGACCTCCGCGACCGCGGGGTGGCTGAACAAGGTGTCTTCCACCTCGATCGACGAGACGTTCTCGCCACCGGAGATGATCACGTCTTTCTTGCGGTCGCTGATGGTGAGGTATCCCTCGTCATCGAGGGTGCCACCGTCGCCGGTGTGGAACCAGTCCTCGTCGAGTACCTCCGCGGTGGCTTCCGGCTGGCGCCAGTACCCGTCGAGCACGACGTTGGAGCGGGCCAGCACCTCGCCGGAATCGGAGGTGCTCAGGGTCACGCCCAGGGCGGGCGCGCCCGCCCTGCCGAGCTTTGCCGCGCGCTCCTCGGTGGACAGCCCGTCCCACTCGGCGCGGGAACGGTTGATCGTCAGCAGCGGTGAGGTCTCGGTGAGTCCGTAGATCTGGACGAACTCCCAGCCGAGTTCCGATTCCACCCTCGCGATCGTCTTGGTGGGTGGTGGTGCCCCGGCCACGATCACCCGCACCCGGTCCCTGCCGGGGATCTCGCCGTCCCAGTTCTTCGCGGCATCCAGGACCGCGTTGACCACGGCGGGTGCGGCGCACAGCACGGTGACGCCGTGACGCTCGATACGGCGCAGGATCTCGGTGCCGTCGATCTTGCGAAGCACGATCTGGGGAACCCCCATGGCCGCCATGGCATACGGCATGCCCCAGCCGTTGCAGTGGAACATCGGCAGCGTGTGCAGGTAGACGTCGCGGTCGCTGACCCCGGCGTGCAGCGCGAACGTGGTGGCGTTTACCCAGATGCTGCGGTGGGTCAGCTGCACGCCCTTGGGGCGGGCGGTGGTGCCGCTGGTGTAGTTGATCGTCGCGATGGCGTTCTCGTCCGGCTGCCACGCGGCTGGTTCGGTGTCGAACCGGTACAGCTGCGCGTCACTGTCGCTGCCCAGCACGAACCGGCGGGGCGCTGGGACATCGCCGAGCGCATCCGCCAGCTCGGGGTCCACCAGCAGAGCGCTGGCGTCGCTGTGTTCCACGATGTAGCGGATCTCCTCGGTGGTGAGCCGGAAGTTGATCGGCACCAGGATCCTGCCGTAGTTGCAGACACCGAAGAACGAGGTCAGCAGCCGGGCGCTGTTGTGAGAGACTACGGCCACCCGCTCGCCGAGGCCAATGCCGAGCGCGTCGAGCCCAGCCGCCTGGGCGCGGGCGTACTCGCCGAGGCGGCGGTAGGTCAGCGTGCCGAGCGGCTCGGCTGGCTGGTCCGGCTCGTCGACGAGCCCGGTGCGCTCGCCGTACACGGTCTCGGCCCGGTCGAGGAAGTCCCTGGTGCTGAACGGCACGAACATGCTGGCCTCCTGCGGTGTCCGGCTCGGTAGGCCGACTGCTGCGGCTTCGTGCCGCAGAACGCTACTGCGCGGGCCGCTCGACGCGCCAGTGCCACGCGGGCGTGCCACCCACCCGGTGCAGCGCGGGATTCGCATCCGGTCGCCCTTGGCGTGCCAACGGTCGCGACCAGGCCCCGAGCGGATGCCGCTCGCGCACCGGGGTCACCGGCGCGCAACGGGTCACGCACCCTCGGCCTGGTGCACGCTGACGGCGTAGCCACCGTCCTCGTACGGGTCGCCGTCCCAGGTGGCGTAACGCTCCCGCAGCCGAAGGCCCACTTCGGCGCACCAGGTGTCGTAGTCGCTCAGGCTCACGGTCGCCTCTGGTAGCGGCAGGTGGACGGCGTCCAGCCCGAACCCGGCCACGAGCAAGCCTCCGGGGCGCAGCAGCTCGGACAGCCGATGCACCGCAATACGTTCGGTGCCCTGCGCGAGCAACGGGATCACGTTGCCCGCTGCCACCACCAGGTCGAACGGCTCGTCGTGGCCGTGGGCAGCAAGGTCGATGGTGGCCAGATCGGCACGCACCCACGGGATTCCCGGGGCCGCCCGCTCGGCCTCGGCCAGCATCTCCTCATCGACGTCCACGCCGACGCAGTCATAGCCCTGACCGGCCAGCCAGATCGCGACCCGTCCCGTACCGCAGCCGGCGTCGAGCACCCGCCCGCCCTCGGGGAGCAGCGCCGCGCAGAACCGTGCCTCGCCGTGCACGTCGACGCCGGAGGCGGCCAGCTCGTCGAACCGGGCAGCGTAGCGCTGCCCGCGCGCCGCACCCGGCAGGTCAGCCCACCGACTCATCTCCGAGCTCCCTTCCACGCGCTGCGCATCGAACCGCCCACCCCGCCAGGCCACAAGGCCGGAGCGACACGGCCGTTGTTAACACCGACCCCGGCGTAAGACGATCACACAGATACCGAACGTTAAAATACCGTTGGGTACGGCCAAGACCGTGCCGCATGCCCTCGTAGCTCAGCTGGATAGAGCAAGAGCCTTCTAATCTCTAGGTCGCAGGTTCGAGTCCTGCCGGGGGCACCGATACACAGGTCAGCGGCCTGCATCGGGACTGTTCGACGACCACTGATGCCCACGTGTTCCAGCGCCGACATGGACATGGTGACGCCACACGGATGGTCCGCGCAGGTCAGGGCTCGGGCTCCGGTATCTGCCGCTGTTGGACGGCTGCGCCGTCGGCAGCGACCGGGATTGGCTACGAGAGTCGACGCGTCGCATCGGTGTACGGATGCCGTGCCCGGTGCGGGTGTTCACCATGACCGAATACGATGAGACACTGACGTGGCTGAGTTCACTGCCGAAAGACGCCGACGCGAATCATCGCGACATCGTCGCAGCCTGTGTCGGCGGTGTGGGCTGCGATCGGTTGGTTCGTGACATCAAGGGGCAGGACGCAGCCCAGATGACTAGGACATAGGCGCAGGTGCCTCGCCGGGGGAACCATTGCGTACACCGCCGGAAGTCGGGCGCGACAGCATCGACGAATTCTGGGCCTGGTCGTGGTCGAATCTTCTAACGACAGCTTGATAGGAGGCTCTGTCATGACCGGTGCGACGACCAAGGTCCGAGTCGCGGACAACGCTCAGCTGTGCGTCGAGACAATCGGTGACCGCGAGGATCCGGCGCTGCTGCTCATCGCTGGGGCGACGTGGTCCATGGATTGGTGGGATGACGAACTGTGCCGCAGGCTCGCAGACCGCGGCCGGCTGGTGATCCGCTACGACCAGCGCGACACTGGGCGTTCGACGACCTACCCGGCGGGATCCCCTGGGTACGGCGCGTACGACTTGGTCACCGACGCGGTCGCGGTGCTGGACGCGCTGCACATCGGCCGCGCCCACGTCGTCGGACTGTCCATGGGTGGCGGTACCGCGCAACTCCTGGCGCTTGACTACCGCGAACGCATAGCAACGCTGACGCTGATCTCCACCAGCCCCATCGACCCTGGCATCGAAGGCCTACCAGGGCCGACCCCGGAGATACGAGCAACGTTCGCCGAGGAGGGAATCCAGCCCGATTGGAATGACCGCGACGCCATCATCGACTACATCGTCGAGGGTGAACGCCCCTACGCGGGGCCGGGAAACTTCGACGAGGCCCGCCTGCGAGCCCTCGCGGGCCGGGTATTCGATCGCAGCGACAACATGGCAGCCAGCATGATCAACCACTTCGTTCTCGAGGACCCGACGTCCGCCGATGCCCGGCCAAGACTGAGTCATCTCGACGGGATTCCGACGCTGGTGTTGCACGGCACGGCCGATCCGATGTTCCCGCCCGCCCACGGGAAGGCGCTCGTCGACGCTATCCCCGGCGCGCGGCTGATCGAGCTCGACGATGTCGGCCACCAGTTGCCTCCGCCGCATACCTGGGACCTCGTCGTGGACGCGCTGACCGAGCACACCGAGACGGCCTAGACGTTATTCCCCGACTCGACGAGTTGCTCCTTTGCCTGTCAGCAAGCCGATCCCCAATGGACATACGAGCGTTGGTGATCCTCGCTGTCGCGGCCCGGACGGAGCAGCCCGGATCGACGCCAACGGCGCCTGGGCCACCGACACCGCTGTGTCCCGCCTCCGCCAGCTCGACAATGCCGCCGGCGGATGAGACGCATGTCGAGCAGCCCTGCCGCAGTACCGAGGAACTCGCCACCGTGCGGCGGCGGCCTCCTCAGCGGCGGCGACACCGGTGGTGGCGGCGGAGGCGGGGTGGGTGGGGGCGATTGACCGAGTTACCTTCCCGGATCCTGTTCACCACCACGCGCCGCTGTTCTCTCCGTACTCCCCACCGTCCAGGGCTTGGATGAGGTCGGCGTGGAGGTCGTCGACGTCCTCCAACCCGATGGACAGTCGCACGATGTCGCCGTCCGGGCGGGCCTCGGGCGGGACGGGACGGTGGGTCAGGGCGGCGGGGTGCTGGATGAGGGAGTCGACCCCGCCGAGCGACACGGCATGGGTGAACAGCCGCACGCGGTCGGTGACCCGCATCGCATGTTGGTAGCCACCTGCCAGCCGCAGGGCGATCATCGCGCCGGAACCACGCATCTGCCGCCCGACCAGGCCTGCCGGGTCGTGCTCGCCGACACCCGGGTAGTACACGTCTCGGACGCCGGGTTGCCGCTCGAGTCGGCACGCCAGCTTCTGCGCGGTGTCCTGCTGCGCCCTGACCCGGGTGGGCAGGGTGGTCAACCCGCGATGCAGCAGGTAGGCGGCCAGCGGGTGCAGCAACCCACCGGTGACCGCCCGCACCCGGCGCAGCGCCGCCGCCCAGTGCGTGTCCGTCGCGACGACACCGCCGACGACGTCGCCGTGACCGCCGAGGTACTTGGTGGCGCTGTGCAGCACCACGGTCGCACCCAGCAGCAGCGGATTCTGCAACACCGGAGTGGCGAAGGTGTTGTCCACCAGCACCGGAACCTCGCCCGCCGCGTCGACGACCGCAGCGATATCGGCCAGCTCCAGCGTCGGGTTCGCAGGCGTCTCCAGCATCACCAGACACGTGTGCCTGCGGATCGCCGCAGCCACCTCGTCCGGATCGCAGTAGGTGACGTCGACGCCGAGCAGACCGGAGCCAAGCAAGTGATCGGTACCGCCGTAGAGAGGGCGGACCGCGACGACGTGGTTGCCACCGCGGTCCGCCTTCGCCGCGAGGATAGTAGCGGTCAGCGCCGCCATACCAGAAGAGAACGCCACCGCCTCGTCGGCGTGTTCGAGCCGGGCCAGCCCGGACTCGAACCGCGCCACGGTCGGATTCCACAACCGTGCGTACACCGCGCCCCCGCCTGGTTGCGGGTGACTGCCGGTGGCCATCGACTCGTACGACGCACCGCCGGACTCGATGTCCGGCAACGGGTTCGTCGAGGACAAGTCGATCGGTAACGCGTGCACCCCCAGGGCGGTGAGGTCATCCCGCCCGGCGTGCACGGCCATCGTGTCGAACGTGAAGGAGGGGTCGCCAGCCATATCGTTAGACTGCAAGAAGACGCGGCTTCAGCGGCCAAGTTCCGCAGAAAGTTAACCAAGAATCCGTAAGACATGAAGATTCCTGCTAGCAGGCCGGTACTGCGACCATGACGTCGAAGAATCCACGGACATCCACCGCTGGCCTGGATGGCACCGACCTGGCCATCCTGGCAGAGCTCGCCGCTGACGGGCGGATAACCAACGCCGCACTCGCCGCGCGCGTGGGGGTCGCCGAATCGACGTGCATGCACCGCGTACGGGCGCTACGCGAGTCCGGCGTCATCAGCGGGTTCTACGCCCGGTTCAACCTGACCGCGTTGGGGCTGCCGATCCAGGCGGTCATCAAGGTACGCCTTGGCAGCCACAAACGAGACGACGTCCTCCGGTTCCATGCGCGGCTGGCCAAGATCCCCGGAGTGCTGACCGCGTTCCACGTCGCCGGGGAGGACGACTACCTGCTGCACGTGGCCGTCGAGTCTCCGGGGGAACTGCGCGACCTCGTCCTGGAACACCTCACCGTGCACCCCAGTGTCCGGCACACCGAAACCCAGCTCGTGTTCGAGGTGCTGCCCGGCATCGGCGTGCTACCGCAACCGGGTGGACGCACGTCACGAGGGTCGCGGCAGCACGACTAACGCGATCAGCGGTGACCGACCGGCAGCTGGTCGGCCCGGTCAGCGTGGACGCACCAGCAGCGCCTGGGCGCCGGTTGCCACCTGGCCGTCGCGGTCGTGCAGCGTGCCGTGCGCGGTGCCTACGCCGTCGGGTCCGATGACGGTGTTGGCATCCAGCCCGATCCATTCCCCGCGCGGTTCCCGGAGGACGTGCACCGTCAGCTCGGTGTTGATGAACCACCACTGAGCCGGGTTGAGCCGGTTCGACAGGCCGTTGCCGGAGTCGGCCACGGTGAGCAGCCGCTGCAGACCGGTGGGTTCCTCACCTGCCACCAGCGGGACCCGCTGGCGCATCCAGGCGGCCGACGGGCCGGGCGTGCTGAACCCGCCGGATACGGGCCGCACCTCCATCGCGTCGACGTAGCCGGGGCTCCACCCCTCCGGCCGGGCCTCCGGGACGATGCCGTCCCACGGCGGCATCGGATCCGCTTGCCCGGCGCTGACCGAGCTGGAATCCGACAGCGCGATACGCCACGCCGCCGCGGTGGCCACCGTACGGTCACCGGCGACCAGTTCGGCGGTGAGCAACTCGACCGAGCGCCCTGGCCTGCTGATCCTGGCGTGCACGGCGAGCTCCGAGATCGGCACCGGTCCGAGGATCTCCACGGTCACCCGCGCGATCCGCATCGGCCGGTCAGCGTGGACCCGCTCGAACTCGCGCGTGAGCAGCGCGGCTGGCGGGCCCATGTGCTGGGCATCGGCAGTCCAGGGTCCGGAGGTGTGCTCGGTCGCGTGGAATGTGCCGTTCTCACTGGCGAGGTAGAAGCAGTCGATGGCGTTCACGAGTGCCCAGTGTCGCAGAGGCCGCGGCCAGCCGGTGCGGGGCGATGTGCACGGCTACTGGACACCGCAGTAGTTCTCCGCCGCCACTCGAACAGAATCTCCCGATTCGAAGGTCACGGCAACCTCTCCGGTTCCCCATTCGACATGGTCGATCCGGGGCTCGTCATCGCCGAACGCGACAGGGGCCGGATAGTAACGGTCGGGCGCTCCTGGCCCGATCCGGAGCTCGTGGTGCGTACCGAGCAGGCGCGAAACGCGTACCAACCACAGCTCGCTGGACAGCTCAGCGCCCGAACAATCGTAGGTGACTCGGGAATCGGCCGAGGACTCGGCGTGGAGGTCGTCCGTGCTCAGCGTGACAGTCGGCGCAAGCAGCGCCACGATGCCGAGCGACAGCGCGAACGACACCACGCCACTGACTAGGACGAGGGCTCGGCGAGACACGCCAGCGATGCTACCGGGCGCGTCGCTCCCGTCCGGTGCGGACGGAAGCGACGGCGGGTACCGGCCCGGCCCCCACGGCCGGGCCGGTACCCCGACTGCCCCGTCGCCGCCTGCCCCACTGGGACTAGCGGCGGCGGGGCAGGCTGGGAAGGATCCCCGCCGCGATCAGGCGAGGTCGTACCGGTCGAGATTCATGACCTTGTCCCACGCGGCCACGAAGTCGTGGACGAACTTCTCCTTGCCATCGGCGCAGGCGTAGACCTCCGCGACCGCGCGCAGCTCGGAGTTCGCGCCGAACACGAGGTCGACGCGACTGCCGGTCCACTTGACGTTGCCCGTCGCGTCCCTGGCCTCGAAGGTCTCCGAGGACTCGTCCGTCGGCTGCCACGTCGTGCCCAAGTCGAGCAGGTTGACGAAGAAGTCGTTCGTCAGCGCGCCCGGCTTGTCGGTGAGCACACCCAGCGACGACCCCTGGTAATTCGCGCCGAGCACGCGCAGGCCACCCACCAGCACCGTCATCTCCGGCGCGCTCAGCGTCAGCAGATTCGCCCTGTCGATGAGCGCGTACTCCGCCCGGAGCCCGTTGCCCTTGCCCACATAGTTGCGGAAACCGTCCACTGTCGGCTCGAGGTGCGCGAAGGACTCCACATCGGTCTGCTCCTGGGTGGCATCGCCACGGCCCGGGGTGAACGGGACCTCGATGTCGATGCCTGCGGCCTTCGCGGCCTGCTCGACACCCACGCCGCCTGCCAGCACCACCAGGTCGGCGAACGATACCTGCGCGCCACCGGTGTGGTCGGCGTTGAACGACCGCTGGATGCCCTCCAGGGTGCGGATCACGGTCGCGAGCTTGTCTGGCTCGTTGACCTCCCAGTCCTTCTGCGGCTCCAGCCGGATGCGGCCACCGTTGGCGCCGCCACGCTTGTCGCTGCCCCGGAACGTCGAGGCCGCCGCCCACGCGGTGGAGACCAGCTGGTCCACGGTCAGGCCGGAGTCGGCGATCCGGCCCTTCAGGTCGGCGACCTCCGCGTCGCCCACCAGCTGGTGGTCCGGCTTCGGGACCGGGTCCTGCCAGATGAGCTCCTCGGACGGGACCTCAGGACCGAGGTAGCGGTCGATCGGGCCCATGTCGCGGTGGGTCAACTTGAACCAGGCACGCGCGAACGCGTCCGCGAACTCCTCCGGGTTGTCCTTGAACCGCCGCGCGATCGGCTCGAAGATCGGGTCGACCTTCAGCGAGATGTCGGTGACCAGCATGTTCGGCGCGATCTTCTTCGAAGAGTCGTGCGCGTGCGGGACTGTGCCGTCGGCCGCGTCGTCCTTCGGGCGGAACTGCCAGCCCCCACCGGGACCCTGGTACAGCTCCCACTCGTAGCCGAACAGGTTCTCGAAGAAGCCGTTGCTCCACTGGGTCGGCGTGGACGTCCAGGTGACCTCCAGACCACTGGTGATGGTGTCGGCTCCCTTACCACTGCCGTAGCTGTTCTCCCAGCCAAGGCCTTGTGCCTCGAGCGGGGCGGCCTCCGGGTCCGCGCCGAGGTGGCTGTCGGGCGCCGCACCGTGGGTCTTGCCGAAGGTGTGCCCACCGGCGATCAGCGCGACCGTCTCCTCGTTGCTCATCGCCATGCGGCCGAAGGTCTCGCGGATGTCGCGGGCAGCGGCGAGGGGATCCGGCTGACCCTCGGGGCCTTCCGGGTTCACGTAGATCAGACCCATGTGGGTCGCACCCAGGGGGTCCTCGAGCTCGCGCTCCTCGCTCAGGATGCGCTTGTCGCTGCCGAGCCACGTCGTCTCGGAGCCCCAGTAGACGTCGTCCTCGGGCTCCCAGCCGTCCTCACGGCCACCGGCGAAGCCGAACGTCTTGAATCCCATCGACTCCAGCGCCACGTTACCGGCGAGGATCATCAGGTCGGCCCACGAGATCCTGCGACCGTACTTCTGCTTGACCGGCCACAGCAGCCTGCGGGCCTTGTCCAGGTTCACGTTGTCCGGCCAGCTGTTGGTCGGCGCGAAGCGCTGCATGCCGCTGCCTGCCCCGCCACGGCCGTCACTGACGCGGTAGGTCCCCGCGGCGTGCCAGGCCATCCGGATGATCAGCGGGCCGTAGTGGCCGAAGTCCGCAGGCCACCAGTCCTGCGAAGTCGTCAATACCTCCTCGATGTCCCGCTTCACCGCAGGCAGGTCGAGGGTCTTGAACTCCTCGGCGTAGTTGAACCCCTCCCCCATCGGATCGTTCGCGGGGTGGTTCTTGGCCAGGACCTTCAGGTTGAGGCGATCCGGCCACCAGTAGCGGATGCTGTCACCCTGGGTGGGGTGCGGCAGCCCCTCGCCGTGTACTACCGGGCAGCCACCCGAGGCTGCGTCGTTGTTGTCTGCCATGGCAATCCTTCCAACCAGATTCAGGCGTCGTTCAGGAACTGCGTCAGGTCGAGCAGTCGGGGCACAGGCCCCAGAAAATGACTTCGGCTTCGTCGATCGTGAAGCCGTGATCGTCGGATTCGGTCAAACACGGTGCGGTACCGACGACGCAGTCGACGTCAGCGATGGCACCGCAGGACCGGCACACGACGTGGTGGTGGTTGTCCCCGACCCGCGACTCGTAGCGCGCAACGGAGCCCCGCGGTTGGATGCGCCGCACCAGCCCCGCGTCGGTCAGTGCGTGCAGCACGTCGTACACCGCCTGGTGGGACACTTGACCGAACCGCTCACGCACAGCACCGATGATCGCGTCGGTGTCGGCATGCGGATGGTCGTGCACCGCGGATAGCACCGCTACCCGAGGGCGCGTCACACGCAGCGCTACCTCGCGCAACATGCGCTCGAAGTCCGTAGTCGTTGGCACCTCTCGCAGTGTGCCCCACAATCTTGAATAAGTCAAGAATATGACGCAGCGTGGCGTGCACGCTGGCTCAGCCCGTAGCGACGTCGCGCTCGCCCGGCCTGTTCACCCTTTTTGTCAGATCAGCAAAAAACCTCTTCCTGTCGATCTGACATAAATGTAGGGTCGCCACCATGTCCGATGGCTCCTGGACACCTCCAACCGTCCTACTCGCGGTCGACCTCGTCATCCTGACGCTGCGTGCCTCGAAGCTTCATGTCCTGCTCGTGGAGCGGGGAATCGAGCCGTACTCGGGTACCGCGGCTCTGCCCGGCGGCTTTCTCAACAACGCCGGTGAGGACATCCTGGCTGCGGCACACCGCGAGCTCCGCGAGGAGGCGAACCTCGATGCGTCACGGCTGCACCTGGAACAACTGGGCACGTACGGAGACCCTGACCGCGACCCTCGCGGTCGGATCATCTCCGTGGCGTACCTCGCGATCGCCCCGGGACTTCCCGAACCGGTGGCGGGCACCGACGCGGCGGGGGCTTCCTGGCAGCCGGTCGAGTCGGTCCTGTCCGCACACCTGACCCTGGCCTTCGACCACCGACAGATCGTCACCGACGGTGTGGAACGGGCACGAAGCAAGCTCGAACATTCCGCACTCGCCACCGCGTTCTGCGAGACGACGTTCACGATCTCGGAGTTGCAGCGCGTCTACGAGGCGGTATGGGGAGTCCGGCTCGACCCGCGCAACTTCTATCGCAAGGTCCAGGCCGTGCCCGGCTTCATCATGCAGGCCGGACCGGAACGCAGAACCACGAAAGGACGGCCTGCCCGGCTGTTTCGGGCAGGTCCGCGAACCGTGCTCCACCCACCGCTCGTCCGACCCGACGACGCGACCACGAACAGGGGAGACCAATGACGCAGCGCCCGGTCGTGATCCTCACCGCCCTCAACCTCGAGTACGACGCCGTCCGGCAGCATCTGACCCACCCGCGGGTGCACCGCCACGAGCGGGGCACGCGATTTGAGGTCGGCATGCTGCGGGATACCGAGTGTCGCGTGGCACTCGGTATCACCGGTAAGGGAAACGAACCTGCCGCGGTTCTGGTCGAGCGGGCGATACAGCGATTCTCACCGACAGCGGTGCTGTTCGCGGGCGTGGCCGGTGCGTTGTGGGACGCGACCCCGCTGGGCGATGTCGTGCTGGCAACGCAGGTTTACGCCTACCATGGCGGCACCAGCGAGGACGACGGACTCAAAGCACGTCCACGATCCTGGGAAGTTCCCCACGCGATCAGCCAGCTCGCACACGACCTCGCCCGTAAGGCGGACTGGATCAGCCACATAGCTAACGGTTCCGCGGTGCCGCACATCCACTTCGGTCCTATTGCAGCTGGCGATATCGTGCAGAACTCGCGGATCTCGCACGAGGCTCGGTGGATCCGCCAGCACTACAACGACGCACTGGCGATCGAGATGGAATCCGCTGGCGTGGCGCAGGCCGGGCATCTGAACGGTACTCAGGTGGCCATCGTGCGGGGCATCAGCGACCGCGCCGACGGGACCAAGTCCTCCGACGAGGACCGTGCGTGGCAGCCGACGGCGGCGGCGAACGCCGCGGCGTTCGCTGTCCGACTCGCCGAGGAAATGATCAAGGAACGGGATGTGAGTGCGATGCACGAGGGAAACGACATGACCGACCGCAACACCACCATCCACAACGTCGCCTCGGGACAGGTCGGCATCCAAGCCGCACACGTAACCGGAAGCACCGTGAGGATGGAGTCACCAACCCCGTCGTCCACCGCGGCCGACCTCGTGTCCGAGCTGCGCGACCTCCGGGAGCAGTTGAAGCGCGAACGCTCCACCGGCATGCTCGACGACGACACCTACGAGGCTGCCGAAGCCGAGCTCGATATCGCGAGCGAAGCACTGGAGTCCAACACGCCGGACGGCAGGAACAGGTTCGTCGTGGCGATGAAGCGACTGGGGGGCCTGGTGACCGACGTGGCCGCGCTGGCGACGAAGGTCGCCACACTGATCGCGGTAGCGAGGGGGCTCACATGAGTGAACCCGGAGGGGCCTCGAACAACTCAGAAGCCGCGACGACCAATGCCGCGGGCGCCGGATCCACCATCGGAATCCAGGCCAACGAGGTTCGCGATTCGACCGTATACCAGGTACTTCCGGACATGTCGCCAAGTCGGAAGTACGAGGTCGGCTTGCGGTACCTGGAAGACGGCGTGCCCAGCCGGGCGCGGGAGCTCATTCACGAAGCCATCGCGCACGGGCACGAAAACGGCGAGGTCCGGTTCCACTGGATGCTGGCCATGCTCAGCAAGCGTTCGTACCGCGACCTCGCCCCGTCGGACCGCGAGAAGCTGAGCGATGTGTCCACGACGCTGCACAAGTACGACGATGACGAGTGGAAGCACGCGCTCGGAACGATATGTGAGCTGCTGAGCTGCCTGAACGATCCCCGTGGCGACCCCAGACTGGCACTGGAGAAACTGCATGCCGTGTCGAGCGACCAACGCGACAAGATCGTCCGACACCTCGATCTGGTGATCACCGGCGGCATGAAGGATGCTCTCTGGGCCGACACCCGTCGCGCGGCAGCAAACGGCAGGCTCGGTGGTAACCGCCTCGATCGGGTCTGGGCCTACTTCTACCCTGACCCGATCGACGCGCGAACGCGCCGACCCACCACGATTGCCACCTCCGCCGTCGACCGGAACCTCGCCATGATGTGGTCCGGCGTGTTCGCCATCGCCATCGGGTACCTCGGCTGGTCGGTACTCGCGCAGGCGAGCATGGCACCGATACTCGCCTACCTCGGCGCGATCGCAAGCGGGTTCCTCGGAGCCCGAACCGGCTACGAGTGGCGTTACCGTACGAGCCGGCTGCATGCCAAGGAACAGGAGTTCTTCGGCCGTAGAAGAATCAACCGAGCGCCCGACGGCGGATTCACCAGGAAAGTCGAGCGATCCTTCGAGTATTACTTCAACAAGTATGTTCCCCCGGACGCTGATCGCGACGAGTGGCTTGCCAGGACAGCCGGTATTCGCAACACCCTACGCGACGAGGTGAGCGAAATATACCGGGAAAGCAGGGTCGACATCGCGCGCGTCAACTGGTTGATCCGGCATCTCGTCAACGACATCAAGAAGCGTTGGAAGTCGGGCACCCTCTTCGATTTCTACGAGACGTACCGAACCGCACTGTCGACGAAGCTGTGGTGCGTGCTCGCTGTCACCGCATTCATCCCGACGTCGATGACTGTGGTCATCATGGCAATCCAATCGCACCCGTTGACGGCCGCACTCGCCACACTGGTCGCCCTGACCACCGGGCGGACAGTGGCGGTTCGCTGGATGAGCATCGTGAGCGAGAAGCGCCGGTTCGCCGAGGAGTGCCGGGAGTACCAACGGAACCAAGAGGAACGGCAAGCAGCGTATCAACGCTGGAAGAAGCGGCTGAAATCCACGCGTCCCAGCGAGCAGGAGATGGAGACGTGGCTGAACTGCGACAAGACCGCGCTCCTCGACGACGCCCTGCTCCACTACGGGCTGGCGTGGCGCGACATCATCGCCCACACCTTCCTGCAGGTGCCCACGCCATATTGCAAACGGACACGCGTCAAGGGCGGCCCATGGCGCTATTCGAAGTACGACCTGCGGCTGTTTTTGATCACCGACGACGGGGTACGCGAGTTCGGCACCGAGCTCGACTTCGAGCGCGCCTCGTTCCATGGTCTGGAGCGCAACAACTTCCGCTTCGACGCGGTCTCCTCGGTTCATGTCACGCACACGAGTGAGCGCAGCTACACCTTGAATCTGACGCTCATGAACGGGCCGACCAGGAGCATCCGCGTCACGGATCCGATCGTGCCGCAGCCCGATTCGGACGAGGACCCCGACGCGTTCGCTCAGATGAACCTCGACGCCGCCGGGTTCACGCACACGCTGCACATCCTGGAAGGGATCGCCGCGGAAGGCAAAGGGTGGATCGACCGCGACCCCCATGTCCACGGCCAGCGCAACGATCCTGCCCAGCGAATCAGGGATTCCCAGCCCCACGTTCGACGACCCACCCGACCGCATCGTCGGAGCTCCCGGTCTACCCGATAGGCAGGACACCGGGATGACGCACCGGCCGTAACGGCCCCGACCGCCCCTGCGGCCCGGTGCGCGGTGCGACGCCCGGCTTACCGCGCGGGGTCGGTGATGTGACTGACGGCGGCACCGGCCTGCCGGGCGAGTGCTCCCGGGACCGAGGCCTACCCACCCGAACCCCGCGCGGACATGGCTCACTTCCTGATCGAAACCGTCGTCCACCGCCATCGACGGCTCGACCCTCCGTCGCTCACGTTACCAGCGGAAGTGCCCAAGTTAGGTCTCGGTGACCGGCACCTGCAGCATCCGGATCGCCGGGCCAGGGAACAACGGGACTCGAAATTTACTCGTGTGACACTCGAAAGCCAATCGAAATATACTCCAGAAACGCAATTATCGGTTACGTCGATACACCCGAAAACTTGTTAGCTCGAAACGTTCATGATTCAATGGAAACGTGCGTATATTTAGCTTACAGGGCAGTTTGGGCGAGCCCTCCAGAACCGCATGCCTGGTCGCGCTGGCCGAGCGCGTCCTCCGACACCTGGGCGCCGATGTCGAGACGACAGATCTACGTCGAGTACGTATCCCCACGGTGGACCCACGGCTACACGATGCGGGCGCCCACCCGGATCCCGAGGTGCGGTCCCTGCTCGACTCAGCGGCTTCGGCCGATGCGTTCCTGTGGGCCAGCCCGGTTTACCACAATTCGTACTCGGGAATTCTGAAGAATGCGCTGGACCACCTGACCATCGGGCATGTCGCCCACAAACCGGTCGCGCTGTGCGCGAACGGTGGGCGGCAGGGCAGCACCCAGCCGACCGACCACCTCAGGATCGTCGCCAGGGGACTGCACGGCGTGGCGATTCCGCACGTGCTCGTGTCACGCAATGACGCGTTCAGCATCAGCGAAGGGGCATACCGGATCGCCGACAGGGCGGTCGTGACACGAATGGTCACCCTGTGCCAGCAGCTGGTCGACTACGCGCACGCACTCGCTTCGCTGCGCGATCCGGCCGCCCAGCCGGTCAGCTCGAGCCCGTCAACGGCTCCGAACGAGTCCGCCGCGGGGTGACCGTCACCTCTCCCAGAGTCACCATGCGCGAGGCTTCGACCAGGTGAACGGTGGCCTCGGCGAACTCCCCGGCCGCCAGCTGCGCGCTCCGGTCGTGCTGCTGATCCTCGCTCACGGTCCATCCGGGATGAACGACCAAGGTATCCACTCCCCACTCGGCCAGGCTGGCGCGCAATCCGCGCGCCAGCCCGACGACACCGCCCTTGCTCGCGTAGTACGCCTCGCGGTCGGGTCGTGCCACCGGCCGGGTGACGGGCTCCGATCCCACGAACAGGATCGTTCCACCATGCCGTTCCAGCACCGGCACCGCCGCCCGCACCAGGCGTGCCGTAGCGGACAGGTTGGACTCCAGCACCGCCGACCACTCTTCTGGTTCGAGCTCGGCGAGCGGCACCGCGGGGAACACCCCGGCACACGCCACCACCAGATCGATCCTGCCCCATCGCTGTACCGTCGTTTCCACCAACCCGGCCGCAGTATCGGCCTCCGTCAGGTCACCGAGCAACGGGAGGAAGCCGTCCCGTAACGATCCATCCTGCGCGGTTTGCCTGCACTGCTTGGCCGTTTCCTTCATACGGCCGCGGTTCCGTCCCTGCGCGGCGACCCGGCAGCCGCGGCGGTACCAAGCGACGGCGAGCGACCGCCCGATTCGGCCACTCGCCCCGGTGATCAGCACGACCGGCGTCCCGTCCCGCACCGGGTGGCCTTGCCTTCCCGCCTGCTCCGCGTCAGCACTCATGACACGTCATCCTCACCACGAAGCCCAACGCAGCTCCGGCGCGACTCCCGCCTGCCGGAAAACGACACCCTCCAGCCCCGGGCGGCGCAGCCAGGTCCGCACCCGCTGCAGCAACGGGATGACATGGTGGCTCGCCAGCAGCCGGTGCTCGGCGCGCGCGAGCAGCGAGTCGCGTCGGCCCGGATCGCCGGTGGCGCGCGCTTCGGCGACGAGCCGGTTGTACGTGCCGTCCGACCACTTCGACTGGTTACCCGCGGCCCGGTCCGAAACGTGCTCCCGCAGGAACGCCAGTGGCGAGTCGAAATCGGCTTTCCAAGCGACGATCGCGATCTGGTAATCACCCTGGCGTATCGACGTGTACCGCTCGGCGTATCCCCGAGGCACCACGCGCACGTCCGCGCCACTCGCGGCGAGCTGGCCCGCGACGACCTCGGCCTCCGCCCGGTTGTCCGTATTATCCCCGCACAGCAGCGAGAGGGACAACCCCGCCAGGGGTGCCGTGTCGGCGTCGCGCGGCACGGTCACCTGACGCGTCGCGGCCAGGTAACCGGAGGTCCCGTCGCTGCGCGGGACCAGACGGGTGAGCGGGACACACGCGGGCGCGGCGCGTGAGGCGACCTCTTCCGGCTCGACAGCGGCCGCGATCGCGGCACGTACCCTGCCGTCAGCCAGTTGCGGGTCCCCGGCGTTGACGAGCATGTAGACGATCGAACACTCGGGTGTTCGGGTCACGCAGTCCGGATCGATCTCCGCAACCCGCCGTTCGCTCGTGTCGGCGAGATCGACCTCGCCCGCGAGGAACCGCTCCACCGGGTCGCCACCGAGCCGCACCACCACCTCATCGGGAGGGGTGAGCTCGCGGTCCCAGTACCGGTCGTTTCTCACCAGGCGGACGAGGTCACCTTCCCGGTACTCCACCAGGTCGAACGGCCCGCTGCTCGGCATCTCGGTCACCGGTGGCGCCGACACACCGTCCATCACGTCGGCGCGCAGCGGCGCGAACGGTGGGAGCGTCCACAGCTGGGGAACGTAGGGAACCGGCTCGTCGAAGACGAACCGGACTGTATCGGACGATTCGACCGACACGCCGACCGGCGGACCGGCGCGGCCCTTGTGGTACTCCTCGGCGCCCTCCAACACGTACATCTGCCAGGCCGCACGCAACCCGTGGTCGGGATGCAGGGCGCGGAGCACCCCGAACCTGACATCCTCCGCGGTGATCGGTCGACCGTCCGACCAGGTCGCCTCCGTCCGCAACCGCACCACCAGCTCGGTGTGGCTGCCGTCTGCCTCCCAGTCCGCGGCCAACGCGGGCACCGTCCGCCCCGTGCGGTCCGTGCGAGTCAATCCCTCGAGCCAGCCGATATGGATGCGATACGACCACTCGTCGACACCCGCCTGCGGATCGAAGTTCGGTGGCTCTCCAGGGAGCCATGCCTGTATCCGCCGCTGTGTCGCGCTGCCCATTCTCATCGACGAACCTCCTCGACCTGTTCCTCCGCCTGCTGTCCGCCCTCCGGCAACGCCCACACGACCGGCTCGCCCGACCGCCACCGCTGCACCACGAACCACGGCACGGCCACGAGCAGCAGCACGGCGACCGCGTGGAACGCCCAGATCCCGGCAATGCCGAGTGCCACGCCGACCAGCCACGCGCCGCCGAACAGCCCGATCTCATGGAGCGAGAAGTACGTGCTGGTCGCCACGCCCCGCTGGGCGGCGGCGGAGCGATCCGCGTTCCAGGCCAGCAGGGCCGGGCTGGTCGCACCCATGCCCGCACCGAACAGCACAGCCGCGACCCCGGCCTGCAGGTGCGTGTCCGCCGTCCCCAGCACGGCCATGCCTGCGGCGCACACAACGAACCCGGCGAGTATCACACCGCCGCGCCCGTGGCGATCGGAGATCGGGCCCGCCAGCAGCCGGGCGATAATGCCCGCGCCCGCGTAAACCGAAAGGTAGATTCCCGGCTGGCCGAGCCCGGCGTGCTCCACCGTGAGCGGGACGAACACCGTGAACCCGGCCGATGCCACGCCGACGACGAGGCCGAACAGGCCTGGCTCGATCGCCCTCGGCGCGATCAGCGACTGCCAGCGGGGTCCAGCGGGGGTCGCCGCCCGGCCGCCGTGCACCGTGCTTGGGACGAAGCCTGCCAGACCTGCCAGCAAGGCCACGATAGCGGCCGCCGTGAAGGCGCCCACGTACCCCGATACGTCCCGCACCAGCACTACGCCCGCGGGCGCGACGATCCACGCGGTGAACATCGCGGTTCCCCACCATCCCATCGCCACACCACGCTCGGCAGCGCGCGCGTACCGGCCGACCCACCCCCCGGCCGCTGTCGTGAACATGCCCAGCCCGATTCCTTTGACCAGCCAGCTGAGCTCGATGATCACCAGGCTTGTGGTGAACGGCGGGACCGGCGTCGTGACGATCCACAGCGCGGCGCCTGCGAGCAGGAACCACCGCTCGCCGTACAGATCGACCGCCCAGCCACAGGCGATACGGGTCACGAGCGCGAGCAGGGCCGCGCTCCCGTACACCAGACCGATAGTCCCCGCCGAGTAACCGATCTCGTCGAGATACAGCGGTAACAGTGGCACGTGGGCGAACACCACCAGCCAGAAGCCGAGCGTGCCGAGCCACATCAGTTGGAAATTCCGATCCCGGAGGATCCCGTGCCCGCCGGTAGTCACACTGGTACTCACGACACCTCCTGCCATAGCTTGACGACGCGGCTCAGCCCGGAAAGGGCCGTTTCGGTCGGCCCCCCGACGGACATCCGGAGCCACCCCGTCCCCGACGGACCGAACCGGTGGCCGGCCATCACCACCACCCCAACCTCGTCACGGAGCCGGTTGACGAACGTGTCGTCGTCGCAACCGGCAGGTACCGGAACCCACAGGTAGTAACCCGCTTCCGGCCACCGCCACCGACCGACGTCGCCGGTGATGTGCCTGCCGCGGTCCCTTGTCGACGACAGCTGCTCGCGGACGTCCGCGGTAACCTCGGATTCCGTCTTCAACAGTTCGAGCGCGGCCAGCTCGCCTGCCCGCGGGGCGCCCATCGCCAGTGACCAATGCGCACGCGCGATGCGATGGCACCACCGTTCAGGAGCCTCGACCCACCCCACACGCAACCCGGCAGCGGCGAACCGCTTCGAGCAGCTGTCGAGGACGACCGTGCGATCGGCGATACCGGAATGTGCCGGCGATCGGTGAGTACCTGTCCACAACAAGCTCGTATACACCTCATCACTGATCACCAGGAGGTCGTGGTTCACCGCGGCCCGAGCGAGGGCGGCGAGATCGCGCTCTCCTGCCACCCACCCGGTCGGGTTGTGCGGGCTGTTCCAGACGATCGCGTGCGCCCCTGCCGCCCGCTCCAGGTCGGTGCGGTCGAGCGCCTCCCCCATACCCGGCACCCGGTAGCTCGCCACGCGGAAGCCGCACCTGCGCAGCGCCGACCGGTACGCGGGGTACCCCGGATCGGGCACCAGGACGGTCGCACCCCTCGGGAGCAGGGCGATCACGGTAGCCACCAGGCCGAGCGAAGCGCCGTAGGTGACGGCCACCGCCCGCCGCCCCGGCGTCTCGCGGAACCGGGCACGGTCACCGATCGCCTCCCGCAGCTTGGGCATCCCCGCCGGCTCGCTGTACCGGGATCGGGCTCCGCTCGCACGGACCATGGCGTTCGTGAGATGCCGGTGCTCGTCCAGCACTACCTCGCCAAGCGACATGTCGATAACAGGACCGGGCCGCCGTGTGGCCGTGTCACGGGCGGCGTCTGCCGTGGACGTACCGGCCTCGCCCGTCGTACCTGTCACGCGGAGCTCGGTGCCGCCCAGCGATCTCGCCAGCCGCGCTAGCTGGCGCCGCGCGCGCAGCGCGTCGGGCAGTGCACCGCCGAGCCGCACCCGGATCTGTTTACCGGCGAGCACCGCCGCCGGTCCCCCCTGGCCGTATGCCGGACCGCCGAGCAGCTGCAACGCGTTGAGCAAGGCGCCGGGAGCGCCCGAGGACGTCGCGGTCGCCCGTAGCTCGATCGAGGCCGCACGGGACACGGCCGACCGCAACGCGACGACCCGCTCGTTACGGTCACCGGCGTCCGCGGAGAACGGCGGGAGGTCACGCGTGCCGACCACCGCCGTGTCCCGTGCCGTGCCCGCCGCGGGAGCTCCAGCGGCGCGCTCCGGATCGGCATCGATCACCAACCCGGCTGCCTCTCCAGTGGTGCCGTGACCCGGTTCCGCCGATCTCATGTGACCACCGCCAGCGTGTCCTCCGCCGCCGCATCCCGAGCGAGCCACCGCAGGCCGTCAGCGAGCCGGACCTCGGGTCGATAGCCGATGGTGCGTCGCGCGGCGGCACAGTCCAGAACCGGCTGTTGTGCAGGCCGCTCCCCATCGGCCACCGTCACCGTGGCGTGCGGCACTGCCGCCGCTACCGCCTCGGCCAGCTCGTCCGCGCTGTGCGCCCTACCGGAGCCGACGTTCAGCACCCGCCAGCCCTCTACCGGTGTCGCAGCATCGGCGAGCACCGCAACGGCCGCGTCACGGGCGTGGAGGTACTCGCGTCCGCCCAGCATCGTCGGCACGCGGGTCTCGCCGACGCGTACGGCCTCTGCGACCGCGCCCGCCAGCGCGGCCCCGACCGCCGAACCACCCTTGTACTGGCCAGGACCGTACACACCGGCCAGACGCAGCGCCGAAACCGACAGCCTGCCCGAGGGCAACCGCGCGCCCGCGAGGCTACGGCCGACGCTTTCGGCCGCGAGCTTCGTCACGCCGTACAGCGACCGCGGCTCGACCGGTTCCGCCTCCGTGACGGGCTCGTGCGGGCTCAACCGGTCCCACGCGTAGACGGCGAGGCTGCTGAGCAGCACCACCCGGCCGACGCCGTGCCGGATCGCGGCCTCCACCACGGTCGCCGTGCCGGCCACGTTGATCCTGGTTGCCAGCGCAGGAGACCGGTAACACCGGCGCCCCACGACCGCCGCCGTGTGCACGATCACGTCGGGCACAGCTCCGCCGACCGCGGCGTCGACGGCCAGCGGGTCCGAGACGTCCGCGCGGATCAGGTGCGGTGTCGACCCCAATCGCCAGGCGACGTAGCCGCGACCGGGCCGCGCGTCGAGCAACGCCACCTCGTCGCCCCGGGCGGCGGCCAGCCGCGCTACCTCGGTGCCGACGAGGCCAGCACCAGTCACCAGGAACCTCATCCGCTCGCCCCGTCACGCTCGGGTGCCTCGCGGTCCCTGCCGCCAGCCACCGCACGAACCAGGATCAGCTGGCTCAACGCCGGGAACGGGTCGACGAGCCTGCCGAGCCGTCCCTGGTTCGATCCCAGGTAGCCGGTCGGCCGGAACCCGTTCCTGGCCAGCAGGTCACCGAAGCTGGGTTTGTTCAGCACCCGGATGTGCCCACCGTGCCGGTCCTGCGGGCCCGCTCCCCACATCGGCAGCGACCGCCCCGCCAGGACCCGCAACCGGTTGCCGAGGCTGTTCAGGTTGGGGGTGGAGGCCACGAGGACACCACCAGGACGCAGCAGCCTGCCCAGCTCGGCGAGGAAACCGTCGGTGTCGAAAAGATGCTCGATGATCTCGCACGCGTGAACGCCGTCGAACCGTCCGTCCGGCAACGGTACGGGTTCCTCCAGATCGTGCTCGAGCACGTCGATGCCGCGCTGCCGCGCCTGCTCAGCCATCCGGGTGTTCAGCTCGATGCCGGTCACCTCGTACCCGAGCTTCATCAGCAACGTCGCGACGTAGCCGCCCGCGCAGCCGACGTCCAGGATCCTCGCGGGTGGCGGCGGAAGCGATTCGACGAGGAAGTCGAGCCGCCGAGGTAGATGCAACAAGCCGCGTTGCGCCGCGTTGCTGAGCGAGGCAGCGTCACTTCTGATGTAGTCCTGTTTACTGGTCACTTCGCACCGCTCCCGGTCGTGATCGTGGTCGTTGCCTCGGAATCCGGCTGGCGACGTGGTGCCGCCACACTGATCGACAGCCCCGAGTTGTCGATCGACAGCTGCGCGGTCGCGCGGAAGGAGCTCCCGTCGCGTATCCGTTCGAGGAAGGGCGCCAGCTCCTCGGCGAAGACGGGCTCCGCGGTATCGTGCGCCAGCACCACAGCCTGCTCCGCCAGCCGGGGAAGCGCGTTCTCGAGCAGCGTCGCGTACACCGACTTGCGGTGTACCGGATCGTCTGCGTCGAGCAGGATCAGGTCCCACCCGTCTTCCTCGCCCACGACCTCGTGCCCGTCGCGGGCGACCACCTCCACCAGCCCGGCCGCGCCGAGCCTGGTGAAGTTCGCCTCGGCGATCGAACACGCGTCCTCGTCGGTGTCGCATCCCACGATCCGTGGCGGCGCACCCGCCGCAGGCGCGGCGGGTGCGCGCAGGTGGTCGAGGATCATGCGTCCTGCCAGCCACACGAGCGTGTTCCCGCAGTACGACCCGATGACCAGCACCCGACTGGGGCGGCAGGAATCACCGATGGCGAACAGGGCGCGGGCCATGATGGGGGTGATCGAGCTCTCCGGAACGGAGAACGTGCCGCGTACGGCCGCGCGTAACTCGTGGAACGCCGCCGTGTCGAAACGGCTGGCAGGTGGAAGCAATCCCACCGCCCCCAGCCGGGAGGTCAACTTCGACACCGCGCTATCGGCCTGCCGCTTGCCGAGACGGCGAGTCCGGCTGCCCTGCCCGCTCATCCGCGACACCCCTTTCCTCGTCCGTGCCGTCACCTGCCTGGCGGCGTTCGGGGTCCGCCATCAGTCCGACATAGGTGCCGAACCGCCGGAGGTCCTTTCGCAGCTGCGCCCGGTCCGCGTGTGACCGGGGATTTCCGATCGTGAAGGCGTACGGCGCCCACCACGCCCCCACGGCGCTGACCACCTGACGGAGCTGGTCCTCACCGTGATAGGCCGAAGAGTCGTTCATGCCGACCACCAGCCCGGCAACCACCCTGCCGCGCCACGGATCAGGACCGGTGAGGTCGAATACGTTCTTGACCACTCCGGACAGGGCGTCCCAGTAGGAAGGTGCCGAGATGACGACGGCCGAGCTCGCCGCGATCCGCTCGCACACGTGGTTCAGGTCGGCGTTGCCGTACTCCCGCCCGGTGCGTCCGTCCCACCACGGCAGCGTCAGTTCCCGCAGGTCCAGCCATGCCGATTCGTGCCCTGTCACGCGTACACCACGCTCGACCTCGCGAAGCATCTCCCGGGCCGCCGACCTGCTGTCATCTCCCGGGGCAGGCTTGCGGCTGCCACACAGTAGAGTTATTCGCTTCATCGTGAACCTTCCCGTCCGGCGGTTCCTGACACGGCGAGGGCGTCCACGAGCAAGCTGGGACTACCGCAGCCACCCCGTCCGGGGCGGAACTCCAGATCGGATCCGACGTCCTGGATCCCGGACCAGAGCCGCCGGTACGAACCAGCCAGCGCGGTGTCGGTCACCGGCCACGCCCGCTGCCCACCCTCGACCCAATAGCCGCGGACGGAGACGGAGAACCGACCGCTGGCGGGGTTCGTGCCGTGCAGGCCGAGGATCTCCTCGACGACGAGACCGTCACCGAGGGATCTCTCCAGCTCCACACGGCTGGTTTCGCCCGGCTGGATGAACAGGTTGCTCGACCCGGGACGTGGCAACGCGCGGTACGAGGAACGGACCGCGTTGGCGGTCTCGGCCGCACCCGCGTCGGCGGCGGACCGGCTGTCGTAGAGCACTCCGGTGACCACACCCCGGTCGATCAGCCTCCTGGTGCGGGACGGGAGCCCTTCGGCATCGAAGGGGCGGCTGGCCAACCCTCCCGGCAGCCTCGGATCGTCGATGACCGTCAACACCTGGCTGCCGAGCCGCTCTCCCTCCCCCGCTATCAACGACCGTCCCTTGCGGACCAGCTCGCCGGAGAGCATGAGTTCCATCCGGTCCAGCAGGTTGACGGCGGCCGCCGGGGCGATCACCACCGGGAACGTGCCCGTCGGCGCCGCACGGGCTCCCCGCGATGCCAGAGCTGCCCGGGCGGCGTGCAGCCCGACCTCCCCGGCTGGCAGCTCGACCAGCTCGCGGGACCATGTCGCGTCACTACCGGCCTGGGTGCGGCCGTCGCCGGTGCACAGGACCTCTGCCCAGGCGTAGTGCAGCGCCCCCTCACTGCAGGCGTCCACGCCGTGCGAGTTCGCTACCGCGGTCACCGCGTGCTCCAGCCCGTAGTGAATCCGGGGGACATCCGCGACGCCCGCCACGGAACGCGCCGCCTCGTTGATCGTGGCCACCGTCGCGGTCGCCCGCCTCGGGTCCCAGCGTGCCAGCTCCGGTGAGTGCAGCCCGGGGACCGGCGTCACCGCGCCGTCCGGCGCCGGTAACACGGATCCGCCGACGGTACTGGTGACCGGCCGGGTCACCGTGGCCGTTCCGAGAGCCTGTTCGGCCAGTGAACGCAACGTCAGTGACGGGGCACCGGGTTGTGCCAGTGACGTGTAGGCGTACCCGATGGCTCCCCCGCTGACCACTCGCAAGCCGACACCGCACGAGTCGGAATGGCGGATCCGTGTCACCGTCTCGCGACGGGCGCGTGCCGACCACGTGTGGTCGACACTCGCGTACGCCTCGGCTTCCTCCGCGCCGAGCGTTCGTGCCGTGTGCACCGCGTCCCGCGCGGTCTCGCGTGCCAGCTCACCCTGTGCCGACATCGCTACCTCCTACCGTGACGCTTCGGACGCGAATGGTCGGCTGCCCCACCGAGACCATGGCCTTCTGCCCTTCCTTGCCGCAGACCGAGGGAACCAGGGAGAGGTCATGGCCGACACGATCCACTCCGGACAGGACTTCTCGCCCGTTGCCGACGATGGCGACATCGGCGAGCGGCTCCGCGAGCTTGCCGTTGGTGATCCGGTATCCTTCCCGGACCGTGAACGTGAACGAACCCGTCGCCGGGTCAGCGACACCGCCCGAGAAGCTTCGGGCGTAGATGCCGTCGGGGGTCTCGCCGATGATCTCGTCGGGGTCGTCATCTCCTGCCGCGATGAACGTGTTCGTCATCCGCGGCACAGGAAGGTGCCGGAACGAAGCGCGTCTGGCGTTTCCGGTGCGCCTGCCCGCGAACGTGCGCGCGGTGTCCCGGTCGTGCAGGTAGCCTGCCAGCACGCCACCGTCGACGAGGACGGTGCGCGAGGCGACGGTCGCTTCGTCGTCGACGGCGGCCGAGCCCCAGGCCGCGGGCACGGTCTGGTCGTCGATGATGGTGACGCGGTCGTCGGCGACCCGGCTGCCGAGCATGCCGTCGAAGGCCGCGCCAGGCAGGTGCAGGCAATCAGCTTCCAGCGGGTGCCCGCACACCTCGTGGAGCAGGACGCCGCCGACTCCCGGGCCGACCACCATGGTCCGCTCGCCAGCAGGCGCGGGCCGCGCATCCAGCAGCACCACCGCCTGCCGCGCTGCCTCGGCGGCCACCTCCTCCGGGCGTGCGACCCGCTCCAGCAGTTCCAGACCGCCGGTACCGCCCGGCGCCCAGGAACCATGGCCGGTCCGTCCCCGCCGGTCCCGCGCCGTCGCCTGCACCCGCAGCCGGAGCCGGGACCGGTGTTCGGTGGCGTAACTCCCCTCCGTGGTCGCGATCTGGAGGTCGTGCGCGCTCTCGAACAGCCGCGCGGTCAGCCCGGTGATCATCGGGTCGGCGGCGCGCCCGGCCGCCACCGCGCGTTCCAGATACCCCACCCGTGCCGACCAGCTCGCGGAGTCCGACGGTGTGCGCACCGGCGACGGCGTGGTGGCGGTGACCGGTGCGAGCCTGATGTCGCTCCCGTTGGGCACCCCGGTCCCGAGCAGCTCAACCACGCGGCGCGCGGTGCTCAGCAGCTCCGAAGGCGACAGGCGCTCGGTGCAGGCGTGCACGCTCGTATCGCCCCGCACCGCCCTGATACCCGCGCCGCGCTGGCTGCCGTAGCTACCGTAGCTCGCACTGTCCTCCTCCAGCAGCAGCGAGCGCGCCCTCCGGTCCTCCACGAACACATCGCCGTACTCGGCACCGGCACGCCGCAGCTCGGTCAGGATCTGCTCGAGGACCGCACGCGGCACCAGCTCCGATTCGGCCCCATGGGAGCCCGTGGCTACCGGTTCGATCGCACGCGGTTCGGTCACGGCCGTGCTCCTTCCGCTTGCCGCAGGGGTTCCGGACGGTCCACAGCGGCCGACGACAGGTAGACGTTGAGGTCCACATCCGGTGTCGGTTCGAGATCGATGCCGGGGATGTAAGCGGGGAGTTTCGGGGCGGGAGGTTCCGGGGCTTCCTCCAGGTCGGCGGGGGTCAGCGAGGTTAGGGTCGGGTGCCCGGTCAGCCGGATCCAGCGCAGGACGGCCGCTGCGGTCCACTCCCAGCCCGAGCGCCAGGCCGCCGCGACCAGACCTCGCGCCTGGCTCCGGCATGCGAGGGGATCCCGGAGTCGCCACGCCATCCGCAGCCCCGATCGGAACTGCGTGACCGCATCGTGGATCCTGCCGGAATCCAGCAGCACGAACGCCAGAGCGTAGCGGATCCGCTCGGCGTGGAAGCGGTCGTCCGACTCCTCGGCCAGATGCAGGGCCTCACCGAGCAGCCGCAACGACTCGCCGGGACGGCCAGCCTTCCAGGTCAGGACGCCGACCCGGTACCGGTACACGGACTCGAAACGGTAGCTACTGCCGGGACGGCGCAGGTACTGCCCGAACGCTCGCTCCCAGAAGTCGATGGCGGAGTCGAACTCGCCGAGCATCTCCAGCACGAACGCGATATTCGCGAGCAGGTTGTACCGCAGATAGATCCGCCGAGGTTGCCTGCCGTAGGTAACCATCCTGAACGCGGCGAACTCTGTGCGAAGCACATCGTACAGCACCGCGGGCCGTTGCTGTGGCACGAGCCCCCGAGCGCGGAGTGAGGCCACGAGCGCGCGGCCGTTGAGCAGCCATGCGCGTTCGAACGGGACATCGTCGACGCCCTCGAGGGAGTCGTCCGGAACAGAATCCGATTCGGAGAGTGCATCGAGGGTAGCCAGGCCGAGGCGGTACTCGCTGTCGGCGGCATCGAGATCGTACTGGCGCTTGGTGAGCAGCAACCCCCGAAGGTAGTGCAGGTGCGCCCGCGATGCCGACCGGTCGGTGGCCTCGAGTGCCTCGGCCAGAGCCCCGGCAGCCAGGTTCGGTTCGCCGATATTGGCGTCGCACAGCCCGACCAGGCGCCACAGATCGGCACGCAGGCCCGATGGCGGGTCGGAGAGCAAGTGCTCGGCCAGCAGGTACGCCCTGTCGTAGTTGTGTCCGACCAGCTCCTCGGCGACCGCCGCGAGGGCGGCTCCGCTACCGTCCGGCAGTTCCACCGGATCCGGCAGCGCGGGCAGCACATGCTCCGCACGCGCGCCGGATCCGAACTCCGTCACCTGCGGGGACCATTCGAGCCGCAGCCGCTCCCAGAGACGGGTGCGAGCGAGGCAGCGGCGCCGCGCCAACGAGCGGGCAGGCTCCTCGTCGACGGGTTCGGCAGGCGTGGCGCGCG
Source organism: Haloechinothrix sp. LS1_15 (assembly GCF_033042135.1). Lineage (NCBI taxonomy): Bacteria > Bacillati > Actinomycetota > Actinomycetes > Pseudonocardiales > Pseudonocardiaceae > Haloechinothrix > Haloechinothrix sp. LS1_15. Next base: position 96,376 of record NZ_WBXM01000003.1, on the reverse strand, counting down.
GATCCCCGTGGCACAGTCCGACCAACCGGATCCCGTCGGTCGGCTCGGCGAGCCAGATCAGCCGGTTGAGCACCCGCAGAGTCGGGCGATCGAGCAGGTCGAGGCCGTGCACCACGACGTCGGTCGGCCGCTCGCGAGCCAGCAAGCGTATCGCTTCGAGCAAGAACCGGGCGACCTGATCGATGCGAACGGCGGACTCCAGCGATTCCCTGCTGATACGCCGGATGATCGCGAACGTCACAGCATGAGCGTCCAGCGCGGACCTGCGGGGGCCTGGTTCGGACAGCAGCGAGGGATCCAGGAAGCGCAGCCCGTCGGCGTACCGGGCGACCAGCGGCCTGCCCGCCTCGCCAAGGCGGGTTATGAGCTCGCGCGCCAGCCAGGACGCGGCGTGGTAGCTGGGCAGGCCGCTCGCCGGGTGGTAACCGGGAACCGGCAGCGTGCAGCGGTCGGGCGATCGCGGGTCGACTCCGCTCGCGGCGAGAACCCGCTCTGAGGGCATCGCTGCCAGTTCACCGAGCCCGACGAGCCAGGATACAGCCCTGGTGGAACGCCCGGCCGCGGCCGTACCGCTCTTATCGTTGGAACTGCGGGCGGTCATCACTCCCCCTGGGGGTCGATCGTGTCAGGGTGGTCAAGGTTGCGGTGGGGAGCACCGCCCCACCGCAACCCCGGTCGGGAAATGACCTCACACGTCGTTCCTGGTGAGTATCACCAGCTGATCGCGCGCTCGGCCGTCTCGACTTCATCCTCGAGTTCGTCGGCGTCGACTTGTGCCAGGAGGTCGTCGACCTCGACGAGCAGGTCCTTCGGCAACTGCGACATACGGTTCACCTCCCTCCGATGAGGACTGTGTCGACGGCCACCGACAGTTGACAGAACCGGAGATCTCCGAGCGAGGACGCTAGCAACGCGCACAAAAAAGGTCAACGAAAAAAGTTTTGATGAGAAACCGAAAAGAAAGATCGAGTTCTAGTGCAGCAATCATTCGTACCGACCACATACTCCCCCTTTTACATCATGACACGAACCACTCCGGATACCCCGAACGTTCTATTTCTCGAACCGTGGTCGAGTGCCGATCGGAATGACGTCGAGCGCGTCGAGTATTCAAGTTCACACGTTCAGAGCAGAAATCCGCACACGCGCAGCCCCGCTACAGGGCGAGTACGATCGTGATTCGAGCGATGGCGTACCCACCGCCGGGCGACCATCCCGCACCAAGGATCGGTAAGCCGCCGGACGCCCCGGTCACGGGCGATCGGACCACGGACTGATTCGCCCGACGATCTGAACCGCTTCCTCGTCGTTCAGCGCGCGCAGCGCCGCATCCGAGATCTCGCGATGGGTGAGCCAGCGCGTGCCACCACCGGCGGTGTCGGTGAACCCGAGTACGACCGCGCGGTACCGACGCGGCTGAGCGAAGGCATCCGGCACGTGCGCCGCATCGTGGCTGGGGTCTCTGCCCGCGCTGCCGCGGAGGTTGACCACCACGGCGTCACGGGTGAGCAGCCGGGCGATCGCCGTGTGGACCGCAGCGGTATGCGGCGAGTGCACCCACGTGATCGCGCCGCGCGGTGCGCCGCAGCCAGTGGCCGCGATCGCCGCGGCCACTGCCTCGGCCAGATCGTCCGGCCGAGCCCAGTCACCGGTTACCGGCATGACGCCGGGAACCTGTCCAAGGCGCTCGGGACGTCGCGCCACGCTGAGGACGAGTGAGCCGTCCCTCGCGAGGGTTCGGACGGCAGGTCCGAGCATGCCGGTTCCCCCGACAACCAACACCGGTGAGGGGTAGTGGGAAGACACCGGCCGGAAACGTACCGATCACCGCCCGCGCCGTCAATCTCCGTGGCGACAGCACAGGCCACGAGCCTGCTATCGCCCCGGCGTCCCAGCGACGTTCGACGCATAGGATCACCTGCATTGCCGGTAGCGAACAGTGGGAGTGGTCGGGGTGGCCGAGCTGTACGACGGTATCGGGGCAGGGTACGCAACCACGCGCCGTACCGATGCGCGATGGATGTCGGCCATCCTCGAGGCGCTGGGGCCGTCCCGGTCGGTGCTGGATGTGGGCTCCGGGACGGGTTCTTACGAACCGGCCTGCCGCGCGGTGTACGCGGTCGAGCCGTCCGAGACGATGATCCGGCAACGACCGGCTACCGCGGCACCCGTGGTGCGCGCCATGGCCGAGGCGCTGCCGCTGCGAGATGACGCGGTGGATGCCACGCTGGCGGTACTCACCGTGCACCACTGGCCGGACTGGCGACGTGGCCTGGCCGAGCTGCGCCGCGTGGCCCCGCTACGTGTCGTGCTCGCCTACGACACGCGACGGCACAGCGAGTTCTGGCTCGTTCGCGACTACGTCCCCGAGATCGCCGAGCTGGAGCTGCGCCGTCCCTCGGCCGACGACATCGCCGGAGAGTTGGACGCCGAGCCTGTGACGCCGCTGCCGGTGCCCGCGGATTTCACCGACGGCGTGTTCCCCGCCTACTGGAAACGCCCGGGCGCGTACCTGTCCCCGCAGGTGCGGCGCGGTTGTTCCGCACTGGCACAGGCCCCCGCGGGGGCGGTCGAGCGCGGCCTCGTCCGGCTGCGCGAGGACCTACTGTCCGGCCGGTGGCACGAGCGCTACCGGGAGCTGCTCGACCTCACCGAATGGGACGCGGGCTTCCGCCTCATCGTGTCCAGGCGAAGCACACCGTCCCCGGGTACTACGACATAGCCCCCAGGCAAGCGGCGCGGGCCCGGCGATGGGCCGCAGGGGGCACGGGCGCGATGACGGGAACTCCACGCTCGACCAGGATGCGGCGTCCGTCCACAATGCACAAATAATCACTTTAAGTAACTGATATATTACCTAATGTAGCTCGTTGAGTGGTACCGACCCGGATTCGGCCCGTGTGAACCTGGAAACCCTCGCCCACCACAGTTTCCCTTCCGCACAGGAGACGCAGGCATGCCCGACCTGCCGAGCGAACTGACCAGCATCCTCACCGCGAACTTCGACGTCCCCGACGCCGAGATCTCCCCTGGTAGGTCCCTCAACGATCTCGGCATCGACTCCGTGGCCACCGTGGAACTCGCCGACCTCCTGCAGCAGCAGTACCGGATCACCATCGACGACGAGGAGCTGAGCACCAACAACACGGTGGAACAGCTGATCGGCCTCGTCGCAGCGAAAACGGACGGCACATGAGCGGGCACGCGCCCGCAGCCATCACCGGGATCGGATTGGTCACCCCCGCAGGCATCGATCGAACCACCAACTGGGAAACGGTTCGCGCGGGAATCACCACCGCACGCGCCGTCGACACCCTCGCGGGCTCCCCTGTCGAATTCGCCAGCGTCGTCCCGGACACCTTCGACGTGGACCGGCTCACGGGTCGCCGCCTGTCCCGCCACTACGATCGCAGCACCCAGCTCGCGCTCATCGCGGCCAGGGAGGCACTCGACGAGGCCCGGCTCACCCCCTCCGAGCGTGCCGACGCGCGCATGGCTGTCGTGATCGGCACCGCGTTCGGCGGAGTCGAGACGTTCGAGGAGAACCACGCGCGCTTCCTGTCAGGCGGCCCGCAGGCGGTCAACGCCCGGTTCCTGCCGAGGGGCCTGGTGAACATGGTGGCAGGCAACCTGTCCATCGAACTGGGCGCGACGGGCCCCAGCATGATCGTCTCCACCGCCTGCGCGTCCGGTGCGACCGCGATCGGGATCGGGCTCGACCTGCTGCGGTCCGGTGCCACCGACATCGTGGTCTGCGGCGGCAGCGACGCCAGCGTCACGCCCCTGCACGTGGCCGGTTTCCACAAGCTCCGTGCCCTGTCACAGGGACGGCAGCACCCCCCGGCCAGCGCCTCACGCCCGTTCGACGCGGGCCACGACGGCTTCGTCATGGCCGAAGGCGCGGCAGTCCTTGTCCTGACACGCGAGACCGACGCCGCCGCGCTCGGTACCCGCCCCTACGCCACGGTCGCCGGGTACGGCACCACCTCCGACGCGTACCACATCACCGCCCCGCACCCCGAGGGCCACGGGGCCGCGACCGCGATCCGCGACGCCTGCCGTGCCGCCGAGCTCGCCCCGGAGGAAATCGACCACGTCAACGCGCACGCCACCTCGACCCCGACCGGCGATGTCGCCGAGGCCGAGGTGATCGCCAGGACCACCCCGAACGCGGTCGTGACCTCCACGAAAGGCGTGACCGGCCACACCCTTGGCGCGGCCGGGGCGATCGAGGCCGCCTACACCGCGCTCGCGCTGCACACCCGGACCGTGCCGCCGACCGCGAACCTTCACACCCCGTGTGACAAGGCTGGCGCGCTCGACCTCGTCATCCGATACGCCCGATCCGGACGATTCGACACCGCTCTCTCCAGCAGCTTCGGGTTCGGCGGGCACAACACCGTCCTCGCCTTCACCTGCTCCTGACTCGCGAAAGGACACTGCCATGGCGAAGATCGCCGTCATCACCGGTGGCACCGCAGGCATCGGACTCGCCTGCGCCGAGGCTTTCCTCGCGGACGGGGACACCGTGGTGATCTCCGGCCGCTCCGCCGAACGCGGCAGCAAAGCACTCGCCGGGCTCGACGCGGGCGCTCGCGCCCGATACATCCCCTGCGACGTCACCGACCCGGCCCAGGTCCGCGAGCTCATCGAGGAGACCGTCACCGAGTACCGGCGCATCGACGTACTGGTCAACAACGCCGGAGGGGTCATCGACCAGGGTCGCCCGCTGAGCGAGCTCGACGAGGACAACCTCGACCGGGCTTTCACGCTGAACGTCAACTCGGCATTCTGGGCCTGCCGCGCAGCCCTGCGTCACATGCTGCCGCGCGGGTACGGCCGCATCATCAACATGGCCTCCATCGCGGGCAAGATCGGCATCCCCGGCCTGATCGGCTACTCCACCACCAAGCACGCCCTGATCGGGTTCACCAAGACCCTCGCCAAGGAGACCACCACGCGCGGCGTCACCGTCAACGCCGTTTGCCCCGGCATCACCGACACGGAGCTGGTCGAACGTGAGGCCAAGGCGCCGATCGAAGCCGCCGGGTTCGACTTCGGGCAGCTGGCGGCCCGGCTCACCGGCGACCTCGGCCGCATTATCGATCCCGCCGAGGTCGCCGCCATCGTCCGCACCCTTGCCTCGCCGCAATGTGCCGCGATCTCCGGAACCACGATCAACATCGATGGCGGGTACACCCAGTTCTGACCCGTGTCGAACGACCCGGTGGAGCCACCCTACGGAAAGGACCACTGTGGAGAGGAGCCTTCATGCCATCGACACCGTGGTTGGCACGTGAGCCCAACCCCAGCGCCGACCAGCACCTCGTCTGCCTGCCGTACTCGGGAGCACCGCTGTCGCTGTTCGGCGAGTGGCGCATCCCCGGCGTCGACGTGTTACCGCTGATCCTCCCCGGCAGGGGACCCCGGGCGCACGAGCCGCTGCCTGCGTCACTGTGGGACCTAGCCACGGGGATCGCCGAGGACGTCCTCCCCCTCCTCGGCGACCGCCGGTACGCGCTACTCGGTCACTCGATGGGAGCCTGGCTCGCCCACGCCGTGGCCACGCACCTCGCCGAACGCGACGCGCCTGGTCCGGAACGGCTGATCGTGCTGTCCGCCCCGCCCCCGCACCTGCCCGCCCGCCGATTCTCCTCCCTGCACGACCTACCGGACGCGGACATGGTCGACGAGGTCATCCGCCTCGGCGGCGCACCGGAGTCCGCTCGGGACACGCTTCGCGCCAACGTCGACGTGGTCCGGGCCGACGCGACCGCCATCGGCCGATACCGGCCGAACGGCCACACGCTTCGCTGCCCGATCACCGCCATCGCCGGAGCGCGCGACCCGCTGTTCGAGATCGCTGACCTCATGGCCTGGAACGAGATCACGCGCGGGGACGTCTCCCTCCACTTCCTCGATGCCGGGCACTTCACCGTGACCGACTGCCGCGACGCGATCATCGGCATCACCGCCCGTGACACCGGGGCCACCGCACACGGACCCGAGCCCGTCGCGCTGGTCGGCGCGGCCTGCCGGTTCCCGGGGGCAAGCAACCCCGCCGAGTTCTGGGACCTGCTCCACAGCGGGCGCACCGCCGTGCGGACCGTACCGCCGGACCGTGCCCCTTACCGTGAAGCCGAGGTCATGTCGTTCGGCGGGTTCATCGACGACGTCGCCTGCTTCGATGCCGGGTACTTCGAGTTCGGCACGCGCGAGGCGCACCGGAGCGACCCCCGGTTGCGCCTCCTGCTGATGACCGTGCAGGAAGCCATCGACGACGCGGGCATGAACACCGACGACATCTCGGGCCCCCGCTCCGGCGTCTGGGTCGGCGAGTCCCATTCCGACTACTGGGACCTGTCAACGCCCGTGGCCGACGCCAACATGTACACGCTGTCCGGTGGCGGGCTGAAGAGTTTCCTTTCGGGCCGGGTCTCGCACTTCTTCGACCTTCAGGGGCCGTCGATCACCCTGGACACCTCGTGCTCCGCGTCACTGACCGCGGTCCACGCGGCGTGCAGGGCGCTACGCGCCGGTGAGGTCGACACCGCGTTCGCCGCTGGAGCGCACCTGATCCTCAACCCCCACGCCGGACCGTCCCCCGGTCTCGCCGGGGTGCTGTCGCCGCACGGTCGTTCCGCGTTCGCCAGCGCTGACGCCGACGGTTACGCCCGTGCCGAGGGTATCGGCGCCGTCGTGCTGAAACGGCTCGACGACGCCCTCAACGATCGCGACCCGATCCGTGCAGTCCTCGAAGGCAGCGCGATCAACGCCAACGGGCGCTCCGCACGCAACATCGTCGCCACCAGCGTGCCCGGGCAGGTACGGATGATGCGGACGGCGCTCGCCGACGCCGGGTGCGGCCCCGGCGAGATCGCCTACGTGGAGGCTCACGGCGCAGGAACCGAGGTCGGTGACGGCGTCGAGCTCGCGGCCCTGCACGAGGTCTACGGGCACAACCCCGGTCCGTGCCTCGTCGGATCGGTCAAGACCAACATCGGCCATCTGGAACCCGCAGCCGGCATCGCAGGGCTCCTCAAGACCGTCCTCGCGCTCCAGCACGGCCGGATACCCGCGTCGCTGCATCACAAGGAACCCGCCCCGGTCATCGATTGGGAGCGTTCGGCACTCCGGGTGCCCACCACGCTGGAGCCGTGGCCGTGTCGGGGGCGCAGGCGCGCCGCCGTCTCCAGTTTCGGAGTTTCCGGCGCCAACGCCCACGCCGTCGTCGCCGCCCCACCCGACCAACCGACAGCGCGATCACGGCACCCGCAGCGTGCCTGGAACCTCCGTCCCTACTGGTACACCGAGGTGATGCCGCGATGACCCCGAACCCGCTGTTCGGTGACCGTATGCCCGTCTGGGCCGAGCTGGACGAGCTGCTCGGCAAGCCCGAGTTCGATCCGAACCTCACCGGCGTCAACGCCACGTACCAGCGCCTGCGGGCCTTCGGCGGCGTCCTCGGTCCCGCGCGGGAGGTACACCGCGCTCCCGAGCGCCTGCTTGCCGGGATGGAATGGGCCGGGATCGTCGACCCCACGCTGATGCACGCCGCGATGGTGCACTACGGCGTGGCCACCACCGCGCTCGTCGAGTGCGGGCACCCCAACGAGGACCTGGACCGGCTTACCGCTGACCTCGACGCGATGACCGCCCCCGGCGTGATCGTGAGCACCGAGCTCGGCCGGGGCAGTTCCCAGTCCACCACCCGAACCGAGGCACGGTACGGGCGTGAAGCGGGCACGTTCACCCTGCATACCCCGGACGACGCGGCATTGAAGATCATGCCTAACGCGGGATGGACAGGGCTGGCCCGTGTCGCGGTCGTCAACGCCCGGCTCGTCGTCGACGGCGCCGATCACGGGGTGCACGCGTTCGCCGTTCGCCTCCCGCACCCGAGGGTCGACATCGCCACGGTGCCAGGCGGTGCACCGATGCCGCTGGACTACTCGGTCATCCGGTTCGACCATGCCGAACTCCCCTACGGCTGCTGGCTCGCCGACAACGCGGAGATCACCTCGACCGGTGCTTATGATCCGCTGACACCGCAGCAACGGCTGGGACGTTCCCTTGGCGGCGTCAACGCGGCCGTCGCCTCCGCGGCCGTGGCGCTGGCCGCCGCCGCCCGCGCCACGGCCGCGATCACCACCCGATTCACGACCCAACGCCTCGTCGGCGACCCCGGAACGCCGGTGCTGCGGCTGGCCCCCCACCGCGCCGAACTCGCCTCCGCCATCGCCCAGGTCTATGCCATCACGTGCTACGCCGACCGTGTCGGCCACGAGTTCGTCGACGAGCGGCTCAACCACACCTCCGGTGCTGCCAGGGGCGCAGGCGCCACGCGCTACGCGCCATGGCTCGCAGGTGACGCCGACCGCACCCTCGCCAAGGTCGCCGCAGCCACCACGCTCGAAACCGTGGCCGCCACCTGCAGGCGGCTCTGCGGCTGTCACGGCGTGCTGCACACCAACCGCATCAGCGTCTACGAGGACATGGCGAAATCGTTCCACGCCGCCGGAGGGGACAGCCGCCTGCTACTGCTGGAAGCAGGCAAGCGACTGCTCGCGGGCACCGATGCTCCCGCCGTGCCAGGGGCAGTGGGTATCGACACCCCCGACGCTCGCAGCACCCTCCGGCTCGCGTCGCTGCACGAGCGGGTACTCGCCGACCAGCTGCGAAACCATGTCGACCTGGACGATCCCGGCCGATATCTCCCCAGTATCGAGCAACTCGCCCGGGTACACCTCGTGCGCCGCACGCTCCAGGTGTTCGACGAAGCCGTCACCGGCTGCGATCCGTGGCACGGCATGCTCGACGCGGCACGCCACCTCTACGGTATCGACACGCTGCTGGATTCGGCCGCCTGGCACCTGAATCACGGCTCACTGCGCCCCGGCGACGTCGACGTTCTCCGTGCCGCCCGTGTCACAGCGGTCGAGAACGTCATCGAGCACCTCGGCCGGCTCGTCGACGGGCTGGCCGTTCCGCCGGGCCGCGCTGGTGGGTACATCGGGCGCGAAGACTACATCGGACGCGTGGCCTCGCTGCTCGGCCGGTGAACCCGGTCCCGGCACCACCCAGACCTTAACGTCAGTTTTGATTGTAAGTTCTGCACCACAGACCTCTGTGTCAGTGATCTGAATCACTGACACAGAGGTCGTCATGACTGTTTATCGAGTTCATATCCCTGCTTAGTCATATCGTTCAGCCCGGCTCGCGCCTTGCCCGTCGGCAATCAGGTATGTATGTTTCTGGCATGTGGTGGCGGTACCGGCGTCGCCCGTGCGGCGACTGCGGGCACGCGAACGAAGGAGCGCTGTGGTGAGCAAGGCATACGTCGTCGGTGTGGGGATGACGAAGTTCGAGAAACCGGGTCGCCGCGAGGGGTGGGACTACCCGGCGATGGCCCGCGAGTCGGGCACGAACGCCCTGGCCGACGCCGGCCTGCCCTACGAGTCCGTCGAGCAGGCCTATGTGGGTTACGTCTACGGCGAGTCGACCTCGGGGCAGCGGGCGGTCTACGAGCTGGGCATGACCGGGATCCCGGTGGTCAACGTCAACAACAACTGCTCGACCGGGTCGACCGCGCTGTACCTGGCGGCGCAGGCGATCCGCGGCGGCGCGGCCAACTGCGTGCTGGCGCTGGGATTCGAGAAGATGCAGCCCGGCTCGCTCGGGGCCACCTACGACGACCGCGAACAGCCGATGATGAACCACATCCAGGCGCTGGCCGAGATCTCCGAAGTGGCCATGCCACCCGCGCCGTGGATGTTCGGGGCCGCGGGCCGCGAGCACATGAAACAGCACGGCTCGACCCCGGAGCACTTCGCGATGATCGGCGAGAAGAACCACCGGCACTCGGCGGGTAATCCGTACGCGCAGTTCCAGGACGTCTACTCGCTCGCCGAGATCCTCGACGCGGAGATGATCTACGAGCCGCTCACCAAGCTCCAGTGCTCCCCCACCTCTGACGGTTCCGGCGCGGCGATCCTCGCCAGCGAGGAGTTCGTCGCCAGCCACGACCTGGCCGGGCAGGCGATCGAGATTGCCGCGCAGACCATGACCACCGACTTCACTTCCACTTTCGACGGCACGGCGAAGAACATCGTCGGCTACGACATGACCGCCCAGGCCGCGCGCCGGGTCTACGAGCAGTCGGGACTCGGCCCGGAGGATATCGCGGTGATCGAGCTGCACGACTGCTTCTCGGCCAACGAGCTGCTGACCTACGAGGCCCTGGGATTGTGCGGCGAGGGTGAGGCGCCTTCGCTGATCGAGGCGGGGGCGACCACCTACGGCGGCCGGTGGGTGGTCAATCCTTCCGGCGGGCTGATCTCCAAGGGGCACCCGCTCGGTGCCACCGGACTGGCCCAGTGTGCCGAGCTCACCTGGCAGCTGCGCGGCCAGGCAGGACCCCGCCAGGTGGACGGCGCCGCGTCGAAGGGCGCCGCCGCGCTGCAACACAACATCGGTCTCGGCGGCGCCGCCGTCGTCACCGCCTACCGGCCTGCCCAACGGTAGGCATCGATCACGACAACCGGCTGCCTGCCGGGAAAGGAGAAGCCATGGGTTCGGTCACGTCCGAGGTCACGATCCCTGCCCTACCGGAGACGGTGTGGCAGGTGTTCGCCAACCCAGCCAACTTCGAGCGGTGGTTGACCATCCACTCCAAGTGGAAGGGTGAGGTCCCCGACGGATTCACCCAGGGAAGCCAGATCACCCAGGTGGTGTCGATGCTGGGGATGCCCAACACCATTACCTGGACCGTCGAGGAATACGACGAACCCAAGATCGCCAAGATCTCCGGGACCGGGATGGCAGGCGTGCGGGTGTCGATCACGCTGTCGGCCGCCCCCAGCGAGGATGGCGGCACGCTGGCCACACTGGACGCCGAGTTCAGCGGGCAGATGATCGTCGGGGCACTGGGCAAGGCCGTGGAGAAAGATGCGCAGAAGCAGCTGGACGAGTCCATGGCGAACTTCGCTGCGCTGGTCAGCTGAGCGGGATCCTGGAGGCACGGGATGAGCGAGGAGTTGCGGTTCGACCCGAGCGGGGTCGGCAGCTGGACCGAACCGACCCGGTTCGAGGTCACCCGCGAGCGGCTGGCCGAGTACGCGGCGGCGACCAACGACCCGATCGCCGCGCACACCGCCGGGGATGTGGCGGCGCCGGTGTTCGCGATCGTGCCGGTGTTCCAGTCGCTGATGGAGCCCGCGCTCGAGGTAGTGCCCCCGTCGCTGATCGGCAGGATCGTGCACGGCGAGCAGGACTTCCGGTTCCACCGCCCGATCAAGCCAGGCGACGTGCTGACCTCACGTGCGAGGATGCTCGGCTACCAGGGGCTGGCCAAGGGCAGTAGGGCGTGCGTGTACACCGAGAGCCGCGACGAAGCGGGCGACCTGGTCAACGAGCAGTACGTGACGTTCTTCGTACGCGGTTTCGACTGCGGCGAGACAGTCGGCGAGCTCGCCCCGGAACACCGCTTCGACGACGCGCTGCGAGACAGCGAGCCGGCTGCGGAGGTGACCGCGCACATCGACGAGGACCAGACCTTCCGCTACAGCCCCGCGGCGGGCGATCCCATGCCGATCCACCTCGACGAGCAGGTGGCCAAGGACGCCGGGCTGCCGGGCATCATCGTGCACGGGCTCTGCACCATGGCGTTCACGTCCTGGGCGGTACTCACCGAGCTGGCTGGGTCCGATGTGGGCAGGCTGCGCAAGCTGGCGGTGCGGTTCTCCAAGCCCGTGCTGCCCGGCCAGGAGATCACCACCCGCCTCTGGCGGTCGAGTCGCGACGGCGACGTGACCAGCTACATCTACGAGACCACGGTCGGCGAGACCCGGGTGATCACCGACGGGCTGGCCGAGATCGCCGACTGACCCGATTCACGACAACGAGCACAACGAGCAAGGAGCGTCGACTGTGGGTGTACTGGACGGACGTGTCGCCGTGATCACCGGGGCGGGGCGCGGGATCGGGCGCGAGCACGCGCTGCTGTTCGCCGCCGAGGGCGCGACCGTGGTGGTCAACGATCTCGGCGGCGGCAACGACGGCGAGGGGGCCGATGCCGGACCAGCACGTGAGGTGGCAGACGAGATCACCTCGTCCGGTGGCCGTGCGGTGGCCAACACCGGCAACATCGCCGACTGGGACGACGCCCGCGAGCTGGTCGAGCAGGCGGTGACCGAGTTCGGGCGGCTTGACGTGGTGGTCAACAACGCAGGCATCCTGCGCGACGGCTTTATCGCGGGCTTGGCGGAAACCCAGTGGGATGCGGTGATCGATGTGCATCTCAAAGGGCATTTCGCGGTGTTGCGTCACGCCGCTGCCTACTGGAAGGACCGGACGAAAGCCGGTGAGCAGGTCAGCGCCTCGGTGATCAACACTGCCTCGGACTCCGGGCTGACGATGCCGAATGCGGGACAGGCCAATTACGGTGCCGCCAAGGCGGCCATCGCCGCCATGACCCAGGTGGCCGCCGCCGAGCTCGACCGCTACGGGGTGCGGGTGAACGCCATAGCCCCCATCGCCCGCACCCGGCTGACCCTGGCGACCCCCGGCATGGGCGCGCTGTTCGCTCAGGAGGTGCCCGAGGGTGAGTTCGACGCCTTCTCGCCAGCCAACATCTCCCCGCTGGTGGCTTACCTCGCCACCGAGAAGTGCCCGTTCACCGGCAAGGTCTTCGGGGTCCAAGGTGGGGCGATCACCGAGCTGGCAGGTTGGCACGGGGTGCGTACCATCGAGACCGACGGCCCATGGCGCATCGACGACATCGCCGCACGGCTGCCCGAGGAGGCCTCGTCATGATCGAGTGGTCCGAGTCCGACGAGCTCATCCGCGAGGCCATCCGGGAGTTCATCGACAACGAGATCCGCCCTTACCGCGACGAGCTGGAAAGCGGCAAGGTGCCGCCGTACGACATCATCCGCAAGCTGTTCTCCAGCTTCGGCGTGGGCGCGATGGCCACCGAGGCGTTCGAGCAGTATCTCGAGCACCACGAAGCGACATCCACCGCCGCACCCGGTGAGGACAATGACGGTTCCGCAGCGGGCGGCGCCGGGTTCCGGCTGGCCGGGCAGGAAAGCATGCTGCTTGTGGCCATTTCCGAGCTGGCCGGGGTGTCGCTGGGGATCCTGGCCTCGGCGAGTGTGAGCCTCGGCCTCGCCGCGGGAACCATCGCCTCGACCGGCACCATCGAGCAGCAGCGACGCTGGGTGCCGCCGCTGTTGACGTTCGACAAGGTCGGCGCGTGGGCGATCACCGAGCCCGAAGCCGGATCCGACGCCTTCGGCGGCATGACCACCACCGTCCGCCGTGACGGCAGCGGTGGCTACGTGCTGTCCGGGCACAAGACCTTCATCACCAACGGCCCGTACGCCGACACCATCGTCGTCTACGCCAAGCTCGACGAGCAGGACGGCACACCCCTGCGGGAGCGGCCGGTGCTGACCTTCGTCCTCGACGGCGACATGGATGGCCTGGAACGGTCCACGCCGTTCAAGAAGATGGGGCTTGGCTCCTCCCCTACCGGCGAGCTGTCCTTCCACCAGATCCATCTCGGACCCGAGCGGCTGCTCGGTGGCGCCGAACCCACGCCCGGCGGCCGCGACACCCGGAGCGACGCGGGGCGGGCCAGCGCCAGGGCGAACTTCACCGCCGAACGTATCGGCGTGGCCGCGCTGTCGCTGGGCATCATCAACGAATGCCACCGACTCTGCGTCGACTACGCCCGCGAGCGCACGCTGTGGGACCAGGAGATCGGCCGGTTCCAGCTCATCCAGGCCAAGCTCGCCGAGATGGAGATCGCCCGGCTGAACACCCAGAACATGATCTTCCAGACCATCGCCAAACTCCGCGAAGGCACGTTCCCCTCACTCGCCGAGGCTTCGGCCATGAAGCTCTACTCCTCCCGCGCGGCCACCGAGGTAGCCATGGAAGCCGTCCAGCTCTTCGGCGGTAACGGCTATATGACCGAGTACCACGTCGAGCAGCTCGCCCGCGACGCCAAGGGCCTCATGATCTACGCGGGCAGCAACGAGATCCAGACCACCCACATCGCCAAAGGACTCCTCGGCTGGTAGGTCCCGAACCACCTGCTGCCGCGACGCCATGACAGGTGAACGCCTAGGCATGCGGCACACCGGCGAGCCGGTACCGGCACACCACGCTGGGTGTGGTTCCTCGGGATCGCCGTCGGCACCGTCATGCTGCTGCTGATCGCGCTGCTGCTGCGACCACGAGCTCGCAGACTCACCCTGACCGTGCACGTCACGGTTACGGCGGGTTGGCAACGCGAGCGGCAGGCAGAGCACTCCAGCAGCACGCGCGGATCCCGATGATTCGGCCCGCGGCGTTGCGGGTATTCCTGGAAGAGCAGCCATCGTGTCGCCTCGAGCAAGGAGACCGCAGCGATGACACGTGACTACGACGATCGCGCCACGCCCGAATCGGCCGGCCCCGGTGAGGCGGGGCCGCAGCACCAATCGACCCAGCAGCAGCCCAAGCCAGGGGAGGACGAGGAGCGCTGGATGACCGACGACACCGTGGTTGACGACGAGGAAGAGCTCCAGGAACCACCCGATTGACTCGTCCGCTGGCCAGATGGCTTCGCAGCCGGCGACAGTTGCCGGATACAGATGGGTGGTGACCACTATGACGACCGAAGAAGGAAGTGAGGACGGCGTCCAGGCCATCATGACCGATCACCGTGAACTGGACGAGATCTTCACGGAGCTCGAACAGCAGAGCCCGGTGAGCTGGGAGTACCGCAGACAGCTCGTGGACCACCTCATCGCCGGGCTCGTGCGGCATCTGGCCGCCGAGGAGCAGTATGCCTTTCCCGAGGTTCGTGAGCGCTTCCCCGACGGCGACGCGATCGCCGACCACCACATCGGCGAGCACGCCGCTCTGGAACACCGGATGAAGGAGCTCGAATCCCTGTCTCCTTCGGATGATCGTTTCGAGAAGCTGCTCGGTGAAGTGACCCGGCGTGCGCGCGACCACTTTGCCGAGGAGGAGCGCGACGTCCTCCCCCGCCTATACCGTGCGTGCACCCAAGAGCAACGCGATCTGCTCGGCGGCAAGATGCGGCTCGCCAAGGATGGCGCCCCGATCCATCCCCATCCCGCCGCGCCGGACAAACCACCGGGCAACCTCATCATCGATCCGGGGCTCGGCATCATCGACAAGATCAGGCGCACCCTGACCGGCGGTGGATCCGCGGCAGGATAACGAGAGCCAGACCACCCACGAGGACATCGCGGACGCGCTAGGCATCAGTATCCAGGGCCCTTGTCGCCGAGCAGCACCTGCGGTCTGGTTCGCGTCCCGCCAGGGCCAGCCCGCCTGCGAACCGGTCCGCGTGGGCGAAGGCGACCACAGTCGGAGCTCTCAGCCACCCGCCATCGCACCGACCACCAGGAACGGCTCGTCACCGGCGATGACCGGCGCAGGCAGCGGCGCATCCGGCGGCTCGTGCGAGAGGTCCTGCTCGCACGCGAAAAACCGCAGGTAGGCGCGTCGCTTGCCGGTCTCGTGGTCCCGCATGGTCCCGCGCAGCGCGGGGAACCTTTCCTCGAGGGCGTCGAGCACGGCACGCTGGCTGGCTTCGCCGTCGAGGGCCAGCGCGACCTCCCCGTCGATGCGCGCCAGCGCGCGCAGTTGGGTCGGTAGTACGACACGAATCATGTCAGCGTCTGCACCTCCACGGAGAGGACCGGCGGCAGATCGCGCACGATCGGTTCCCAATGGTCCCCCGCATTGGCGGAGACGTACACCTGACCTCCCGTCGTGCCGAAGTACACACCGCACTCGTCGAGTGCGTCGACGGCCATCGCGTCACGCAGCACGTTCACGTACGCGTGCTGCTGCGGCAGCCCGGAGGTCAGCGCCTCCCACTCATTACCTCCGGTGCGGCTGCGATACACCCGCAGCTTGCCCTCCGGTGGGTAGTGCTCGGCGTCGCTGGTGATCGGTACCACGTAGACGGTGTCCGGCTCGTGACTGTGTACGGCGATGGGAAACCCGAAGTCACTCGGCAGGTCACCGCTGATCTCGTACCAGGAGTCGCCTGCGTCGTCACTGCGCATGACGTCCCAGTGTTTCTGCATGAACAGCACATCGGGACGCGAGGGGTGCATAGCGATACGGTGCACGCAATGCCCGACCTCTGCCTCCGGGTCTGGGATGCCGTCGGATTCCAGACCCTGGTTGATCGGCTGCCACGTCTTCCCGGTGTCATCGGTACGGAACGCCCCGGCAGCCGAGATCGCGGTGGTCAACCGTTCCGGTTTGGCCGGGTGCTGCACGATCGTGTGCAGGCACAACCCGCCCGCTCCCGGTTGCCACGACGATCCGGAACCGTGCTCACGTAACCCGCGCAGCTCCTGCCACGAGGCGCCGCCGTCATTCGAGCGAAACAGCGCGGCGTCCTGCACACCCGCGTACACGGTGTCCGGGTCCGTCAACGACGGCGCGAGGTGCCAGACGCGGGTGAACTCCCACGGGCGGTCCGTACCGTCGTACCACTGGTGCGTACCGGGCACTCCCGCGTAGGTGAACTCATTACCGACCGCCTCCCAGGACATGCCCCCGTCGTCCGAGCGCTGGATCACCTGTCCGAACCAGTCCATCGACTGCGAGACGAACACCCGGTCCGGATCCGCGGGTGAACCGGCCACGTGGTAGATCTCCCACCCGCCGAAATACGGGCCGTCCACCCGCCACTGGTCACGTTTACCGTCCGAGGTCAGCACGAACGCGCCCTTGCGGGTACCGACCAGTACACGTACCGAACTCATGTGGGCTCCTTCCACTCCTGATTCCACTCCTGGCGCGGTGGCTTCGAGGTGTTGACCGCCGCCGCGGGCGAAAGTCATCGCACCCGGCCCGGAGTCCTTTCCCCGGCGCCGGTACCGCCACTGGAACCAGAGCGTCGAGGACACATGTGCGGGAGCCGGGGACATCGCCAAAGGCCTCCTCGGCAGGTCACCGGTCCGGCCTGCCGGGCCGTCAGGCCTACCGCCGCCGGGATACCGGCACCCCGTGGCCTGCCCCGCCGGTGTGCCGCCACGAGGCCGCTGCGCCCTCGGTGGTGGGCTGCCGGGTGTACCCGGCGCGCAGGCCGTTGGCGATCACGACGATCTCGGCGACCTCGTGAACCAGCACCACCGCGGCCAACCCGAGCGTGCCGGACAGCGCCAGCGGCACGAGCACGGTGATGATCGCCAACGACAACCCGACGTTCTGCCACACGATGGTGCGTGCGCGCCGGGCGTGGGCCAGCGCACGCGGCAGCAGCCGGAGGTCGTCGCCGAGCAGGGCGACGTCGGCGGTGTCGATGGCGACGTCGCTGCCTGCCGCGCCCATGGCGATACCGACATCGACAGCTGCCAGCGCGGGCGCGTCGTTGATACCGTCACCGACCATGGCCGTACCGCGCCGGGCGTCGGAGGAGGCAACAGCACGCGCCTTACCCTCCGGTCGCTGGTGGGCATGCACCGCGCCGGGCTCGATCCCGGCGCTGTTGGCCATCGCCGCCGCGGTCACCGCGTTGTCGCCGGTGAGCATCAGCACCCGGTAGCCGTGGCGTCGCAGCCAGCCCACCGTCGACGCCGCCTCGGCACGCAGCTCGTCGCGCACCCCGATCGCGCCGATCACACGTCCGCCGTGCTCGACGAGCACCACGGTGGCGCCATCGGCCTGCAACCGCCGCACCGCCGGTGCCAGCTCGCCCGGGTCGATCCACCCCGGACGGCCCAACCGGACCTTCCGTCCCTCGACCGTCCCGGCGATTCCGGCCCCCGGGACCGCCATCACGTCCTCGACATCCAGCACGGGATCTCCACCGGCCGCGCGAGCCAGCACCGCTCGCGCGAGCGGGTGTTCGCTGCGCGCCTCCAGCGCAGCTGCCACGGTCAGTACCCGGTCCGACGCCTCGTCCCCAGCGGCGACCACCTCGGCCACCTCCGGTTCGTTGCGAGTGAGGGTGCCGGTCTTGTCCAACGCGACCGTCCGGACGCGACCGAGCGCCTCCAACGCGGCGCCGCCCTTGACGAGCACCCCGAAGCGGCTGGCCGCGCCGATCGCCGCCGCAACCGACACCGGCACCGAGATCGCCAGCGCACACGGCGAAGCCGCCACCAACACCACCAGCGCTCGCTCCAGCCACACCGCGGGCTCGCCGAGCAACGCACCCACCGCGGCGATCAGTGTCGCGGTAGCCAGAATCCCCGGTACCAGCGGCCGGGCGATCCGGTCAGCCAGGCGCTGAGCGGTGCCTTTACGGGCCTGCTCGGTCTCCACGATGCGCACGATGCGAGCCAGCGTGTTGTCCTCGGCCGTGGTAGTGGCCGCGACCTCCAGCACGCCGGGGCCGTTGACCGACCCGGCCAGCACCTCGTCGCCTTCGCCGAGCTCCACCGGCATCGATTCCCCGGTGACCGCCGAGGTGTCCAGGGCGCTGCGACCCGAACGGATCACACCATCCGTGGCCACCCGCTCGCCGGGCCGGACCACCAGGATGTCGCCGACACGCAGCCGCTCGACGCCGACGGTGTGTTCGGCGCCGTCCCGCAGCACCACCGCGCTGCGTGGTGCCAGCTCGAGCAGGGCGCGCAGGCCCCGCCGCGTGCGGGTGGTCGCGTACGCCTCCAGCCCCTCGGCCAGGGAGTAGAGGAAGGCCAGCACGGCGGCCTCGCCGAGCTCGCCAAGCGCCACCGCACCCGCGGCCGCGATGGTCATCAACGTGCCCACCCCGATGCTGCCCCGCAGCAGCAGCCGGAGCGTGCCGGGCACGAAGGTCACCGCGCCCGCGACCAGCGCCGCCCCCTGCAGCAGCGACGCCAACCACCCCGGCGCCCCCAACCAGCCCGCGCCGTATCCCGCCGCCAGCAGCAGCCCGGACACCGCCGCGAGGCGCATCGTAGGCACCCGCCACAGCGCGCGGCGCCGGCCGCCATCGGAGCCTGCGCCGTGCCCCGTCTCGGGCTCGGCACACCCGCAGGCGTCGGTCATCGCCCCTCCCGTGCGGCGTCGCCGGGGTCTGTACCGGAATCGTCGCCGGAATCGACGCCGGGGTCGACGCCGTAGGTCGGGCACAGCGCCACCGCCCGGCCCGTGGCCGCGAGCAGGTTCTCGGCCGAGGCGAGCAGATCAAGCAGCTCCGGCCACCGCAGCCGGTAGAACACCTGACGCCCGGCCGTCCGGCCCTCCACCAGGTCACAGTCACGCAGGCAGGCGACATGCTGGGACACAGTGGACTGCGCGAGCCCCAGCTCGCTCACCAGGTCGGCGACCCGTGCCTCGCCGAGGGCCAGGCGGCGCACGATCGTCAGCCGGGACTCGTCGGCCAGGCTGTGGAACAGGGCGGCGGCCACGGCGGTATCGGGAACACCGGCTTCGCCGGCCGCGTCGATTCGATCGATCGTCATATAGCGATGATATCGTCTCGTGACGATTTCGTCGAGCAGTGGCTGGCCGGAGTTCCACCGCAGGCCGCCGCACCCACCGCGCTGTCGTAGCCTGGGACGATGACGATCGCTACCACCGCGGGCGCCCGATGAGCGCGCGCTTCCGGGAACTCGCATGGAGCTCGACCCCGCTGGGTGAGCTGGTGCTGCGGCGCCGGTGGGACCCGGCTGTGGAGACCGAGGTGTACGAGATCAAGCTCGACGACGAGTTCCTGATGTCGAGCCTGTTCACCGTCGCTGAGGAGGAGATCGCGCGGCGCGCGCTCGCCGAGCTCGACCGGACCCACCCGGAGACCCCGCTCGACGTGGCTGTCGGCGGGCTCGGGCTCGGCTACACCGCTCGGCAGGTGCTGGCAGCCCCTCGCGTGCGGTCGCTCGTGGTGATCGAGGCACTGGGCGAGGTCATCGCCTGGCACCGCGACCGGCTCGTCCCCGCGGGGGCGGGGCTGGCCGACGATGCCCGCTGCCGCCTGCTGCACGGCGACTTCTTCGCGATGCTGCGCTCCCCTGCCGGGCTGGACCCCGAGGAGCCGGGCAGGCGGTTCCACGCGGTCGTGGTCGACATCGACCACTCGCCGCGCCACCTGCTGGACCCGAGCCACGGCGACTTCTACCGGCCCGACGGGCTGCGCGCGCTCGCTGGACACCTCCACCCCGGCGGGGTTTTCACGTTGTGGTCCAACGACCCCCCGGACGAGGAATTCACCACGGCCTTACGGCACTGCTTCGACACCGCACGCGCCGAGGTGGTGCGCTTCCCCAACCCCCTACAGCGCCGCGAAGCCACCGCCACCGTGTACCTGGCGACCGTCGCGTCCGGCGATCCCGACCGGTAACCGCTCCCGGTGTCTGTGGTTCTGCGTGTCCTGCCACGGACCGTAGGATGCACGGGTGGCGGTTACAGGACAATCCACCCAGACCACCGCGGCAGACAGCGGCACCCGGTCCGGCGCACCCGGGGTGCAGGCCGCGGTGTGGGCGCTGCACATGGCGCTGCCGCTGCTGGCGCTGTGGCTGTTGGTCACCCGTCCCGAGTTCGACGTGCGGTGGGAACACAGCGAGTCGCATTTCGCCATGGTGCTCGTCGCCGCCCTGATCAACGTGGGGCTCGGCGTGCTGGTGTTCCGCGGGGCGGCACGGCGACACGACGCGCGGCTGCTGCTGGTCGCGCTCGCCTTCCTGCTGGCCGCCGGGTTCTTCGCGCTGCACGCGCTGGAATCCCCCGGGATCATCCTGGAGGAGAACGCGGGATTCCTGCTCTCGGTGCCGGTCGGGCTGTTCCTCGCGGCGATCCTCGCCGCGGTCTCCTCGATCGAGTTCGCCGAGTCCGGGGCCGCCCGGCTGGCGGCAGCGCGCGTGCCGCTGCTGGCCGCCACGGCGGCGGTGGTCGCGGTCTGGGGTGTCTGGTCGTTCGGTGAGCTTCCGCCGCTGGACCGGCCGCTCACATCCGAACAGGCCGAGCGACCATTGCTGCTGCTGGCGGTGGGCGGGATGGCGCTGTATGGCATCGCGGCCGCGCGTTACTACCTGATCCACCGCAGGCGCCCCGCGGTGATCCTCATCAGCCTCATCACCGCCTTCGTCCTGCTCGCCGAGGCCATGCTGGCCGTGGCGCTCGGCAGGAACTGGCACGCCTCGTGGTGGGAATGGCACGTGCTCATGCTGATCGCGTTCGCGTTCGTCGCCTACAGCGCCTATATCCAGTACCGGCGTGAAGGCTCACCCACTGGCCTGTTCCACGGGGTCGCGTTGGGCCGCACCATCGAACGGATCCGGCAGGATCACGCCGCCGCGCTCGAGGAGATGGCCACCGCCATGCGCAGGCACGCCGAGGGCGCCGATGGGGAACCGCTGTCCCGGGTCGCCGACCGCCTCGCCGGTCGGTTCCAGCTCACCGAGCGCCAGCTCGAGGTGCTCGAACGCGCCGCGGACGCGCTCGGTGCGGAACGCGCGCAGCGTAGGCGGCTCGGCGGTCTCGTACGGGTGGGGCGGGAGGCCCGGGTGATTCGCGACGAGACCGAGCTCCTCGACCGCGCGATGAGCATCGTCGCCGAGACCTTCGCGCCGGACCGCGTCAGCGTGCACCTGGCAGGCAGGGACGTACCCGACGATCCGTGGCACGAGCAGGCGATGGGCTCCCTCGAAGCGGTGGAACCCCCCGACGGCCGACGCTACGTGGTCCCCCTGGATGTCAAGGGCAACGCGGCAGGCACGCTCGAAGCGCGCCGGGAGGTGGGCACGTTCGGCGAGGCCGACCGTTCCGTGCTGCGCTCGCTGGCCAACCAGCTCTCGATCGTGCTGGAGAACGCGCGCCTGTACCACCAGCTGGAAGGCCTGTTCCGTACCTACATGTCGCCCGATGTGGCCACCGCGCTGCTCGCCGACCCCGACCAGGCGGGGTTGGGTGGTTCGGTGACCGAGGTGTCGGTGCTCATGGCCGACCTCAGAGGTTTCACGCCGTTCTCCGACCGGGTGCGCCCCGACGAGGTCGTTGCCATGCTCAACGAGTACTTCGGGGCGGTCGTGCCGGTGATCCTGCACGAAGGCGGCACGGTGGTGCAGTTCGTCGGTGACGCGGTGATGGCGGTGTTCAACGCGCCTGCCAGGCAGCCGGACCACGCGCGGCGCGCGGCGCGGGCCGCGCTGCGGTTGCAACATGTCGCTGCGGGTATCGCCGCGGGACGGCAGGATTGGCCACGGTTCCGTGTCGGTGTCACCACCGGCCCGGCGCTGGTCGGCAACGTCGGCAGCGCCGAGTTCCGCAACTTCGCCTGCATCGGCGATACCACCAACCTGGCCGCCCGGCTGGAAGGTCTCGCCGAGCCCGGCCAGGTTGTCGTCGGGGCGGCCACCCTGGCCGGGCTCGGGGACGGCGCCGAGGTCACCCCGCTCGGTGCCGTGGAGTTGAAGGGCAAGCCGGACCCGGTGGAGGCCTTCGTGCTGCACCGGGTCACCCCGTAACCTCGACCACGTGACGACGCACTGGCCGATCCTCGACCCGCTGCTGCCGGAGCAGCGGCGGCAGGTGCTGGCCGCGGGGCGGCGCCGCGAGTTCGCCCGCAAAGAGGTGGTGTTCCACGAAGGGGACCCGGGCGACTCGCTGCACCTGGTGCAACGCGGCCACGTCGCGGTCCGCATCACCACGCCGATGGGCGACGTGGCGACGCTCACGGTCGTGGGGCCGGGCCGGACGTTCGGCGAGCTCGCGCTGCTCGATCCCGCCGCCCGGCGTTCGGCGACCTGCGTCGCGCTGGAACGCACCGAGACCTGGTCGTTGCACCGCGATCAGGTCGACCGGCTGCGGCGAGAACACCCGGCCATCGACCGGTTCTTCCTCGAGATGCTCGCCACTTACGTCCATCGCCTGTCCGAACACCTGGTCCAAGCGCTGTACGTACCCGCCGACCGGCGCGTGGCGCTGCGGCTGCTCGATCTGGTGGCGACCTACGGGCTCGGCAGGGCGATCCCGCTCACCCAGGACGATCTCGCCAGCCTGGCGGGAACCTCCCGCGCGACGGTGAACCGGCTCCTCGGCGAGCTCGAGACCGACCGTGCGGTCACGGTGGCACGGGGCCGCATCACGGTGCTCGACGAGCGGCCCGTTCGGCGGCGCGCGGGCACGGCGCCCCCGACCGCGCCCTGACGGTGTCCCCACCGCTCGGCGCGATCACGCTACCCGCTCACCGGGATCCAGACCGGCCTGCGCGGCGAGGAAGGCGAGCACCTCGGCGGTGATCGCGATGCCCGCGCCGCGCGCGGTGGCGCCGTGGCCCAGCTCGGGGATCGAGCGCAGTAGGATCGGGCGTCGGTCCGATGTGGCGTGCTGCAGCGCCGCGCACTGCTTCCACGCGTGCCACGGTGGCACGCGGGTATCACCTTCCTTGGCCAGCAGCAGCGTGGCCGGGTACGCCGTGCCCGGCCGCACGTGGTGGTACGGCGAGTAGGACAGCAACCACCCCAACTCCTCGGGCACGTCGGCGCTGCCGTACTCGGCGCGCCAGTGCCTGCCCAGACCGCCCCGCTCGTATCTCACCATGTCCAGCAGCGGCGCCACGCACGCGACGGCGCGGTACAGCTCGGGACGCTGCACCGCGGCAGCTCCCATCAGCAGCCCGCCGTTGCTGGCGCCGAGCAGGCACAGCCGCGACGGGTCCGTCCAGCCGTGCCGGACCAGCCACCCGGCCGCGGCGTGCACATCGGCGATGGCGGCGGGTTTGCGTGCGCGGCTGCCCGCGCGATGCCACGCCTGGCCCTCGTCTCCCCCGCCGCGCACGCACGGCACCGCGGCGAGGCCGCCTGCTGCCACCCAGGTCAGCAGCTCGGGGTGATACCGGGGCGTCATGGCCACGCCGAACCCGCCGTAGGCGGTCAGCAGCAGCGGCCGCGGCCCTGGCGGGCGCTCGACGTCCGGTCCAGGGAGCAACAGGAACATGCGCACCGGCGTGCCATCGGCCGAGCGGTAGCTGACCTGGCGGGTGACGACGTCGCCTGCCGCGCCCGTGACCCGGTTCGCGATCCCGGAGTCGCGCCTGCCGCGGCGGGTGTCGTAGCGGGTGTCGTAGCGGATGGCAGTGGCTGGCGTGAGGTGGTCGGTATAGCCGAACCACAGGTACGGCCCGCCGGGCGGCTGCTCACCGAGCCGGGTGACCGTGCCCGCGCCCGGCAGCGGGACCGTGCCCCGGCGCTTGCCCGTGGTGGCCTCGTGCAGCGCGAGCTCGTGCACGCCGCGGCTGCGGTGGGCCACCGCCAGCAACCGCCGTCCCCTTGCGCCGGTCAGCGGCGCGAACGCGTCGATCGTCGCGCCCGCCGCCGGGGTCACCAGCTCGTGCCAGTGCCGGGGGTCGGGTTCGGCCGGGTCGGTGACACAAACGCGGCCGCGCGCCGCGTCGAGGGTCGTGAGCAGGTACAGCAGGCCGTCGGGGCCGATTCGGGCGGATGTGCGGGCCTCCGGCTCTCGCTGCACAGGCAGGAACCGCGGCGACGTGATATCGCAGGCGGCCAGGTCGGCTATCCACAGCTCGGTGCCGGCCGCTGGCCCCTCGAACGCGGTGACCAGCAGCCAGCGCCCACCCTCAACGGCCACCCGGTATCCGGTCGGCGGCGGGTGGTTCGCACCGAAGACGAGGGGGTCCCCGGTGGCCGCCTTGCCGAGCCGGTGCAGCCACACACGGCGATTCCGGGTGAGGTGCGCGGCATCGCCGCGTATAGCCGCGCAGGTGGCCTCCTCGCTGCGCACGTAGTAGAAACCGGACCCGTCGGGCAACCAGGCGACCGGGGAGTAGCGCACGTGATCGATGGGTCCGTCCGCCAGCGCTCCGGTGTCCACATCGATCACCCGCAGCTCGGCACGTTCGGTGCCACCGGCGGAGAGCTGGTAGGCGAGCAACCGGCCGTCGGGGGCTGGTTCCCACGCGTCCAGCGTGGTGGAACCGGTGGGGTCGATCGCGCACGGGTCCAGCACCACCCGCGCACGCCTGGTCCCGCCGGGCAGCTCGCCTTCGTCGACGACCAGCACCGGGTGATCCGCCGCGGGTTCCCCGCGCAGCCAGAACGTGCGGTCGCCGCGGCGGACGGGCACCGAGCGGTACCCGGCGGCCTCCAGCACCGCGAGACTGCGCCGCCAAGCCACGTGCCCCGGCAACGACGCCAGGTGGTGCTCGGCGACCGCGCGCTGCCGGGTCAGCCACGCGCCGGTCCGGACGCTGCCGGAGTCCTCCAGCCAGCGGTAGGGGTCGGCGACACGGTAGCCGTGCCGTGTCTCGACCAGTTCCTGCCGCCACGCCGCCGGGTAGGGGGCACGGCCCACCCCACCCCCCTGCGGGCTCCCGGTTCCGGGGTTCATGCATCACCTCCTTGCCGAACGGCGTGGGGGTGCAGCCGGAGTCGGCGGCACCCCCACGTGAACCGGGTGACGACCTACTTCTGATCGGTGTTGTTGCACCCGATGCTGAGGGTGCTGTACGGCATCTCCTCGCCGGTGTCGGCGGCCAGGTTCTGCAGCGCCAGGATCTCGGACATGGTGGTGCTCCTTTCGTGAACTTACGGCTTTCTGTTCGGTTACCTCTGATCACTGTGGATCGATATCGCGGCGTTCTCCCGCCGCGGGGGCGCTCGCGCCCCCTGCAGGGCGCCGATGCGTGTCACGGGATCGCGCATCCTGATCACCTCCCGTGCCCTGCTGTCGCGTGGTCGGGATGGCCGGTGCGGCCCGGGGGGCCGGCCCGCACCATCCGATCGAGGGTGAAGAACTGGTCGTGGTTGCCGTGCAGCACGCGGTGCAGCGCCAGCAGGATCCCGGACGATCCGCTCCACAGCTCGGCGCTGTACCGCAGCGATCCCTCGCCGAGGAAGCGGATCCCGTCACCGGCCGGGACGGCGTACTTGAACAACCCCTTCGCCAGGCGCAACGGCTCGTGCGGATCCGTGACACCGGCGTGTGCCCCGTCGTCGGCCATGGCCAGCACCAGCCCGGCCAGGCCCCGGTACAGGCCGGGCTCCGCGGTGCAGATCTTGGCGGTATGCCGGGCGGTGCGCGGCAACGCGGCCGACAGGCGCTCGTCGTCGAGCAGGGTCACGTAGCGGGTCAGCACCGTGGTCACGCCACCCGAACCTGCGGCGAGGTAGCTCATCGCCCGGTCGGTGACCGCGTCGTCGGGGAAGCCGAGCGCATCCCCCGGCAGCGCGATGGCCCTGTCGAGCTCGGCGTGCAGCAACCCCGCGCCGTGCGCCAGGTAGCGCTCCTCGCCGGTCACCCTGCCCAGGTAGTACAGGAACAGCGCGAGCCCAGCCCTGCCGCGCAGCAGGCCGACGGCGTCGTGAGGACCGAGCGTCGGTGTCGGGCTATCGATGCCCAGCAGCGAGTCGCCGTAGGACGCCGCCCGTTCCAGCAGCCCGGCGTCGCCGGTGTGGGCGTGCAGGGCCAGGTGGGTCAGCCCGATCCCGGCGGCGCCCTCGCCGAGCGTGGTCGACAGCAGCGTCAGCGGGTGCCGTGCGGCGTGGTCGAGCAGATCACCGGCCTCGTCGAGCAGTCCCCGATCAGCCAGCACCCAGGCCAGGCCCGCGGAGCCGACGTGCAGGCCCGGTGGCAGGTGCTCGCGCTGCTCCAGCGCGTCGCGCCGTAGCCGAGCGAGTACCGGCTCCGGCACTTCCACCCCCGCGTGGTGCAGCGCGTGCACCACCCCGGCGGTGCCGTAGGCGACGCAGCTGGTGTTGCTGGTGTGCCCGCGTGGCACGGTGGGAAACACCCGGTTCGGGTTGGCCGGATCGGCGGTGCGCAGCAGGTCCCGCGCGATACCATCGGCGAGTTCGGCCAGCCACCTGCGCGGCCGCGCGGCGACTTCGTCGGGCGTGGGCAGGTGAGCGTGCCGGCCACCGGTGCGGCCCGCGCGGTAGTTGCGGGTGGCCAGCCGCCACAACCGCGCGGGGATAGGGGCCGCCTCGGCCAGCTCGGCATGGAGGTGCTCGAGGCAGCCGGGGCTGCGCTCTGCCACCGGGTGCATCGGCCACAGCAGGAACAGCGCCAGCGCCGCGAAGCCGTACTCGTCCTGCGCGAGGGGGTCGTCGCTCGGGGCCCCCCCCGGCGGGACGAACCCGCCGGTTCCCATAGGCACCGGCGGATCGGTCACGGGCGAGGCCGCCTCGAAATCAACCAGCCGCACGTCCCCGTCCGGTGTGACCAGCACGTTGCCCGGGCTGAGGTCGCCGAACCGGTAGCCGAGCTCGTGCAACCGGTCCAGCTCCCGGCGCAGCCCGTCGAGCAGGCTCAGGCTGCGGGCGTAGTGGGCCTCGTCGTGCGCGCGGGTGCGGTCGGCGGCGAGCGCGGGGTGGTCGGTGGCCAGCATCCGGTACAGCGGTGTGCCGGTGACGAACTCGGTGACCAGGAACTCGTGCTCCCATTCCCGGAAGTAGTCGAGCGGTTCCGGGCAGCGGCCGGGCGCGGCGGCATGGACACCGCACAGCACCTCGTGTTCCCTGCGCAACCGCTGCTGCGCGGTGCTGTGGTCCCAGAACAGCCCGTTGTGGGCGCGGGCTTCCTTGAGGAACACGCGGCGGCCGGTGGCGGTCTCGGCCTCGTAGGTGCCTCCGGCGTTGCTGTGCGCGACGGCCCGCAGCACGCGATACCCGCGGATGCGGATGGACCCGTCGCCGGACGGCGCGTTGTCGGGGGGCGGCCACTGTTCACCGAACGGATCGGTGATCCCCCCTGGCAGCGTGAACCCGGTGCCGCGGCGGTCTTCGACGTGCTCCCCGGACCCGTCGCGAACCAACGTCTCCGCCGAACCGTCGGGTCGCACCCTGGCGGGTGCGCGGAAGGCACCGTACCGGTAGTGCACCACCCGCGAATCCCGGTAGCGGCGGTCGGTCAGCACATACGGGCCACGCTCGCCGGCCAACTCGCCAGCCAGCCGGTCCATCAGCCGCCGCGCTGACTGCTCGTCCGGCGGGTAGCAGGTGCAGAACTTGCCAGACTGCGGGCGCGGCCCGTGCTTGTGGTGCAGGTGCAGGAAGAACAGCTCGGCGGAGAGGTGCTTGAACGGCACGCGCTCGGCCACGCACGCCGCCGCGACGGTGTCCAGCACGTGCTGGGCACGCTCCAGCCGCGCAGACACGTGGACCTTCCATCCCTGCTCCGGGCCGGTGTCGCGGGCGGGCCGCCACGCCGTCCAGATGCCACTGTCGGTACGTAGCCATCCCCTCGGGACGGGGTGCGGCCGGTATTCCCGGCCGCGCTCGCTCGCCCGCTCGATCGGCTCGTAGAACTCGGTGCCTGCGAGCGCGTAGCTGTGCTGGGGAATCGCCATCGCTCATCCCCTCCCTTGGCGTGCCAGCAACTCGGCTCGGCGGCGGGTGAGGTGTGCCAGCGCCAGCTCGCTCACGCGCTCGGCCCCGGTGGTGGCCTCGGCGGCGAGGTGCCGGTGCACGGCGGCCAGCCTGCCGTAGTAGCCTGCCACCTCGGCGGCTCCGGCGCCCCGTGCGGGGCGGTGCAGGCCGAGGCAGGTCAGCTCGGACAGCGTGTTGGTGGGGCGGTTCCCGCCCGCGGTGACGTCCCGCATCGCGACCTCCTGATGTCTGGTGCTGGACATCAGCGTGCTGGAGGAGGCGGCGGGATTCCGTCACGGCGGTGACGCTGACAGTGTCACGTCCGCGACAGTCGTGGCGGCCGGTGCTCGCCGCGCGGCCGCCACGACGGGCCGACAGGGTACCGATGAGTCCCACCCCGCCACACGGTCGGTACCGGCGACAGTGATGCGGACAGCACACAGTAAGGAGACGCCATCATGACCGCGAACCACTCCGACGACCGGCAACCTCAGCCCGACGAGCAGCTACGCGCCCTCGACCGCCTGGTCGGCCGCTGGCGGATGTCCGGCGACGTGACGGGCGAGACCCGCTACTCCTGGCTCGACGGCGGGTTCTTCCTGAGGCAGGACGTCGACGTCACACTGTTCGGCCAGCACGTCACCGGGATCGAGATCATCGGTCGCGAGAAACCGTTCGGTGTGGAGCAGCCGGGCGAGGACATCAAGGCCCGCTTCTACGACAACCAGGGCAACACCCTCGACTACATCTACGAGCTCGACGGGGACACGGTCACCATCTGGGGCGGGGAGAAGGGCTCACCCGCGTACTTCCGCGGCGAGTTCAGCGCCGACGGCACGACCCTGGCCGGCGACTGGGTCTGGCCGGGCGGCGGCTACCACGCCGTACACACCAAAGTGGACTGATATCCCGGTCAGCCGGGGTGCCGCGCGGTCGCCCCCGCCGTGGGGACCGTCGTGGTGTTGCTCACCATTGCCCCGCAGGTGCCCTCGGCGCGATCGCGGTCGGCTTCGCGTGCGCGGCCGTGGTACGCGAGCGGCGGCGGTCGCGATGACGCGGGTGGTGTCGCTGGTGCTGGCCGCCGTCACGGTTGCCTCGCGGGTGCTGCCGATCTGCTCCCGCTGTGACGGCAAGGCGGGGTCACGCGCCTCCGGTGCCGGTCAGCTCACCTGCGGTGGGGCCAGTGGACCGATCACGTACTCGTCCTCCGGCTCGTGTGGCTCGGGGAAGTCGCTGGCCGCGAACAGCTCGCGCCCGGTCATCTCCGCGTTCCACCGCGCCGCGAACGAGCGGAACATCGCCAGCGAGGCTTCGTTGTCCGGAGTGACGGTGGTGGCGAGGTACCGCACACCCTGGGCGGTGACCCTGGTGAACAGGTCGTCGAGCAGCCGCCCCGCGAGACCCTCGCCGCGCTGCGAGGCGTCCACGGCCACCTGCCACACCATGACCGTGTCGTGGGCTTCCTGCTTGCGGTAGCCGAGCACGAAGCCCACGACCTCGCCGTCGCGGCGTGCCACCACCGAGGTTCCCGCGAAGTCCACGCACCACATCAGGTAGGCGTACGAGGAGTTCAGGTCGAGCTTGCCCGAATCCCGTGCCACGCGCCACAGCGCGGCACCATCGGACTGGGCGGGCTTGCCGATCGTCACCTCTCCGGACATGTCACCACCATCTCGACGGACACTCGGGCATCAACGTAACAGACGGTACCGGCGGTGCGGGCGGGCCACACCGCCGGTACCGCGTGGCACTAGTTCCAGTCGAGGCCGGTGCCGCTCCGGTAGTCGGTGACGCGGGTCTCGAAGAAATTCTTCTCCTTGGCCAGATCGACCGCTTCCGACATCCACGGGAACGGGTTGCCGACATCGTCGAAGACGAGATCGAGCCCGAGCTGGACGCAGCGGCGGTTGGTGATGAACCGCATGTACTGCTCGCACAGCTCGGCGTTGAGGCCCAGCATGCCCCGCGGCATGGTGTCACGGGCGTAGGCGATCTCCAGCTCACAGCCCTCGGCGAGCATCTCGCGCACCTCACGCTGGAAGGCCGACCCCCACAGCTGGGGATTCTCCCGTTTGATCTGGTTGACGCAGTCGATACCGAAGTTCAGGTGCACGGACTCGTCACGGAGGATGTACTGGTACTGCTCAGCGATTCCGACCATCTTGTTCCGCCTGCCGAGCGAGAGCACCTGGGCGAAACCGGTGTAGAACCACATGCCCTCGACGACCACGTAGAAGGCGATGAGGTCACGCAGGAACTCCTGGTCTCGCGCTACGGTCCCGGTGGCGAACGAACTGTCCTGCAGGTGCTGCGTGTAGCGCAGCGCCCAGGCATCCTTGTCGGCGATCGACGGTACCTCCCGGTACATATTGAACAGCTCACCCTCGTCGAGGCCGAGACTCTCGCAGATGTACTGGAAGGCGTGGGTGTGCACCGCCTCCTCGAAAGCCTGGCGCAGCAGGTACTGTCGGCATTCCGGGTTGGTGATGTGCCGGTAGACGGCGAGCACGAGGTTGTTGGCCACGAGTGATTCCGCTGTGGCGAAGAAGCCGAGGTTGCGCTGCAACATCAGCCGCTCGTCGCCGGTGAGCCCGTCCTCGCTCTTCCACAACGCGAGATCGGCGTGCATACCGACCTCGGTCGGCATCCAGTGGTTGGCACAGCCCGCGAGGTACTTCTCCCACGCCCAGTGGTACTTCAGCGGGAGTAGCTGGTTGACGTCGGCACGGGCGTTGATCATCGACTTGTCGTCGACGGTCACGCGGGCCGCTCCCCGATCGATGGTGCCGAGCCCTATCGCCCCCGCAGGGTAGGTGTCCGTGGTGTCCGTGGTGGTCGCGTCGCTGGCGGATGGCGTCATGTGATGCTCCTGACAGTGCTGTCGCGGTGGTTGGCTGGCCGGCTACTGCGCTTCGTCGCGGGCGGTGCGTGTCGCCGCATCGCAGGCGCGCCGGTCACTGGCACGCCTCGCAGTCCTCGTCGCCGGTGCCGCAGGAGTAGGTCACCGTGGCTGGGACGGCATTGAGCGCACCGTCGGCGCGGTCCAGCGTGCTCTTCTCCACGCGGGTGGCCGCCCGCGTGCGCAGGTAGTAGGTGGTCTTCAGCCCCTTGCGCCACGCGTGCCGGTACAGCTCGTCGAGCGCGCGGCCGCTCGGCGTGTCGATGTAGAGGTTCAGCGACTGTGCCTGGTCGATCCACTTCTGCCTGCGCGAGGCGGCTTCGACCAGCCACCTGCTGTCGATCTCGAACGCGGTGGCGTACAGCCGCTTCAGCTGTTCCGGCACCCTGTCGATCGTGGCGAGGCTGCCGTCTTGCCGCTTGAGCTCAGCGGCGATCTCTTCGTCCCACAGGCCGTGGCGCTTGAGGTCCTCGACGAGGCACGGATTGATCACGGTGAACTCGCCGGACATGTTCGACTTGACGTAGAGGTTGCGGAACACCGGTTCGACCGAGGGCGACACGCCGCAGATGTTGGCGATGGTCGCCGTCGGCGCCACGGCCAGCACCGTGGAGTTACGCATCCCCCGCTGCCGCACCCGCTCACGCAGTGCCTGCCACGCGAGGGTGGTCGATGTGTCGACATCGCACTCGCCGTCCTCGCGGGATCCGGCGAGCAGCCGGAGCGAGTCGATGGGGAGTATCCCTTCGCTCCACAGTGATCCTTCGTACGACTCGTACCTTCCCCGCTCGGCTGCCAGCCTGCTCGACGCGTCGATGGCGTGGTAGCTGACCAACTCCATGCTGCGGTCGGCGAACTCCACCGCCTGCTCGCTGTCGACGGGCGCGCCGATCGCGAACAGCGTCTCGGCATAACCCATGACGCCGAGACCGATGGGGCGGTGCCGCAGGTTCGCCGCCCGTGCCTCGTCAACGGTGTAGAAGTTGATGTCGATGACGTTGTCGAGCATGCGCACGGCGGTGCGCACCGTGCTTTCCAGCAGGCGATCGTCGATCCGGGCACCGGAGAGGTGCGCGGCCAGGTTCACCGACCCCAGGTTGCACACCGCCACCTCCTCAGCACTGGTGTTCAGGGTGATCTCGGTACAGAGATTGGAGGAGTGCACCACACCCGCGTGGCGCTGCGGTGAGCGCAGGTTGCAGGGATCCTTGAAGGTGATCCACGGGTGGCCGGTCTCGAACAGCATGGTCAGCATGCGCCGCCAGAGGTCAACCGCCCGCACCGTCCGGTGCACGCGGATCTCGCCGCGTCGCGCCGCGTGCTCGTAGGCGCGGTAGCGCTCGGCGAACGCGTGGCCGTAGAGCTCGTGCAAGTCGGGTACCTCGTCGGGGGAGAACAACGTCCACTCGCCGTCGGTGACGACCCGCCGGAGGAACTCGTCCGGCACCCAGTTCGCGGTGTTCATGTCGTGGGTCCGCCTGCGCTCGTCCCCGGTGTTCTTGCGCAGTTCGAGGAACTCTTCGATGTCGATGTGCCAGGTCTCCAGGTAGGCACAGGCCGCACCCTTACGCTTGCCTCCCTGGTTGACCGCGATCGCGGTGTCGTTGGCGATCTTGAGGAACGGCACGACGCCCTGCGATTTCCCGTTGGTGCCCGCGATGTGTGCACCGAGCCCGCGCACCGGCGTCCAGTCGTTGCCCAACCCGCCCGAGTACTTCGCGAGCAACGCGTTGTTCCGGTACGAACGGAAGATCGCGTCCAGGCTGTCGTCTACAGTGGTCAAGAAGCATGAGGACAGCTGGGGGCGCGTGGTGCCCGCGTTGAACAGCGTCGGTGTGGATGCCATGAAGCGGAACGTCGACAGCAGCTCGTAGAACTCCACGGCTCGGCGGTCGGGGTCGTCCTCGCGAAGCGCCAGCCCCATGGCCACCCGCATGAAGAACGCCTGTGGCAGCTCGTAACGGATCCCACCGTCGTGCAGCAGGTACCGGTCGTACAGGGTGCGCAGCCCGAGGAACTCGAAACTGAGGTCCCTGTCCGGCACCAGCGCAGCGCCCACCCGTGCCAGGTCGAACCGCGCCATCGCGGGATCGAGCTGGCCCAGCTCGACGGCGCGATGTACGAACGCGGTGAAGTAACCGGGGTAACGTTCACGCATCTGCTCCTGATCCGGCCGGTGCGACGCGCCAGGTCGCTCAGCGGTCGACCCGCCAGCTACGGCAGCCGCCAGGTAGGACAGTGCCTCCCCGCGCAGCGTGTCCAGCAGCAACCGCGCGGTCACCCGGGAGTACCCGGGTTCGGTCTCGATCAGCGTGCGCGCGCTCATGACAAGTGCCTCGTCGAGTTCCGCGGCGCTCATCCCGTCGTACAGGCACGGCCAACAGGCGTCCAGCACCGCGGCCGGATCCACCCCGTCCACGTCCCTACAGGCCTGCTCGACCACCGCCCGCACCCGGCTAGCGTCCAGCGGGTACCGCGCTCCCCCGGCGTCGACGATCGACACCTCGGGGGGCGATGGTGCGGCGTACAGCGTTTCGGTCACCGTTGCTCTCCTCTCGCGAGCTCGAACGACGATGCCCGGTACCTCGACGCGAGCGCGCGAGAGCGCGATGACCACCCCGGCCACCGGCACGGCCGGCTCCCGGTGCCACCGGATCGCCTGCGCGGACCCACCCTCGAGGTCCCGGACGGCGCGCACCGCGTGGTGCGCGCACCGATGGCAGGTCTTCGGACTCGCGGGCGTTCGGCCACGCCGGCCGTTCCTACTGGCCGTCGCTTCCCAGGCGCGGCGCGCCCAGTGCGTGATGACGGCGGTCGTTCCCACTCACCGCTGCGGGGCAGTCCCGGATTCGCACCGGGTTCCCTGTTGCCACACCGGGTGCGGCGGCACCCGGTGAACCATCGGCAGCATGCACCCTACATGTTGGGGCCGCCGGAGCAACGACTCCCATATAGGCGTGTCGCTTGGGGGTGGCGATGAATCTCGCGGACGGCCGCGGCTCAGCCGGTCCGCTGGTGTTTGCGGAGTTCCTTGCGGCCAAGGGAGGCTTTGTGCACCTCGTCGGGGCCGTCGGCGAAGCGGAGGGTGCGGATGCCCGCGTACCATTCGGCCAGCGGGGTGTCCTGGCTCAACCCGGCGGCGCCGTGGATCTGGATAGCCTTGTCGAGGATCCATTCCACAGTGGCCGGGGTGGCGACCTTGATGGCCTGGATCTCGGTGTGCGCGGCCCGGTTGCCCTCGGTGTCCATCAGCCACGCGGCTTTGAGTACGAGCAGCCGCAGCTGCTCGATCCGTACCCGCGTCTCGGCGACCCAGTCACGGATCACGCCCTGCTCGCCGAGCGGACGACCGAAGGCGACGCGATCGCCCGCGCGCTGGCAGGTCAGCTCGAGCGCGCGTTCGGCGATGCCGATCGAACGCATACAGTGGTGGATCCGTCCCGGCCCGAGCCTGGCCTGCGCGATGGCGAACCCGTCGCCCTCGTTGCCGATCAGATTATCCGCCGGTACCCGCACGTCCGAGAAGGACAGCTCGGCGTGTCCGCCGTGGTCGCTGTCGTCGTAACCGAACACCGTCATGCCACGCTCGATCGTCAGCCCCGGCGTCTCACGCGGCACCAGGATCATGCTCTGCTGGCGGTGGGGATCGGCTTCCGGGTCCGTCTTGCCCATCACGATGAATACCGCTGCCTCGGGGTTCAACGCCCCGGTGATCCACCACTTGCGACCATTGATGACGTACTCGTCGCCGTCGCGGGTGATGCTGGTGGCGATGTTGGTCGCATCGGAGGAGGCCACCTCCGGCTCGGTCATCGCGAACGCCGAGCGGATGCGGCCGTCCAGCAGCGGCTCCAGCCACTCCTTCCGCTGCCGCTCGGTGCCGAACATGGACAGCACCTCCATGTTGCCAGTGTCCGGCGCGGAACAGTTCAGCGCCACCGGCGCCAGGCGAGGGCTACGCCCGGTGATCTCGGCCAGCGGGGCGTACTGCAGGTTCGTCAGCCCGGCACCGTCGTCGCCGGGCAGGAAGAAGTTCCACAGCCCCCTGGCACGCGCCTGCTGCTTGAGCTCGGCGACCACTGGCACCGTGGCCCACGGGTGCTCGCGCCGGGTCAGCTGCCTGGCGAACTCCGGCTCCGCCGGGTAAACGCACTCGTCCATGAACGCCGTCAGCCGCGCCCGCAACTCCTCGGTGCGCTCGTCGAACGCGAAATCCATCAGCTCTCCTTCACCGCGTCCAGACCGGACGCCACGATCGGTTCCACGACCGCACCCACTGATTCGAAGCCGGAGCCGACGGTCGCGCCTTGGGTGTACCGGTAGTGGATCCCTTCCAGGATCACGGCCAGCTTGAAGTGCGCCAGCCCGAGATAGAAGCCCATGTCGGGCAGGCTGCGCCCGGACGCGGCCGCGTAGGCTGCCAGCATCTCGCCCGGTTCCAGGAACCCCGGAGCGTCACCGGCATCGGCCACCGCGTCCGAACCCCGGATCTCCGACAGGCCGCGGTAGGTCGCCAGCAGCGCCACGTCGGTAAGCGGATCCCCGAGGGTGGCCATCTCCCAATCCAGCACCGCGGCGACCTCGTCGGCATCGTCGATCAGCAAGTTGTCCAGCCGGTAGTCACCGTGCACGATCGCGGGCGGCGCGTCCGCGGGAACCCGGCGCTCCAGGCGCACGTGGAGCTCGTCGATACCGGGCACCTCCCTGCTGCGGGAGGCGTCCAGCTGCTTGCGCCAGCGCCGCACCTGGCGCTCGAGGAATCCCTCGGGCCTACCGAAATCGCCCAGCCCGACCGCGTGCGGATCCACCGCGTGCAGCCGCGCCAGTACCTCCACCATGCCGGCGCTGATCGATCGGGTCCGCTCACGACCGAGCTCGCGCAACTCCGTGTCCCTGCGGTAGGTCCGGCCCGCGACGCGCTCCATGACATAGAACGGCGCGCCGAGAACGGCAGTGTCCTCGCACAGCACGACGGTGGCGGGAACGGGAACCTCCGAACCCGCCAGCGCGCTGATCACCCGGTACTCCCGGCCCATGTCGTGCGCGGTCGCCAGCACATGCCCCAGCGGCGGCCTGCGCACCACCCAGGACGAAACACCATCGGTGACACGGTAGGTCAAGTTCGACCGGCCACCGGTGATCAACTCCCCACGCAACGGTCCAGCGACCAAGCCAGGAACGGCGCCGTCCAGGTACTCCCGCAACGCGGCCAGGTCCAGCCCCGGCAGCTCCGACGGCTCCGACGGCTCCGACGGCTCCGACGACACGGCATCACTCATCGACACTCCCCTGCTCGGTCGCTGATCAGGGCACTAGCAACGCGACGGTCTCGGCCACACACGCCGGTTTCTGCGCGTCTTCGAGTTCGATGGTCACCCGCGTGACGACCTGCGCGCCCTGCTCCCCTCGGGTGACCTCCACCAGCTCCAGCCCCGCTCGCACGCGCGAGCCCACCGGAACCGCCGAGGGGAAGCGCACCTTGTTCAACCCGTAATTGACGCCCATGCTCAGGCCGTCCACCCGGTAGACCTGATGTGCCAGGTGCGGGATGAGCGAGAGCGTGAGGTATCCGTGCGCGACAGTGCCACCGAACGGTCCCCGTGCCGCGCGCTCGACGTCGACGTGGATCCACTGGTGATCATCGGTGGCATCGGCGAACTGGTTCACCCGCTGCTGGGTGATCTCCAGCCAGTCGCTGTATCCCAGGTGCTCACCCGTCGCCGCGGCCAGCTCGTCCAGCCCGGTGAATACCCGCACGCTGCGTCACTCCCTTCCGGCCGGGGCCGCCAGGCCGCGGCACCATCGTCACTGTCTGGGCGACCGCGGTGGTCACGGATACTGGAACCATACCAACTGGTCGGTAGCTCGTCGACCTGGCTCGGCGATCAGGGGCCCACTCAGCCCGTACCCGGTTCACCGGTCGCCTGCGCGGGTGTCGCGAGCCGGTCGAGCGCGGCGACCACCAGGGCCTGCACCCCGGCGGTCAGGGTGGGTTGCTTCACCGGCGCGAACCGGGGTGAGTGGTTGGAGGGGATATCGGCATCGACCCGCCCCTCGGCAGCGGCCGCCCGGTACTCGTCCGGTTCCCAACCTCCCAGCCACCAGTAGTACAGCGGCGCCCCTGCCCTAGTGGCGAACCACCCCACGTCCTCGCTGCCGTACGTCGCGGGCGCGGCCATCAGCCGCTCCTGGCCGAGGTAGGCGCCGAAAGCGCTGTTGACGGCGGTGGCCGTGGCCTCGTCGTTGACTGTCGACGGGAACTCGCTCAACCGCACGATCTCCGGCTCGCGAGGCGACGAGGACGCCGTCGCCTCGGCCCTGGCCATCCGCCCGATCGCGGCCAGCACGCGTTCGCGCACCGCGTCGTCGAAGGTGCGCACGTTCACGGTGAGCACTGCGTGGTCGGCGATGACGTTGGGAGCTTCGCCCGCTCGCAGGGATCCGACGGTGACCACCGCCTGCTCACCGGGCGCTACCTCGCGGGCGACGATGCCCTGCAACCGCTGCACCAGGGCGGCGGCCATCACCACCGGATCGACAGTGCTCTCCGGCCGCGAACCGTGCCCTCCCGAGCCGTACATGGTGATCCGGAAACTGTCGGCGGCGGCCATGGCAAGTCCCTCGCGGTAGGCCAGCACGCCGGCGGGGAACGAGGAGACGTGCTGCCCGAGCACCACATCGGGCACGGGCACGTGCGCGTACAGGCCGTCGTCGAGCATCGCGGCCGCGCCCTTACCCTCCTCCTCGTTGGGCTGACACACGGCGACGACCGTGCCACGCCACCACTGGCGGCCCGCCGCGAGCGACTCGGCCGCCCCCAGCAGGCACGTGACGTGCACATCGTGGCCGCAGGCATGCATGACAGACACCTCACGGCCGTCGCTGCCGCGCTGCGCGCCGGTGGCCGCGTAAGGCAGGCCAGTGGCCTCCGCGACCGGCAGGGCGTCCATATCGGCGCGCAGCAATACCGTGGGGCCGTCGCCGTTGCGCAGCACACCGGCCACTCCTGTGCCGCCGAACCCGCCTGTCACCTCGTAGCCCGCGCCGCGGAGCCACCGCTGGCACGCCGCTGCCGTACGGGTCTCGGCGAAGCCGAGTTCCGGATGGCGGTGCAGGTCCTCGTAGAGGGCCTCCAACTCGGGCATCCGGCTGTCCAGCGAACGGAGGCACCCCGTTGCCACCGCCGTCGTACGTTCGTCCATTGTGGCCCCTTCAGTTCCCGGCGGTGCGCCCTGGCGGCCGACTACCCCCGGCCGCCGTCACGGAGCCTACCCGCTTGGGTCACCGTCAAGTGGGCATCGCGCCCACCAGCGCCACCCGACCCACGGTCGTGCCATCGGCCAACCGCTGCAGCCCGTCAGCCACCTCGTCGAGCCGCAACCGCTCGCTGACCAGCGGGGCAACGGAACGCTCCGCCGCGAGCGCGCTCAGGTCCTCGTGGCAGCGGCGCACCGCGCTGGGGTCCTTGCTGTTGTACAGGCCCCAGTGCAGGCCGAGGATCGAGTAGTTCTTCACCAGCGCATGGTTGAGCGCCGCCTGCTGGATCTCGCCACCGGCGAACCCGACGATCACGATGCGCCCCTCGAAGGCGATGCACTTGGTAGATCGCCGGTAAGTGTCCCCGCCGACCGGGTCGTACACCACGTCCGCGCCGCGGCCCTCGGTGACCTCCTTGACGACCGCGACGAAATCCTCGGTGTGCCGGTCGACCACCACGTCGGCGCCGAGCGCGCGTGCCACCTCCGCCTTGTCGGGGCCGCCGACCACGCCGACAACCGTGGCACCGGCGGCCTTGGCCAGCTGCACGGCCGCGCTGCCGACACCGCCCGCTGCGGCGTGCACCAGCACCGTCTCGCCCGGTCGCAGGGCCGCCCTGCGGTGCAGCGCGAACCAGCCTGTCTGGTAGGCGATGCAGAACGATGCCGCTTCGGTGTCGTCCAACCCCTCGGGGGCGGGGAAGGTCACCGCGGCCTCCATCAGTGCCTGCTCGGCATACGCACCGGAAGGCAGCGCGGCAGGGCCGATGACACGATCACCCTGGGCGAGCCCGGTCACCGCCGAGCCCACCGCGGTCACCTCACCGCACAGCTCCACGCCGGGTGTGAACGGCAGCTCGGGGCTGACCTGGTACTCGCCGCGGCACAGCAGCACGTCCGGGAAGTTGCCGGCGGCAGCCCGCACGCGCACCTGGACCTGGTTCGGTCCCGGTTCCGGCACCGCCACGTCCTCGAGCTGCATCACCTCAGCAGGCTCGCCGAGCCGGGAAACCCGCCACGCGCGCATCACATACCTCCCGTCAGCGTCACGCCCCCGTCGAGCACCACTGTCTGACCGGTGAGCCAGGAGGCATCGGCCGACAGCAGGAAGGCGACCGCGCTACCCACGTCGGATGGCACACCCAACCTGCCTGCCGGGTAGGCGGCGGCGACCTCCTCCTCCCTGTCCTCGTAGAGCGCGCTGGCGAAAGCCGTCTTCACCACCGCGGGCGCCACCGCGTTCACCCGGATACCGGGACCGAGCTCCACCGCCAGCTCGGCGGTCAGGTGCGACAGCATCGCCTTGCTCGCCCCGTAGAACCCGATGCCGGGGGCGGGCTTGAGGCCTGCCACCGATGAAACGTTGACGACCGCGCCGCCGTGCTCGCCCAGGTACGCGCGATGAGCCTGCTGCGTCCAGGACAGCGCCGACAGGCAGTTCACTTCCACGATCTTGCGCGCGGCCGCGAGATCGAGCTCGATCAGCGGCCCGTACACCGGGTTGATTCCCGCGTTGTTGACCAGGAGATCGAGGCTGCCGAACTCTGCGATGGTGCGCTCGACCGCCTCGGCCTGGTGGTCGGTGTCGTCGCTCTTACCTGCCACCGCGATCGCCCGCTCGGGCCCGCCGAGCTGCTCCACCGCCTCGTCGAGGGCCTGCTGGTTGCGCGCGGTGACGCACACCCTGGCGCCCTCGGATACCAGCCGCTCCGCGATACCGAGCCCGATGCCCCTGCTCGCACCGGTGATCACCGCGACCTTCCCGTCGAACCTGCCTGTCATGACCGTCCCTTCCACCGCGGTACGCCGAGACGCATACTAAGCGGTTGCTTATTCACCCGCGAATGATCAGCGTCCCCCGCTCCCTCGTCGCCGGTCAACACGCCACCCATCACAAGGTGTGTGATACAGCACACAACACCGTATGCCACATCGTGCTCGGCCCCGAAGGCTATGCCCGATCTGTGACACCCGGCACCGGATACCGGAATTCGGGTGCGCCTACCGGCCCGGTGTGATGGACTCGTTTCCGGTTCCCCTGCGCCCCGGACGAGCCAGCATCGACCAGCCGTAAGGACCGCGACCATGATGCGCCGGAAGGACAGCCCCTCGCAGCGCCGCCGCCAGCGATGCGAGCAGCGTGTGCGCGAGCTCGACCTTCCGGAACGTACCCGGCTCACATTGCAGCAGGTGATCGACCGGGTCAGCCACCGGAGGGGACGCGCGATCCGCCTCGTGCCCATGGAGATCACCGCAGCCGTGGAAGGCCTGTGGGTCTCCTCCTCCGATGAGGACTACATCGTGGTCGAATCCCGCCTCACCCCAGTTCACCGTCACCAGGTGGCGCTGCACGAGCTCGGCCACATCATCTGCGGCCACGAAGGGACCCCGGAGAGCATCGTCGACACCTCCCGCGCCTTGCTGCCCGCTCTGGATCCGGGACATGTGCGGCGCGTGCTCGGCCGTGAGCACGCCGATTCCGACGCCGAGCTCGAAGCCGAGCTCGTGGGCTCACTGCTTGGCCAGCGTATCGCCTCGTGGACCAGCACGCGGCGCTACGACGTGCCGCCGCGGGCGCGCGAGCTCGCTGCCCGGCTGTCGGCGCTCATGGAACACCGGGAGCCCGGCCCCTCATGACCGTCGCGCTGTACACGCTGTGCACCGGCCTGACGGGCGTCGCGCTGTTGTACCGGATGCGGGCGCTGCGTACGGACCGCTCGCCCGCCCAGCTCGCGCTCACCGGGGTGTTCTTCTTCGCGCTGTGCATCTGGGTGGTGCTGCTACCCGGCCTGTGGGACGCGCTCGGCGACCTCGCTGGCCTGCCCAACCTGTCCGGGCTGCTGTCGCATATCGCGGTCATGCTCGTCACCGCCTGCCAGCAGCTGGTACTGCTGCACCTGCGCCACGACACCGACCTCGCTTGGCGCAAGGCGACGCCTCGGCTGCTGGCGATCGGTGTCGTGATCGTGGTGATAGTCGGCCTGTTCCTCAGGGCGGTCGACCGGCTGGGCGAGCACCCTACCGACTTCGCCATCGCCACCGCGGCGGGCAACCCCGCCTACCTCAGCGTGTACCTGGCCGCGTTCGCCGTGGGGCAGGCCGAAGTCGCCCGCCTGTGCTGGCGTTACCGTGCGGTCGCTCCGACGGTGTGGCTACGCCGCAGCCTCGGACTCATCGTCGTCACCATCGGCGTGCTGTGGATCTACATCCTCGGCAGGCTCGCCGCTATCGTGGCGGGGTTCTTCGGGGTGAGCGGGCACGCGTGGGAACCGGTGACGCTGATCGCCGTGGTGGTGGGCAGCACGACGCACCTGTTCGCCTGGCTGCTGCCCGACCTGGGGCCGCAGCTGTCCCGGCTGGCCGCGGCCCTCGCCCGGCCTCGTGCCTACCGCGAATTGCTGCCGCTGCACCACGAGCTCACCACGCACGTACCCTCGGTCGTGCTCAGGGCAGCCGAGCAGGACACGGCGGGCGCACCCGAGGTCGCCGTCTACCGCGACCCGCGGGCCGACCTCCGGCTTCGTCTCTACCGGTTGATCATCGAGATCCGCGACGCCCAATGGGCGCTGCGCACGTGGATGTCCCCTGAGGCGGCCGATGCCGCGGAACGCGCCGCCGACGAGCACGCGCTGCGCGGGCACGACCGCCAGGCCGCTATCGAGGCCGCGATGCTCGACGCCGCGCTGCGCGCCAGACAGAGCGGCGAGCG
This sequence comes from Haloechinothrix sp. LS1_15, assembly GCF_033042135.1. NCBI lineage: Bacteria > Bacillati > Actinomycetota > Actinomycetes > Pseudonocardiales > Pseudonocardiaceae > Haloechinothrix > Haloechinothrix sp. LS1_15. The sequence continues at coordinate 54,217 of NZ_WBXM01000003.1, read as the reverse complement.
GCCGCACTGTCACGTCGACAGCCCCCAGCTCGCCGAACCCGAGGATCTCGCCGCCGAGCTGGCGTACCAGCGCAGGCTGGCGCGGCACTTCCGGCGCCGCCGCACCGCTGCCCTGCCGGTACCGTCGCAGGTGCCAGCCGGGGCGCAGCCGAGCGGCGACGCGACCGCCGTCGAGGAGCCGACGTGACCGACCAGCACGATACCGACGGTGTTCCGATGCCGTTCGACACGACCTACCTCGCCGACCCCCATGCCGCGCTGGCCCGGCTGCGCGAGGTCGAGCCGGTGACCCGCGTGCGGGTACCCGACGGCTCCCCTGCCTGGCTGGTCACCAGGGACGCGGAGGTGCGGGCCGCGCTCACCGATCCGCGGCTGGCGCTCAACAAGGCGCACTCCGACGGCGGTTACGCCGGGTTCGCGTTACCGCCCGCGCTGGATGCCAACCTGCTCAACCGGGACGGCCAAGACCACGCGCGGCTGCGTAGGCTGGCGGCGGGCGCGTTCGGCCCGCGACGTGTCGAGGCGCTGCACGGGCGGGTCCGCGAGGTGGCGGAGTCCCTGGCCGACCCCCTGGCAGCGCGGGGCGGGGGCGACCTGATCGCCGACTACGCGGCACCGCTGCCGCTGACGGTGATCGGTGAGCTGCTCGGCGTACCGCAGGCGCAGCGCGACCATTTCGCCGCGCAGACCCGCGTCATGCTCGCGCCCACCGACCGCGAGCAGCTAGCCGGCGCGGTCGCCGGCATCCACCGGCTGCTGCTCGAACTGATCGCACGCAGGCGCGACGAGCCCGGTGAGGACCTGCTGTCGGCCTGGATCGGCGCACGGGACCGGGACGACCGGCTCGACGAGGACGAGCTGGTGTCGCTGGCCTTCCTGGTCCTGTGGGCCGGGATCGAGAACGTCACCCACCTGATCGGCAACGGCACGCTCGCGCTGCTGCGCGATCCCGAACTCACCGCCGCGGTCCGTGCCGATCCAGGGATGCTCGCCGACGTGGTGGAGGAGCTGCTGCGGCTGGTGCACCCGAACACGCTGGCCATCCGCAGGTTCGCCACGTGCGATCTGGAACTCGGCGGCGCCCGCATCCGGCACGGCGAGACGGTGCTGCTGGCGCTGGCCTCGGCCAACCGCGACCCCGACCGCTTCACCGACCCGGACCGGATCGACCCGCGACGCGCAGGCGCCGAGCACCTGGCCTTCGGTCACGGACCGCACTACTGCCTCGGTGCGGGTCTGGCACGGCTGGAGCTGCACATCGCGTTCGACACGCTGCTGCGGCAGCTGCCCGGCCTGCGGCTGGCCGTGCCAGAAACCGAGCTGCGGCGCCGCGCCTCGTTCCGCTCCCACGATCTGGAGTCGCTGCCGGTGTCGGTGTGATCCGGCTCCGGGCACGGGTGGGGCGACCGCGCACCGGCGCTCAGGAGAACCAGTCGACGATCTCGTCGATGAACGCCCGGTTCCACGACTCCTCGGTGAGCGAGTGGGTCGCGCCCGCGAGCACGCGGTGCGTGACGTGCCGCGCGGTGCCGAGGTAGCCCTGGATCGCATCCTGGGAGATCACCTCGTCACGTTCGCCTTCCAGCACCATCGTGTGCCCGTCGAAGCCCCGCAGCGCGCGCAACGCAGGTGCGGCGTCGAGCAGCTGGCTGAGGTGCTGCCTGCTCGGTTCCGGCCCGTCGGTGTCGACGTACAGCGCGGGCGCGCGCAACAGCAGCCGATCCACGGGACGGTCGGCCACCAGCAGGCACGTCAGGTAGGCCCCGTAGCTGGCCGCGCAGACACCGATCCGCTCGATGCCCGGCGCCTCGGCGAGGGCGTCGTAGGCGGCTGTCACGTCCCGCAGGTGGTCCTCGCGCGTCAGCGCGAGCAGCTCGCCGGGGCTGTCGCCGTGGCCGCGCAGGTCGAACACCAGGCAGGTGTGGCCGGTGCGCCGGGCGACATCGGTGGCGCGGCGGAGGTAGCTCTGGCGCGAGCTGCCGTAGCCGTGCACCATCAGCACGCTGTAGCCGCCGCGGCGCACCCCGCCTTCCGGCTCGACGAGATCCGCGGCCAGTTCCTGGTCTCCCGAGGTGATACGCATGCGTTCCATGGTGGCCGAGGGCGAGCTGCGACGAGAGCGCGGGAGCCGCCACACGATGTGGGCACGCTCCAGCGGCTCACCGAACTCGCCGAGTACGAGTCGGACAGTCCCCTGCGCAACATTCAACCGGAATCGACGACCGCGTCGTCAGAACACGGTCGGCTCCGGCTCGGGGCGTGTGGCCGCCGTGCCGGGGTCGGCCGTGAGCAGCGGCATGGTCGCGGTCAGCTCATGTCCCCAGCCAGGGGACACGGCGCTGGTTCCGATGGCCCCTTGGCCAGGGCGGTGACACGAACCGCGTCGCTGTGTCGGTCGATGTCAAGGGTGGCCACAGGCATCGGTTTAGGCTGGGCCGGGTGATTGACCAGTTGACCGTGGACGCGGCGGTCGCCGATGCTCGCCTTGCCGCGATGGAGTTCGATGACGCTCAGGCGTGGCTACGCGCCCATCAGACGCTGATGGAGCCGCTCGCGGCCGAGGTTTGGGTGACCGACCCGACGTTCAGCTGCGTCCTGCTCGTGCGGCACCGCGTGCGTGGATGGGTACCGCCTGGCGGCACGGTCGAGCCGGGCGAGACGCCGCGGGCGGCTGCGGCCCGTGAACTCGTGGAGGAGGCTGGCGTAGCGGGCGAGCTGCTGCCTGTGCCGGCGGCGGTGGCTGTTCGCTCCTTCCGTGCCGACTGGGCGCCGACGCTGAGCCTGTCCTACGGCGCCGTCGTCGGCCGTAACGTGCCGCTCAGCGGGGAGGCCGGACAGCCGGCGACGTGGATCGACCTGAGCGAGACGTGGGAGAGCGTGTTCCCCGAGGACCGCGAACGTATCCGCACGTACGTGCGCCGATTGGCAGCGGGGAACGTCGTCGGGGCGAGCTGAGCCCCGACGACGGTGCGCGTAGTGCTGGAGCTGGTGTGGGCGCAGCCATCGGGGGTGCGCACCTCGTGGGCAGAAGGTCGGATCGGTCCAGACGTTTGAGCCCGGTAGTTCCACCACTGATGACCCACGCGGTCGCTGGCCGGTCGGCGGCGGTGGTTGGGTCGCCATGCAGTCAGCAGCAGGTGAAGCGAGATGACGGTCAGGCCGACCTCCTCAGCGACCTCGATGTGGGCGGCTTGCTCGCGCCCTCCGTGCTAGTCGACATGACCGGCGACCGGTGCGATCACCGTCGGCGGCTGCTCCTGCATGAGCTTCACCCGAACGACGGCGGATCGACCCGGCTGTGGGACGCGATCGAAGCGGCGTACCACACGTTGGCGGAACTCGGCCGACCGCGGCGGGAACGCTTCGGGCTGACCGCCCACAACGGCACACACGCCGTAAGGCTCGACACGCGGGACGGCGAGCATCGCTGGGACCTGGGCAGGACCGGCGCGCTTCCGGATCGACCGGCGTGACCCGCCGCCCCGGTCACGATCGGCGCGCCAGCAGCAGGCTCGCCCGCTGGCGCCCGCTGCCGTGGGCGCGCTGGTCGAGCACCATGAACCCGGCAGGCAGGCGGCGGCCCAGCTCGCCGTGCTCCACCCGGTACGGGCGCCGCTCCTCGCCCGCCGCGCACGCCAGCGCCTCCCATGCCAGCAGCCCGCCGGGTGCCACCGCGACACAGCCCGCGTCGAACGCCGCGCGGTCCCAGTAGCGGGTCGCCAGCACCAGCGCGTAGTGGTGACGTGGTGGGGTGTAGCAGGACACGTCGGCGAGCACGCACCGGATGCGCCCGTCGAGCTCGCGGCGGCGCGCCTGGCGCCACAGCTGCGCGAGCGCGTGATCGGCGACGTCCACCGCGGTGATCTCACGTCCCTTCGCGGCCAGCGCCAGCGCGCTGCCGGACCGGCCGCAGGCCAGCTCCAGCACCGGACCCGCCGGTATCCCCACGTCGAGGGCCTCGGCCACCAGCGGGTGCGGCGCGAAGTCCGGTTCCGCCTCGGTGTACCGCTGGTTCCACCGCAGCCTGTCGGGGTGGTCGACCAGCTCCGGCGGCACGAGCGGCGGTCCGGCACCGGCCGATTGCTCGCCCGCGCCGTTCATCGTTGCCGCGCGAGCTTCTGGGCGAACTCGACCACGTTGCCTTCGGGATCGGCGATGTGCAGCGTCCGCTCGCGCCACGGCCGGTCCACCGGGCCGGACAGGATCTCCGCGCCACGCCGCCGCAGCCGCTCGGCCCAGCCGTCCACGTCGTCGACGAGAAAGCCGATCTCACCGCACGGCGGGCTGCCTGCCTCGCGGCCGATCAGCTCGCCGAGGCCTGCCTGCTCGAACAGCGCGAACTTGGTGTTGTCCATGGCGAACTCGACGTAGCCGTCACCCTCCAAGCGGACCTCGAGGCCGACCATGTCGCGGTAGAACGCGACCGAGCGCTCCAGCGACCGCACGTACCAGATCACGTAGTCGATGCGCGGATCCCGGATGTCCCGTCCCACGTCGGACCCTCCTTCTCGCGCGAACACGGCTGCCGGCGGCTCCTGTCCAGGCTAGTCCAGCTCCGTCGTGCTCGCGCGCCCATGCCCGGCGGCCGGTGACGCGAGCTGGTACGGTCACGCCACCGGAACGCGCGATTACCGGAGGTGACCGATGGCTCGTGTGCTGGTGCTCGGTGGCGGGTTCGGCGGCCTCGCCTCGGCTGCCGAGTTGCGGCGCACGCTTCCCGCCGAGGACGAGATCACGGTGGTGGCGAGCAGCGACCGGTTCTTCGTCGGATTCGCCAAGCTGTGGGACCTCGCGGGCATCCGCCCGCTCGCCGAGGGCAGCCGTTCGCTGGAGAATCTACGGCGCCACGGCATCGAGTTCCACCACGCCGAGATCACCCACATCGACGCCGCCACCCGCACGGTGGAGACCACCGAGGGAACCCTCACCGGGGACGGGATGATCGTGGCGCTGGGCGCAGGCTACCGCCCGGACCACACCGCGATGCTCGGTGCGCCGGCCTACAACCTCTACGACGCCGCCGAGCTGCCCGGCATCCGTGGCTCGCTGGAACAGCTGGACAGCGGCCGGGTGCTGGTGAGCATCCTCGGCGCGCCGTACCCGTGCCCGCCCGCCCCGTACGAGGCGGCGTTGCTGGTGGATGAGTGGCTGCGGGCGCGCGGCAGGCGGGACCAGGTGGATGTCGCGGTGAGCACCCCACAGCCCCTCACCCTGCCGGTGGCGGGTCCGGACGCCAGCGGCTATCTCGCCGACCGGCTCGCCGAGCGTGACGTGACCGTGCTGACCGAGCACGAGGTTCAGGACATCGACCACGACACCCGCACGGCCACCTTCACCGACGGCACCAGCGTCTCCTGGCAGCTGCTGCTCGGGGTGCCCGCCGCCGCGCCGCCTGTGGTCGTGGCCGAGAGCGGACTGGCGGAGCCGTCCGGCTGGATCCACCCGAGCAGGCATTCGTTCGCCACCGGCGCGGAGCGGGTGTACGCGGTCGGGGACTGCACCGCGGTGCCGACCGCGGCGGCGCAGCTTCCCAAGGCCGGGGTGTTCGCCGAGGCGGCGGGCACGGTGGCGGCCACGAACCTCGCCGCCGACCTGCACGGCGGAGATCGGGCGTCGTTCGACGGCCAGGGGTACTGTTTCCTCGAACTTCCCGGACAGCAGGTCGCGACCGTACGCGGCAACTTCTACAGCGAACCGAAGCCGGACGTGCGGCTCACCCCGCCGGACCACGAGAGCTTCCTCGCCAAGCAACGGTGGGAGACCGAACGGCTCGAGTCCTGGCTCGGCTGAGTCGCGGCCCGGTCGGCACGGTCCGGTCGGCACGGTCCGGTCGGCTCAGCCGCGCTCGCCCGCGCTGCCTGCCGTGTCGAACATGCTGGGGAACATGTGCCGCGCCTGGTCCGGGTCGATCCGCAGGAACCGCGCCTCGGCGGCGACCAGCTCCACGTCAGGTTCGGCCACGGTGGTGATCCCACCCTCGGTGATGGTCCGGTTGCCGTCCACCTCGGTGGCACGCGCCCAGATCCGCAGCGGCACCTCCAGCGGCACCGGTCTGCGGTATCGCACCGACAGGTGGGTGGTCATACCCCTGTTGTCCACCGCAGCCGCGGCGTGACCGAGTGCCTGATCCACCCAGAGCGCGCTCATACCGCCGTGGCTGCACGCGGGCGGCCCCTCGTGCGCGGCGCCGAGCGTGCACTGCCCCTCGACATAGGCACCGTCGACCTCGAACCGGATCGGGGGTGCGAGCGGATGTCCCTTGCCGATCACCGGGTTGTACATGCGCACGCCGCCCTGGAAATCGTCCACCGAAGCGGGCTCGGACACCTCCCGCCGCCGCTGGCGCAGCGCGCGCGCCAGCTCGGCGGCCTCAGCCGCCACCCGCCGGAGCTCCTCGGGCGCGACCTCGGTGAGCATCGCTGCTTCGGTGAGCTCCCGCAGCCTGCTGCCCAGCTCGGCGACGGCTGCCCTGCGCTCGCCGAGGTCCTCGGCATCGGCGGTCGTGGCCCGCTCGGCGACCTCGCCTCCCGGCACACCCCGCCCCGACGAACCGGAACTCTCCACAGCGCCTCCTCGCGATAGAACCCGTTCTACTGTGCCACGACGGCGCCGACCGACCATGCGGTTGGTGATCGGTGCCACATGCTCGTCGCGCAACGCACAGTGTCGGTGCCAACACGTAAGGTGCCGAGCGCCGCCGGACCGGGGAGTTCTCCCTCCGGCGGCCGCCCGGTCATCTGATGCGAGCACAGGAGGAGGCAGACGTCGTAACCGAACCGAACGAGCGGAGTACCGCCGTCAACGACGCGGCCATCGACGGCCCACCGCGGTACGGACTGAGGTCCGGTCGTGAACAGCGGCGGTCCGCCTCAGACGTCGCGCCGGTAACGGCGCAGCGCCGCGTGGGCGGCGTTGAAGCCGCACATGCCGTGGACTCCGGGGCCGGGTGGTGTCGCGGCCGAACACAGATACACGCCCGGCACGCCGGTCATATAGGGGTCCACCGCCATTCGAGGCCGCATGACGGCCTGCACCGGGGAGTTGGCGCCGGTGGCGATGTCGCCGCCGACGTAGTTGGTGTTGTAACGCGGCATCTCGGTCGTCGAGCGCACGAACATCCCCACGATGCGCTCGCGAAGGCCGGGGGCGAACCGTTCCACCTGTCGCAGGACCGCCTCGGTAGCATCACCCCGGTAACCGTGCGGCACATGCGCATAGGTCCACACCGGATGGATATCGCCCGCCGAGCGCCGCGGATCCGCGAGGTACTGCTGCGCCACCAGCACGAAAGGGCGTTCCGGCATGATCCCCTTGTGGATCTGCCGCTCGGCGTGGTCGATCTCCTCGATGGTGCCGCCGACGTGTATCGTCCCTGCCCGGCGGCAGAGCTCGTTGCGCCACGGCACGCCACCCTCCACGGCCAGGTCCACCTTGTACGCGCCGGGGCCGTAGCGGTAACGGGTGTAGGCGCGGCGTACCCGTGCGGGTAGACGGTCGCCGAGGATCTCGGCTGCCGCGGTCGGTGACACGTCGAGCAGAACCACCTCGGCGGGGGGCAGGTCGTCGTACGAGCTCACCCGTCGACCGGTCACCACGACGCCGCCGGACTCCTTCAGCACCGCTACCAGCGCATCGACGATCGTCTGCGACCCACCGCGTGCCACCGGCCACCCGTAGCGGTGGCCCGCCGCGGTCAGCATCACTCCGATGGCCGAGGTCAACGGCCGGTTCAACGGGTAGAACGCGTGCGCGGCGATGCCTGCGAACAACGCGCGCGCCTCGTCAGTGCGCCACAGCCGTGCCAGAGCGGTGGCGGGCGGCAGCGCCCTCATGCCGAACCGCGCCAGCGTCACCGGGTGACGCGGTACGTGCATCGCCGGTCGCAGCAGATCCTCGGCCAGCGCGTCGAATGCCCGTGACGGGCCCTCGAACACCCTTCGCCACGCACGCCCGTCCACGCCGAGACCCCGAGCGGTCTCGTCGATCGAGCGCATCAGCACACCGACACCGCCGGAGTCCAGGGGGTGGGCCAGGTCGATCTCGGGCCACAACCACTCCACCCCGAAGCGCTCCAGCTCGAGGGCACGCAAGAACGGTGAACCACACGCGAAGGGATGCACCGCCGAGCACTGGTCGTGTAGCAGACCCGGTTCGGTCAGCTCCGTGGACCGGGCACCACCACCGATCTCGGATTCGGCCTCGAGCACCGTCACCCGCATCCCCTGCCGTGCCAGCGCGACGGCGCCTGCCAACCCGTTCGGGCCGGATCCTACGACGACGGCATCAGTCACACCGCTCCCCCGGCCCGTTCATCAACTGCTGCGACACCCCTTCACGGTACAAGCCGAAAGCGCGGCGAGCAGCGCCATGACCCGCGTGGCCCGAGGGCACCGGACACGTGCGGCCACCGGTAGCCTGATCTCGCTCGCGATCACGAACGACGAGGGAACGACATGATCATCCAGCGCGGGTGGGGCATCCTCGTGGTGCCGATCGCAGTGCTGATCTCCGTACCGGCGGGTCTGGGAACCAGGGCCGCACTCGGGCCGAGCTTCGCCGCGTTCGGTGTGGCCAGCGGCCTCGCGGCGAGCGCTCTCGCGGTGTACTTCCTCGGCCAGCACCTCAACGAGCCGCGATCCAGCGACCACCGGCAACCGAACAGGCCGGGCACCGGTCGCGACGAACACATCCTGCTCTCGCTGCCGATGCAACACTGGGGTTTCGTGCTGCTGGCGGCCAGCGCACTGGTCCTGGTGGTCCGGCTGGTGTAGCGGCCGGAACCCCGCTACTCGTCGAGCATCTCGAAGTCGGTGAAGTCGAATCCCGGGCAGACGACGCAGCTGACCAGGACCTCGCCGTGCGCGATCGCACGCTGCCAGGTGCCTGCCCGCACCAGCGCCTGCGGGGTCGTAGCGCCACCCCGGCCCGCCAGCCGCGTGACGCGACCATCCTCGCCGGTCTCCAGGTCGAGCTCGCCGGGACCGTGCCAGAACCAGAGCTCGTCCGAGCTCACCCGGTGCCAGCGCGACTGCCTGCCATCGGCCAGCAGGTACAGGATCGCGGTGGCGGCCACCCGCTCGCCACCGCTGGTATCCAGCGCGTGCTCGCTCGTCCAGCTCCGCCGGTACCACCCGCCCTCGGGATGCGGCAGCAGACCCAGCTCCGTGGCGAACGCCGGGCGCATCTCGATGTCAAGAAAGCCGCCGTCGAGGGCGCGGCGCGCGTGCGACAGCCCGACCACGGCCGAGCGCTCGATCGGCCCGTACAGGTGGGGGAACCGCACGGAGGGATCCACCCCCGGTGGTGGGGCCGGGGCGGCTTCCTCGTACACCACCGGTGACGAGCTCGCCGCCGTGTCGATCTCCAGCACGACGAACTGCCCCTCCGCGTCGCGGTAGAGGTGGTTGGCCACCGCGAGCAGCGTGTCCTCGTCGCCGGTGCAGTGCACGAACCCCTCGGTGTCCAGCGAGGCCGGGTGGATCAGCTCACCGGCCGCCTCGTAGTCGGCCAGCGGCATGAGATGCAGAACCACGGACATGCCGAGATCGTACGGGGCAGAGTGCCAATGGCTCGCGTCACACCGGTAGCCCCGGGGCGAGTTCGCCGGAGCGGGAAACCTGCCTGGGCACGGTAGTCGATCACCGTGGCCTACTGCCAGCCCAAATGCTGGCATTGCTGTCATCGATAGCAATGCAAGGTGTGCGATATGGCGACATTGACCATCCGAGACGTCGACGACGACCTGAAAGACAAGCTGCGCGTTCGCGCCGCGCGACACGGTCGTTCTATGGAGGCCGAGGTCCGCTCGATCGTCCGCGCCGCGCTCACCAAGCAGCACCCGGAGGCCGGGATGGGAAACAGGATCCGGCGACGGTTCGCGGATGTGCCTGACGCCGAGATCGACGTGCCGTCACGTGCGGAACGCCCCAGGGCCGCGGAGCTTCCCGAATGATCGTGCTCGACACCAACGTGATCTCCGAGCTCATGCGGCGCGAACCGGAGCCTGCGGTGCTCACGTGGCTGGACCACCATCCCGCCGATGACGTGTTCATCACCGCTGTGACGGAGGCCGAGGTTCGTTTCGGCCTCGCCCGACTGCCGGAGGGGCACCGCAAGGAGCTGCTCACCGCGCGGTTCGACGAACTCGTGGCGGAGGATTTCGAGGGCCAGGTACTGGTATTCGACAGTCGCGCGGCGACGCTCTACGCGGACATCGTGGTGCGGCGTGATCAGCTCGGCCGCCCGATCAACATGGCCGACGCCCAGATCGCGGCGATCTGCAGGGTACACAACGCACGCCTGGTGACCCGCAACACCAAAGCCGTCACCGACACCGGTGTCGACGTCATCGATCCATGGCAGCGCTGAGCCGAACACCGCCCGCTCTCCGACACGGCATGTCGCATCCGTGGACACGGGGCACTCAAACCCTGGACACGACGTCCTCCGGGGGGCGGTAACCGCCCTTACCTGCCCGGCGCACCCACAGCACGGTCAGCGCCAGGTGCACGACAGCCGTGACCACAAAGGACGGCATCGACGCGGTGAGGTACCGGAAAGCGGCAGCGGACTCGAAGGTGATGGGGTCCAGCAGCAGGTAGTAGGTCGCCGCGCCCGCTGCGATCGCGGCGAACGCGGCCGGGTTGATGCCGCGCCAGAACGTGTAGCAGGAAGCGCCGTCCGGTTCGTAGAGCTGGCGAATGCGCAGTTTCCTGCGGCGTAGCAGGAAGAAGTCGGTGAGGTACACCGCGGTCAGCGGCGCCATCACCAGACCGATCCAAGCCATGAACTTGAAGAACTGGTCGAGCACCCCCGGCCGGAACGCCACCAGCGCCGCCGGGAGGTACATCAGCGCCACGAACAGCGGCCATGGAATGCGCCGGACCGCCGAGCCGCCCGCCCGGATCAGAGCCAGTCCCTCGGCGTAGGTCTGCGAGACGATACTGGTGATGTTGGCGAACGCGATGAACAGCAGCGCCAGCACGCCGAGCGCGACCCCGCCGATGGGGATCATCCACACCGTCGGGTCCTCCGACTCCACGGTCAGCGCAGCCAGCGTACCGACCATGCCCGCCACCACGGTGGCCGCGAACAGCCCGAGCATGTTGGGCCAGAAGGCGCTGCGCTGGTTGGTGGTCAGCCGTGCCAGGTTGCCCATCATGGTCCACCAGGAGAAGCCGGTGGCGAAGCTCAGCTCCAGCGCCGCGGCGAAGTTCAACCGGTCGTCGGCGTAGGCATCCAGCGGCTGCGCCGCGGTGAACTCGCTCCAGGAGTGGCTACCGAGCAACAGCACCAGCATCAGCACGGTGATCACCGCCAGTACCGGGGCCACGAGCTTGCTCACCCAGGCGATCGACATCGGCCCGCGCGCGAGGATGCCCCACGAGGCCACCAGCGCCAGCAGCGACATGACGATCACCATCGGGCCGCTGGGGTCGAACTCCACCCCGAGCGCGGCACCGGCCACGTTGGTCAGCGCGCGCCCCACCATGATGGCCAGCACGGCGTTCCAGCCGGCCAGCGACAGCGGGATCAGCACGGCGATCACGATGCGCACGCCGTTGAGGCCGAACACCGAGCGCAGCGCGGTGTACTGCTCCAGCCCGTACTTCGCCGACGGCAGGCAGGTCGCCAGCGCGACCAGCGCCACGCCGATCAGGTTGCCGATCACCGTCGCCGCGATCGCTGTCTTCACCCCGGCGAACAGCGCGATCGCACCGCCGGTGAGGAATGCCCAGGTGGCGATGGCGACGCCGACATTGACCGACGTGAACTTCCAGAAGCCCCAGATCCGCTCGCCGGGCAGCACCGGAAGCTCGGTGTACTCCCCGGCGACCGAGGAGTCGCGCTTGGGATCCGCGGCCGCCTTCACCATGGGTACCCCCAGGCGAACATCACGACGATCAGCACGAGGCTCGCCACGGCCAGCCACGCGAGCTCGCGCCCGGGCATGTCCTCACGCGCGGGATCGGTGTACTCGGGATCCTCGATGATCTCCAATCGCCGGTCCAGTTCCCGGCGGAATTCCGTAGCGTCCATATCGGCTCCAAGCAGGGGGTCAGCGGCGCCCGGTCAGCACGCCGTAGGTATCGGGGCGCCTGGTGGCAAGGAAGGGGAACAGGTCGAGCCAGTCACGGCGCTGATCCAGCTCCAGCGGGGCCACCAGCACGGCATCGGCATCACGCGGAGCCGAGACCAGCACCCGGCCGTAGGGGTCGGAGATGAACGACGAGCCGTAGAAGGTCAGCATCCCCTCGTCACCCCACCGGTTGGGCACCACCATGAAGGTGCCGTTGGCGATGCCGTTGCCGACGATGACCTGCCGCCACAGCGGCTGGGTGTCGAACTCCGGGTGGTCCGGTTCTGAGCCGATCGCGGTGGGATACACCAGCACCTCGGCCCCGCGCAGCGAGTACGCCCGCGCGACCTCCGGGAACCACTGGTCCCAGCAGGTGGGCAGGCCGAAGCGCGCGGCCGGCTCCCTGCCGGTTCCCGGCAGCTCGACCACCGGGTACGGCTCGGGCTCAGCGGGTCCGCCGCGGAAGTAGTGGTCCTCGTAGTAGCCGGCACTGATCGGGATGTGCAGCTTGCGCGTCCTGCCGAGCAGGGTGCCGTCCGGAGCGACGAGGATGGCGGTGTTGTAGCCCCGCCCGTCGGGCCCGTCCGGACCGTCGGCGCGCTCGAACAGCGAGGCGTGCACCGCGGCCCCGGCATCGGCAGCGGCTTTGGCCGCGAAGGTGTAGGTGGGACCGGTTTCCAGGTCCTCCGCTGTGGCAGCCGCGTCCCCCTCCGGGCGGGTGTCGGCCGGGTAACGCGACAGCGTGAGTTCCGGCAGGCACACCACCTGCGCGCCTGCCTCGGCGGCAGTGTGGATACCCTCGGCGAGCACGTGTCGGTGCTCCTCGGGGTCGGCATGCCAGCGGGTCTGCACCAGGCCCACGACCAGCCGCTCGCGGTCGGGTTGGTGCACCCTGGCCGGGGAGTCGGGAACCTCTGCCGTGATCAATCGCATGACTGCTCTCCTTGCTGTGTTCCTGGCTGGGTGGCTGGCTCGGAGCGGGCAGGCTGTTGCTGCGTGATGCAGTGGACGCCGCCGCCGAACGCGAACAGGGTGCGCGACGTGTTCCCCGGGATCGGCTCGATCACCCTGTCCGGGTAGGCACGGCGCAGCACCTCGGCGGCGCGCTCGTCGTGCGGATCGTCGAAGGTTGGCAGCAGCACCACGCCGTTGGCCACGTAGTGGTTGATGTAGGAGTAGTCGGTGGGCCGCCCGTCGGGTTCGTACCCGGCGCGCGGCGCGGGAAGCTCCACCACGTCCAGGTTCCTGCCCGCCGCGTCGGTCGCGACCCGCAGCAGCGCGGCGGCCTCCGCCGAGACCTCGTGATCGGGGTGCTCCGGATCGTGTTGGGTGTGCACCGCCACGAGGCCGGGCGCCAGGAAACACGCCAGCAGATCGACGTGCCCGCGCGTGCCGAACCGGTCGTAGTCGCGGGTGAGCCCGCGCGGCAACCACACGGCCGTGGAGGTGCCGAGTTTGCTGTGCAGCTCGGCCTCCACCTCGGTGCGGGTCCAGCCCGGGTTCCGGCGGGGGTCGAGCTGCACGGTGTCGGTGAGCAGCACCGTACCCTCGCCGTCGGTGCAGAACCCGCCGCCCTCGGTGACCAGCAGGGACGGCCGTACCCGGTGCCCGGCCAACTCGGCAAGCCGCCCGCCGAGCAGCGCGTCGTAGGTCCAGCTCGCCCACGGCTGCGCACCCCAGCCGTTGAAGATCCAGTCGACCGCGGCGAGTCCCGTCGGTGAGGAGAGGTCGGTCACGAAGGTCGGGCCGGAATCGCGCAGCCACGCGTCGTCGAGCGGCACCTCGACGACATCCACCTCGCCGGGCACCAGATCACGCGCCTGCCGCACCTGCCCGGTTCCCGCCAGCAAGGTGACCGGTTCGTAGCGCACCAGGGTGGCGGCTACTCGCGCCCACGCCTCCCGTGCCGCGGCCAGCGACGCCGTGCCCTCCGCGCCGAAGGTCTCGTTCGGGCAGGGAAACGCCATCCAGGTGCGCTCGTGTACCGCCCACTCGGCGGGCATTCCTCCCGCCAGCGGGCCAGGATGGGCCGCCGCGTTGACCGCGGGCCCGGTGCCCACGACATCCCCGGTTTGACGGGGATCCGGGTGCCACATGCTCACTCTCCCTACAATGATCGCGTGGTCAGCCAGAATTCCTCTGCTCACGCCGCGGGCTCGTCGCTGCTGGACGACATGGCCAAGCGGATCATCGAGCAGCTGCAGCAGGACGGGCGGCGTTCCTACGGGGCCATCGGCAAAGCCGTCGGCCTGTCCGAGGCCGCGGTACGGCAGCGCGTGCAGCGGCTCACCGAGGCCGGGGTGATCCAGATCGTCGCGGTCACCGACCCCATGCAGGTGGGGCTGTTCCGGCAGGCCATGCTCGCCATCAACGTCGACGGGCCGTTGGAACCGGTCGCCGACACGCTGGCGGCCATGGACGCGGTGGACTACGTGGTGATCTGCACCGGCCGGTTCGACGTGCTGTGCGAGGTGGTCTGCGCCGATGACGAACACCTGCTCGACCTGGTCTCCAACCGAATCCGCACGTTGGAGGGCGTGCGGCACGTCGAGACGCTGACCTACCTCAAACTCCGCAAGCAGACCTACCAGTGGGGAACCCGCTGAACCGGCCTGTCCGCCTCACCCGCTGATGTCGCTCATGACGTGCTTGACCCTGGTGTAGTCCTCCAATCCGTACATCGACAGATCCTTGCCGTAGCCGGACTTGCCGAACCCGCCGTGCGGCATCTCGGCGATCAGCGGGATGTGGGTGTTGATCCACACGCAGCCGAAGTCCAGCCGCTTGGACATCCGCAGTGCCCGGCCGTGGTCGCTGGTCCACACCGAGGACGCCAGTCCGTAGTCGACGGCGTTGGCCAGCCGCACCGCCTCGTCCTCGCCGGTGAACCGCTGTACGGTCAGTACCGGGCCGAACACCTCCTGCTGGATGATCTCGTCGTCCTGCCGTAGCCCGGAGATGACGGTCGGCGCGTAGAAGTAGCCGCGATCACCCACCCTGGATCCTCCATGGTGGACGGTGGCGTGGCCGGGGAGGCGATCCACGAAACCGGCGACCTTGTCCAGCTGTGCTGCCGAGTTCAGCGGCCCGTAGGCGGCGTCCGGGTTGTCCGGCCCTGCGGTCACGGTGTTCGCTGCCTGCTCGGCCAGGGCAGCCACGAGCTCGTCGTGCACCGCGTCAGCGGCCAGCACCCTGGTGGCGGCGGTGCAGTCCTGCCCGGCGTTGAAGTAGCCCGCCTCGGCGATGGCCTGCGCGGCTGCCGGGATGTCGGCGTCGTCGAAGACCACAACCGGAGCCTTGCCGCCCAGCTCGAGGTGTACGCGCTTGAGGTCGGCGGCGGCGGCCTCGGCGACCTCGATGCCCGCGCGTACCGATCCGGTGATGGAGACCATGTCCGGCGTGTCGTGGGTGACCAGCAACCTGCCGGTGTCGCGGTCACCGCAGACCACGTTGAGCACGCCCGGCGGCAGGAACTCCGCGGCGACCTCGGCGAGCAGCACCGTCGTGGCAGGCGTGGTGTCCGAGGGCTTGAGCACCACGGTGTTGCCTGCCGCCAGCGCGGGAGCGACCTTCCAGATCGCCATCAGCAGCGGGTAGTTCCACGGCGTGACCTGGGCGCACACCCCGACCGGTTCGCGGCGCACGAAGGAGGTCAACCCGTCCATGTACTCGCCTGCCGCCTTGCCCTCGAGTACTCGCGCGGCACCGGCGAAGAACCGGAGGTGGTCGAGCACCATGGTCAGTTCCTCGTCGCGGGTGGGGGCGAGCGGTTTGCCGGTGTTCTCCGACTCGGTCGCCACGATCTCCTCGCCACGGGCTTCCAGCGCGTCAGCCAACTGCAGCAGGGCGCGCTGCCGTGCGGCCGGTGTGGCGTCACGCCACTGCTCGAAGGCGCCCGCAGCGGCCGCGAACGAGGCGTCCACATCGGCCTGCCCTGCCAGCGCAGAGGTCGCGTACACCTCACCGGTCACCGGGTTGATCACGTCCAGCGTGCGGCCGTCCGCGGATTCGACGCGCCTGCCGCCGATGACATGGTGGAAGGCCTTCTTCTGGCTGAGCTGGTGGTTCGCTTCTGGCATCTCTCGTCCTCACGCAAGACCGTCTCGACTGGTTCGGCACTGCCGTCTCGTGTGAGGCATGGAACATCACCAAATCAGTCGTGTCAATAGGTTATTGATACTAATTCCGTCGCACACATAATGATAAGCAGCGTAATCAGAAGCCCAGGCCCGCGTCGTGTCACTTGTCAGCCGGCCAGCAGTCGGCCATGATGCCCCGGTGCACTCCAACAACAAGTCCGCGCCGCGCCACGACGCGCTGGACGACACCGCGAAACTGATCATCGAGCAGCTCCAGCAGGACGGTCGCCGGTCCTACGGCGCGATCGGGGCCAGCGTGGGGCTGTCCGAGGCAGCCGTACGGCAGCGCGTGCAGCGGCTGACCCAGGCGGGTGTCATGCAGATCGTCGCGGTCACCGATCCCATGCAGGTAGGGCTGTTCCGGCAGGCCATGCTCGGCCTGAAGATCACCGGAGCGCTCGAACCCGTCGCCGAGACGCTGGCGACGATGGACGAGATCGACTACGTGGTGATGTGTTCCGGCCGGTTCGACCTGCTCTGCGAGGTGGTCTGCACCGACGACGCGCACTTGCTCGACACGGTCTCGCGTCACATCCGGTCGATCGAGGCCGTCCGCGAGGTCGAGACGATGGTGTACCTGAAGCTGCACAAGCAGTCGTATCAGTGGGGAACTCGATAGATAGCCACTAATTTAGTTGCATATACCCTTGTCTTGTGCGATAAACGTAGCACGCAACCGTACGGACCACGTCCCGACGAGACATCGCACGAGGCAATCATGAGCACGAGCAGCGACGCTGAGACCACCGGACAGACCAGGGCCGCAGGCAGCGAGACCGGCGGTGATCCCGGCACCGCGCAGCGGCTGGCCACCTCCGCCAGGGAACACGTCTGGATGCACTTCACCCGGCACAGCGACACCGCCGACATCCCGGTCATCGCCCGCGGCGACGGCCCGTACGTCTGGGACACCACGGGCAAGCGCTACCTGGACGGACTGGCCGGGCTGTTCGCCGTCCAGGTCGGACACGGTAGGCAGGAACTCGCCGAAGCCGCGGCGAAGCAAGCACGCGAGCTCGCCTACTTCCCGCTGTGGGGTCACGCGCACCCCGCGGCGATCGAGCTGTCCGAGCGGCTGGCATCGGCGGCCCCCGGCGACCTGAACCGGATCTTCCTCACCGTCAGCGGCGGCGAGGCCGTGGAGACGGCGTGGAAGCTCGCCAAGCAGTACTACAAGCTGCGCGGCAAGCCGATCAAGCACAAGGTCGTCAGCCGCTCACTGGCCTATCACGGCACGTCGGCGGGAGCGCTGTCGATCACCGGGCTGCCTGGGGCCAAGCAGGACTTCGAACCGCTGGTGCCCAGCACAGTGCGGGTACCCAACACCAACTTCTACCGCGCACCCGAGCACGGCGACGACTACGCCGCCTTCGGCCGGTGGGCAGCCGACCAGATCGCGCAAGCGATCGAGCTGGAGGGACCGGACACGGTCGCCGCGGTGTTCCTCGAACCGCTACAGAACACCGGCGGCTGTTTCCCGCCGCCACCCGGCTACTTCGAACGCGTCCGCGAGATCTGCGACGAACACGACGTGCTGCTGGTCTCCGACGAGGTCATCTGCGCGTTCGGCAGGCTGGGCACGGACTTCGGCGCGCGGCGCTACGGATACCAGCCCGACATCCTGACCACAGCCAAGGGGCTGACCTCCGGCTACGCCCCGCTCGGCGCGGTGCTGATCTCCGATGCCGTAGCCGAACCCTTCCGCACCGGCGCCACCACGTTCATGCACGGCTCAACCTACGGCGGCCACCCGGTCTCCTGCGCCGTCGCGATGGCCAACCTCGACATCCTGGAACGTGAAGGCATCTACGACCACGTGCAAGCCAACGAGCAGGCTTTCAGGTCCACCCTGGACAAGCTACGTGACCTGCCGATCGTCGGCGACGTGCGCGGCGCCGGCTACTTCTACGGCATCGAGCTCGTCAAGGACACCGCGACCAAGGAAACCTTCACCGACGCCGAATGCGAGCGGATCCTGCGCGGGCTGGTCTCACCCGCGCTGTTCGAACGCGGGCTGTACTGCCGCGCCGACGACCGAGGGGAACCGGTCATCCAGCTCTCCCCGCCGCTGGTGTGCGAGCAGCACCACTTCGACGAGATGGAACAGATCCTGCGCAGCACGCTCACCGAGGCCTGGCAAGCGCTGTAACGCCACCCGCCCCACCGGGGCTCCGGGGTACCACCCCGGAGCCCCGGTTCGCATGTCCACCTAATTCAGTTGCAATCGGCTAGTTTTACATCGTAATCAGTCGCAGTATAGATATTTTACAACTGAATCCGTTGCAATCCTCGGCTTCGTGTGTCAACCTGTCGTTTCAGAACATCGTGCCCCGCATCACAACCGCCGGGAGAACCGACCGTGCCCCTGACGACATCCAGCACGAGACCCGCGGTCCGCAGGCTGCGGAACTTCGTCGGCGCCGAGTACGTCGACGCCGCGGACGGCCGCACCAGTCTCCTGCTCGATCCCGCCACCGGCGAGCCCTTGGCCGAAGCGCCGGACGCGGCAGCGGCCGACATCGACGTCGCGTGTACCGCGGCGTCGGCCGCGTTCGCCAACCGGTGGCGGGATTCCACACCCGCGCAACGGCAGCTCGCGCTCAATGCCTTCGCCGATGCCGTCGAGCGGCGCGCCGACGAGCTCGTCGCCACCGAGGTCGCCAACTGCGGCAAGCCGGCCACTCCCACCCGCGACGAGGAGCTGTGGCAGGTCACCGACGCGCTGCGGTTCTTCGCCGGAGCCGCCCGCAACCTGGAAGGCAAGGCGGCAGGCGAGTACCTGGCAGGCCACACCTCGTGGGTCCGGCGCGAACCGGTCGGCGTCATCGGCGCGATCACACCGTGGAACTACCCGATGGCGATGGCCGCCTGGAAGATCGGGCCCGCGCTGGCGGCAGGCAACACGCTGGTGCTCAAACCCTCCGAGACCACCCCGATGACCACGCTGCTGCTCGCCGAGATCGCCGCCGAATACCTCCCCCCTGGCGTGTTCAACGTGGTCTGCGGCGGGCGGGAGGCCGGCCGCGCGCTGGTGACCCACCCGATCCCCCGCATGGTCTCGCTGACCGGCTCCACCCGCGCGGGCCACGAGGTGGCGGGTGCCGCGGCGGGCGATCTCAAGCGGGTGCACCTCGAGCTGGGCGGCAAGGCGCCCGTGGTGGTTTTCGACGACGCCGACGTGACCAAGGCGGCAGCGGGCATCGCCGAGGCAGCCTATTTCAACGCCGGGCAGGACTGCACCGCCGCCACCCGTGTGCTGGCAGGGCCCGGCATCCACGACGAGCTCGCCGCCGCCCTGGCCGAGCAGGCAAGGCGCACCGTCACCGACGCCCCCGACAACCCCGACGCCACCTACGGGCCGCTGAACAACGCCGACCAGCTCGCCAGGGTGCGCGGGTTCCTCGACCGCGCACCCGACCACGCCACCGTGCTGGCCGGAGGCGACCCCGTCGACCGTCCGGGATACTTCTTCTCCCCCACCGTCGTCTCCGGGCTGCGCCAGGGCGACGAGATGGTCACCGACGAGATCTTCGGGCCGGTCATCACCGTGCAACGCTTCACCGAAGAGGACACTGCCGTGGCCTGGGCCAACTCGGTGCGCTACGGGCTCGCCTCCAGCGTGTGGACCCGCGACCATGCCAAGGCGCTGCGCGTGTCCCGCAGGCTCGACTTCGGCTGCGTGTGGATCAACACCCACATCCCGATCACCGCGGAGATGCCGCACGGGGGCTTCAAGCACTCCGGCTACGGCAAGGACCTCTCGGCGTACAGCTTCGAGGACTACACCCGCATCAAGCACGTGATGAGCCACATCGGTGGCCCCGGACAGGAGAACCTCGCATGACAGTCACCACACCCGAGTCCCGGATCGCGGCGGGCGGCGCCGCGGCAGGGAGCGGCCCGTCACCGGCGATCAACCTGGTGGATGTGTCCAAGACCTACCGCTCCGGCAGCGAGACCGTGACCGCGGTACGCGAGGTCGACCTGGACATCGACGCGGGTGAGTTCTTCTCGCTACTCGGCCCGTCCGGCTGCGGCAAGACCACCACGATGCGGATGATCGCCGGTTTCGACGAACCCACCGAGGGCGATGTCCGGCTGGCAGGCCGGTCGGTGCTCGGTGTGCCGGCCAACCACCGCGACGTCAACATGGTGTTCCAGAGCTACGCGCTGTTCCCCCACATGTCCGTTCGGGACAACGTCGCGTTCGGGCTGAAACGCCGGAAGGTTCCCGGCGCCGAGATCACCCGCCGGGTCGGGGAGATGCTCGAACTCGTCGAACTCGGCGACCGGGCCAAGCACAAGCCTGCCCAGCTGTCCGGCGGCCAGCAGCAGCGGGTCGCACTGGCCCGCGCGCTTGTCAACCGGCCAGGCGCGCTGCTACTGGACGAACCCCTCGGCGCGCTGGACCTCAAGCTCCGGCAATCCATGCAACACGAGCTCAAGCGCATCCAGCGCGAGGTCGGCATCACCTTCGTCTACGTCACCCACGACCAGGGCGAGGCGCTGACCATGTCGGACCGGATCGCGGTGATGAACAACGGCATCGTCGAACAGCTCGGCACCCCCGCGGAGGTCTACGAGCAGCCTGCCAGCCGGTTCGTCGCCGGGTTCATCGGCACCTCCAACCTGCTGTCCGGCACCGCCGCGGCCACCGGCGACGGCTGCTCGCAGGTCCGGCTGCCCGACGGTCAGGTCGTGCTGGCCTGCACTCCGCTGCGCCAGGGCACGGCAGTGGACATCACCGTACGCCCCGAGAAGATCGCGATCACCACCGCCGAACCCGCACCGGAACGCAGCCGGGTACGCGGCACCGTCACCGACACCGTCTACCTCGGATCGGCCACCCACTACACGGTCACCCTGCCCTGCGGCACCGACATGGTGGTCTTCGCCCAGAACGCATCCGACGCCGCCGAACTCGCCACCCCTGGCACCGCCGTCTGGCTGTCCTGGCAGCCACGCCACTCCTTCGTCCTGCCCGAGCACACCCCCGACGAGCCCACCGCGCCCATGACTGAAAGGGACGACCATGCCTGACCCTCGCCACCCCAGATCCCTGCCCCCCGCCCTGGCACGTGGCCTCACCCGCGCCCGCGTCAACCGGAGGAGCATGCTCAAGCTCACCGGACTGGGCGCGGCCGGACTGGCGCTGTCCGGCTGCGGCATCGGCGGCGAAGGCGCGAGCGGCGTCGACGCCGACGACTTCTGGGCGGACAAGGAGGAGACCGGTCACCTGCGGTTCGCCAACTGGCCGCTGTACATGGACCCCGACCGGACCCCGCTGCGGAAGTTCACCGACGCCACCGGCATCACCGTCGACTACCACGAGGACATCAACGAGAACTCCTCGTTCGCAGGCGAGATCCAGCCGCGGCTGGCCAACGGCGATCCCATCGGCTACGACCTGATGGTGCTCACCAACGGCATCGAGCTGGCACGGTTCATCGCGTTGAACTACCTGGCACCGCTGGACCACGACCGGCTGCCGAACTTCGCCCGGCACGCGGGCCCGAGCTACAAGGACCCAGCCTTCGACCCCGGCAACACCTACACCGTGCCGTACGCGTCCGGCATCACCGGGATCGCCTACAACCCGGATTTCGTCGACCGGGAGATCACCAGCATCGCCGACCTGTGGGATCCCGCTTTCGAGGGCAAGGTCGGGATGCTGGCCGACGCGCAGGAGATCGCGAACTTCGGCCTGCTGGCCAACGGCGTGTCGCCCGCGGAATCCACCGAGGACGACTGGGAAGCCGCAGCCGGGAAGCTGAAGGAACAGCGCGATGCCGGCATCGTCCGTGCCTACTACGAGCAGGACTTCATCCAGCCGCTGACCAACGGCGACGTCTGGCTCGCCATGGCCTGGTCCGGCGACATCTTCCAGCAGAACGCCGAGGAGGGCACCAACCTGAAGTTCGTCGTGCCCGACGAGGGCGCCACGCTGTGGACCGACAGCCTCATGCTGCCGCTCACCTCCGAGGCACCGGTCGACGCGATCCAGCTGATGGACTTCCTCTTCCGCCCGGAGATCGCCGCCGACCTGACCGAGTACATCGGTTACGTCCCGCCGGTGCCGGAGACCGAGCAGCTCCTGGCTGACCGCGCGGCCGAGGCCTCCGGTGCCGACCGGGAGTACCTGGCGGAGCTGGCAGGCAGCCCACTGGTGTTCCCGACCGAGGAGGACTACGCCAAACTGCACAGTTACGTCACCCTCGAACCCGGCGAGGAGGACGGGTTCCTGTCGACGTTCCAGGCGATCACGCAGTCATGACGGGAACACGACGCAAGCTGGTGCCGTACCTGCTGGCACTGCCCGCGTGGGCGTGGCTGGCGCTGTTCTTCGTCACGCCGCTGGCAGGCATGCTGGCACTGTCGCTGTCCACCGGGAACGTGGTATCCGGGTTCCAGCAGGCCTTCGCGGTCGGCAACTACCTCGACGGGATCACCACCTACGGCGAGCAGATCACCCGGTCGCTGCTGTACGGCGGCGCGGCCACGCTGGTCTGCCTCGTCCTCGGTTTCCCTGTGGCGTACTGGATCGCCTTCAACGGCGGCAAGCACAAGGGCACCTACCTGCTCCTGATCCTGCTGCCGTTCTTCGTGTCGTTCGTGCTGCGCACGATCTCGTGGCGGTTCACCCTCAGCGACAACGGGGTGGTGCTTGGCACGCTGAAGAGCATCGGAGTGCTTCCTAGCGAGTTCTCGGTGCTCAACAGCGCCCCGGCCGTGGTGTTCGGGCTGGCCTACAACTTCCTGCCGTTCATGGTGCTGCCGATCTACGCGGTGCTGGAGCGCATGGACCCGCGGGTGGTGGAAGCCGCCTACGACCTCTACGCCGGCCGTGTGCAGGCTTTCCTCCGGGTCATCCTGCCGATGGCACTGCCAGGGGTGTTCGCCGGCGGGCTCATGACGTTCATCCCGACCAGCGCCGACTACGTCAACGCGACGGTTCTCGGCGGCACCCACAACACCATGATCGGCAACATCATCCAGACCCAGTACCTGGTGAACAACGCCTACCCCATCGCAGCCGCGCTGACGTTCACGCTGATGGCGCTGTTGCTTGCCGGGATCTTCGCCTACGCCCGAGCGCTGGGCACCGAACGGGTGATGGAGGTGCAGGCCAAATGACCACCGCGACCACCCAACCCGCCGCACCGCGTCAGGTCCCGCCTGCCACCCCGGCACGGCCGCGCCGACGCATCGACTGGGGCAAGTACGTCACCTGGGGCGTGCTGGCCTGGCTGTTCGTGCCGATCGCGTTCATGATCGCCTTCAGCTTCAACGACGTCGCCGGCAGACACAACGTCCGCTGGGAAGGCTTCACCCTGCGCTGGTACGGACAGGCCTTCGCCTACCCCGACCTCACGCGCGCGCTGCTGTACTCGCTGGCCGTGGCGGCGCTGACGATGCTCATCGCAGGCGCCATCGGCAGCCTGCTCGGCCTGGCACTCGGCCGGTACCGCTTCTCCGGCAAGAACAGCAGCAACGCGGTCATGTTCGCAGCCATCTGCGCGCCCGAGGTGGTCATCGGCGCCGCGCTGCTGTCGCTGTTCCTGCTTGCCGGGGTCACTACCGGGTTCACCACGATCGTGATCGCCCACGTGATGTTCTCGGTGTCCTTCGTGGCCATCACCGTGCGAGCCAGGGCGATCACGCTCGACCCGCAGCTCGAGGAAGCCGCCCGCGACCTCGGTGCCGGCCCGTGGGCCACGTTCCGGCTGGTGACGCTGCCTGCTCTCGCGCCTGCCATCATGGCAGGGGGCCTGCTGGCGTTCGCGCTGTCCATCGACGACTACATCATCACCTCGTTCGTCAGCGGCGAGGTCACCACCTTCCCGCTGTGGATCTGGGGATCGACCCGGGTAGGGATCCCGCCCCAGGTGAACGTGATGGGCACGCTCGTGTTCGCGCTCGGCGTGCTGCTCGCGGTGATCAATGTGATCCTCGCGAGGAGGAGGCGCTGAGCACCAACCGGCAGGTAGCCACCGTGAACGCGACGACGGAACGGACGTGATAGCTCGTGAGTGGGACAACGGTCGATCCCGTGACCACCTCGCTGGCCGATGTCGAGCCCGCGGTTTTCTGGCTGGACCCCCGTATCGGCGGGCACGACGTTCCCGCCGCGAACCCCCCACTGTCCGGACGGGACGCCGCCGACCTCGCGGTGGTCGGCGGCGGTTACAGCGGGCTGTGGGCGGCGCTGCTGGCCAAGGAACGCGACCCGGATACCGAGGTGGTGCTGCTTGAGGGACGCACGGTCGGCTGGGCAGGATCCGGCCGTAACGGCGGCTTCTGCGCCGCCAGCCTGACGCACGGCTACGGCAACGGCGCGCAGCGATGGCCTGCCGAGATCGACGAGCTGGAGCGACTCGGCATGACCAACCTGGACGGCATCGAGGACACGGTGCGCCGCTACGGCATCGACTGCGAGTTCGAACGGACCGGCGAACTCACCGTGGCCACGACCCCGTGGCAGGCTGAGGAGCTCGCCGCCGAGGCCGAGCAGCAACGCGCGGCTGGCGGTACCGCGGAGTACCTCGACGCGCGGCAGGTGCGGGCCATGGTCGACTCCCCCACCTATCTCGGGGGCCTGTTCGACCGGCGCGGAGTTGCGATGCTGCACCCCGGCAAGCTGGTCTGGGGACTCCGCGCGGCCTGCGAGTCGCTCGGCGTGCGGATCCACGAGCACAGCCCGGTGCGCGGCATCCACCGCGAGGCCGGTGGGCTGCGGCTGGAAACCCCGGGGGGTTCGCTGCGCGCGCCGCGCGTGGCCTGGGCTGGCGGCGCGTTTCCCGGCCCGTTGCGGCGGCTGCGGCACTACCTCGCGCCGGTGTACGACTATGCGCTGGTGACCGAGCCGCTGACCGAGCGACAGCGGGCGTCGATCGGCTGGGCGGAACGCAACGGGATGGCCGACGCCGGCAACCTGTTCCACTACTACCGACTGACCGCGGACAACCGCATCCTGTGGGGCGGTTACGACATCGTCCACCATTTCGGTGGCCGCATCCGGGACGCCTACGACCAGCGCCAGGAGACGTTCACCCGCCTCGCGCGGCACTTCTTCGAGACGTTCCCCCAGCTCGCCGGGCTACGGTTCAGCCACGGTTGGGGCGGGGTGATCGACACCTGCAGCCGGTTCAGCGCCTTCTTCGGCACCGCCCACGGGGGCAGGCTCGCCTACGCCGCGGGCTACACCGGGCTCGGGGTAGGCGCGACCCGGTTCGGCGCGCAGGTGATGCTCGACCTGCTGGCCGGTGGGGAGACCGAGCGCACCCGGCTGGAAATGGTGCGGAGCAAGCCGCTGCCGTTCCCGCCGGAGCCGGTCCGCTCGGCAGGGATCTGGGCCACGCTGCGGGCCACCGAGGCCGCCGAGCGCAACGGCGGGCGGCGCAACCTGTGGCTGCGCACCCTGGACCGGCTGGGTATGGGGTTCAACAGCTGAGCGCAGCGCCTCCCCACCCCGTCGCCTCGGCCACCAGCAGGGCCAGGTGCAGCGATGTGCGCACCTCGGCGTCGGCCAGTTCGACGGCGAGGATGCGCTCGACGCGGCGGAGCCGCTCGTAGTAGGCGGGCCGTGACAGGTGCAGTGACGCCGCGGCGGCGGCGCGATTGCCCCCGTGCTCGAGCTCGGCGCGCAGCGCACCGAGCAGCGCGGTGCCGTGCGCCTCGTCGTGCGCGGCCAGCGCGCCGAGCTCCCGCTCCGCGAACGCTGTCACCCGGTCGTCGCCGCCGAGCAGCCGCAGCAGACCCCGCACATGGACATCGCCGAGCCGGTGACACAGTTGCCGCGACGGGCCGGACGTGGCGGCAGCGGCAGCAACCTGGTCGGCCTCGGCGAGACTGCGCCGGATCGCGACCGGCTCGGTGACCACGTTGCCCGCGGCCACGATCGTCGGCACGGTGCGCGGCATGGCCGCCACCGCCCGGTGGACCTGCCGCGCGAACCGGTCGGTGGCCGCGATGGCCGCGGCGTTCGCGGTGTCCCCGTCAGAGGTGGCCGGCAGCGATAGCAGGCAGCCTACGGTGTTGTCGCTGGTGACCCCGATCAGCGCGGGAAGCTCCTCGTGCCGCGCCGCCGAGGCCGCTACCTCGGCGAGATCCCGGACGGCCTGCTGCGCGGCGAGCGTGGCAGGCGCCGCGGGCGCCGTCCGCGCTTCCGGTTCGTTCCGACCCGCACTCGGCTGGCCGGGCGCGGTATGCGGCATTACCGTGACCCCCACGAGCATCCGGCCGCGCACCGGCACGCCCGCCTCAGCGCAACGGTCGAACACCGTCCCCGCCGTCCCGGCCTGCCCGGCCTGCCCGGCCTGCCCGGCCTGCCCGGTCAGCTCGGTCAGCTCGGTCAGCTCGGTCAGCGCCGCCAGCAGCGAACGGTGGGTCTGCCGCTCCAGGCTCTCCCGCTCGCGGGTGGCCAGCCGGTCCAACGCCAGTGCCGCCGCGGCCCGCTCCAGGCGCACCGTCTCGCGACGCGACGGCTCCTCGGGCGCGAGCAGCACCAACCTGCCCCAGTCGTCGCCACGGGCACCGACCGGTGTCACCAGCCAGCCGAGTTCGGGGTGGTACGTGGTGCGCCCCGAGGGTTCGATCGCGCGGGACCGCCGCTCCCAGCCGGCGAGCAATTCCGCCGGCGCCTCCCCCGCCAGGTCATAACCCAGGATCTGGTGCCGTATCGACTCGAGCACCACCGGCAGGCCCGCGCCGCGTGCCACCTCAGCCAGGATGTCGCGCTGACCCGCACCCGAGACGCTCAGCTCGGTGAATGTCTCGTGGATCCGCTCAACCGCCCGGAGCTCGGCCAGCTGCGCGTCCACGATGCGCTCGCCAACCTGCTGCGTCACCGACACGAACCGGGTTTCGCGGGCCAGCGTCACCAGCGGGAGATCCGCCTGCTCACAGGCACGCCGCAACGCCTCCGGCGGGCCGCCGGTCCACCGGCGCCCGAGCTCGATCACCAGCCCCGCCGCGTCCACCCCGGCCAGCTCGGCGACATAGCTTGCCAGTCCGGCCTCCTCCTCCGGCAACGCGATGCCGGTGGTGAGCACGAGCTCACCACCGCGCAGCAGGTGCGCGATGTCGGCGAGCTCCGCAGAGTGCACCCAGCGCACCGGCCGGGACAGCCCCGCTGCGCCTGCCGCCACACGCGGCGACGCCCGGCGCAGCACCGGCATCGCCAGCACCTCGGACACCGTGGGGAGCATCCGCCACCCGCTTCCATCTCGTTACCGGCACGCTCGTTGAGTTTACATAGTGTCGGATACTCACCGGAATATCCGACATCATGTCGGTTCCATTCCGTGCGACTGCGGGGTTGGCTGGAAGGACACCACCGGAACGAGCGGGAGGCCGCTATGCCCCACGACGAGCTACTGCGACGGCATCGCGCGGTGATGCCGGACTGGCTGACCCTCTACTACGATGCGCCCATCGAGATCACCGGCGGGAACGGCAGGCACGTCACCGACGGCGAGGGGCGCACCTATCTCGACTTCTTCGCAGGCATCCTCACCAATGCCCTCGGCTACGGCGTGCCCGAGATCGGCGCCGCCGTGTCCGGCCAGCTGGACACCGGCGTGGTGCACACCTCGACGCTGTACCTCATCCGGCAGCAGGTCGCGCTGGCGGAACGGATCGCAGAGCTGTCCGGCATCCCCGACGCCAAGGTGTTCTTCACCAGCTCGGGCACCGAGGCCAACGAGGCGGCGCTGCTGCTGGCCACCCAGTACCGCCGGTCCAACCAGGTACTGGCGCTGCGCAACTCCTACCACGGCAGGGCGTTCGCCACCATGGGCGTGACCGGTAACCGTGGCTGGTCGGCATCGGCGCTGAGCCCGGTGCAGGTCAGCTATGTGCACGGCGGGTACCGGTTGCGTGGTCCGCTGGCCGGATTGTCCGATGCGGACTACATCGATGCCTGCGTCGCCGATCTGCGGGAAGTGCTGGCCACCACGACATCGGGGGACGTCGCCTGCCTGATCGCCGAACCGGTCCAGGGTGTGGGCGGGTTCGCCACGCCACCGGACGGGTTGCTCGGCGCCTACCGGGAGGTACTCGACGAGCACGGTATCCTGCTGATTTCCGACGAGGTACAAACCGGCTGGGGACGCACCGGGGAGCACTTCTGGGGGATCGGGGCGCACGGCACCACCCCGGACGCGATGACGTTCGCCAAGGGGCTCGGCAACGGCTTCGCCATCGGCGGCGTGGTCGCCCGCGCCGAACTGATGGACTGCCTGTCCGCGAACTCCATCTCCACCTTCGGCGGGAACCCGCTTGCCACCGCCGCCGCCTCGGCCACGCTCGACTACGTGCTCGACCACGACCTGCAGGCCAACGCCGCCGAGCGCGGCGCGTACCTGGCCGGACGGCTGCGTGAAGCGCAGCAGCGGCACCCGGTGATCGGCGAGGTACGGGGCAAGGGACTGATGCTCGGTGTCGAGCTGGTCGACCCCGGCACCACCGACCCAGCGCCGGGCGTGGCCACTGCCGTGCTGGAAGCGACCCGAGCCGCCGGGTTACTGATCGGCAAGGGGGGTCTGCACGGCAACGTGCTGCGCATCGCGCCGCCGATGACACTCACCGATGACGAGGCCGCCGAGGGGGCGCGGATCCTCGTCGACGCGATCGCCACTGTGGACAAGGAGCTGGCCGCATGACCGGGAACGACATCACGCACTGGGTCGACGGCGCCGGGTGGGCGGGCACCGCCGGGCGGACCGGGGACGTCTACGACCCCGCGACCGGGCAGGTGACCGCGCGGGTGTGCCTGGCCTCCGAATCCGATGTCGACCACGCCGTCACCTCCGCGGCGCGCGCCTACCCCCGCTGGCGGGACACCTCGCTGGCCCGCCGCACCGCCGTGCTGTTCGCCTTCCGCAGACTACTGGCCGAGCACGCAGGCGAGGTCGCCGCCGCGATCACCGCCGAGCACGGCAAGGTGCTCGACGACGCCGCCGGGGAAGTGCAGCGTGGCCTCGAGGTGGTCGACTTCGCCTGCGGGCTCGGGCACCTGCTCAAGGGCGACTTCACCGAGAACGCCTCCAGCGGCATCGACGTGTACTCGATCCGCCAGCCGCTCGGCGTGGTGGCGGTGATCTCGCCGTTCAACTTCCCTGCCATGGTGCCGCTGTGGTTCCTGCCGCTGGCGATCGCCTGCGGCAACAGCGTCGTGCTCAAGCCGAGCGAGAAGGACCCGTCGGCGTCGCTGCTGCTCGCGCGGCTGCTGCGCGAGGCGGGACTGCCGGACGGCGTGTGCACGGTGGTCCACGGCGACCGGGTCGCCGTGGACGCGCTGCTGGCGCACCCGGACATCGCGGCGGTGTCGTTCGTCGGTTCGACGCCGGTCGCTCGGTCGGTGTACGAGACCGGCACCCGGCACGGCAAACGGGTGCAGGCGCTGGGCGGCGCCAAGAACCACATGGTGGTGCTGCCGGATGCCGACCTCGACCTGGCCGCCGACGCCGCGGTGGGTGCCGGTTTCGGTTCCGCGGGAGAGCGCTGCATGGCGATCTCGGCGCTGGTGGCGGTCGACCCGGTCGGCGACGAGCTGGTGGAGCGGATCGCCAAGCGCATCGGTGCCCTGCGCACCGGCGACGGGAGGCGGGGCTGCGACATGGGCCCGCTGGTCACCGCCGAGCACCGGGACCGGGTGGCCTCCTATGTGGAGGCCGGGATCGCCAGCGGCGCCACGCTGGTTGCCGACGGGCGATCGGTGATCCCGGACGGCGACCCCGGCGGGTTCTGGCTGGGTCCCACACTGTTCGACCACGTCACCCCGGACATGAGCATCTACACCGACGAGATTTTCGGACCGGTGCTCTCGGTGCTGCGTGCACCCTCCTACGAGGCCGCGGTCGAGCTGGTCAACGCCAGCCCGTACGGCAACGGCACCGCGATCTTCACCACCGACGGCCGTGCGGCTCGCCGCTACCAGAACGAGGTGGAGGTCGGCATGGTCGGTATCAACGTGCCGATCCCGGTTCCCGTGGCCTACCACTCCTTCGGCGGCTGGAAGGCCTCGCTGTTCGGCGACGCGCACGCCTACGGCACCCACGGTGTGGATTTCTACACCCGCACGAAGGCCGTCACGTCGCGGTGGCCGGACCCCGGAAGCGACGGGGTTCAGCTGGGATTCCCCCGCAACAGCTGACACAGGCCGGATGCCCCTGCCCCGGACTCAGCGGCTCAGTCGCGGTCGAGGTGTTGCAGGGAGAGCCAGAACTCCGCGCGGGTGCCGGGGGAATCCAGGTCGGCGCCGGTGAGTTCGGCGACCTTGGCCATGCGGTTGCGCAGTGTGTGGCGGTGCACACCGAGCCGCGCCGCGGCGGGGTCCCACTGGCCGTGGTGGCGTAGCCACTCGCGCAGCGAGGCGACGAGCTCGCCCCTACCCGCAGCGTCGTGCCGGAACAGCGGGGCGAGCAGCGACTCGGCGAACGCCCGCGCGTCGCCTGCTGGCAGGAGGCTCAGCAGCCCGTGCCCGGCAAGCTCGCCGAACTCCAGCGACCGGGCTCCGGTACGGCGCGCCACCTCGGCCGCGCGGGTGGCCTGCCGGTGGGCCCGCGCCACGTCGGCGTAACCGCCCGGATCCGACACACCGAGGTGTAACTCCGTGACCCGACCAGCCTGCCACGACCGCAGCCCGGCCGCGGTGGCGTCCGCGCCGGTGAGCACCAGCAGGTAGCCGTCCACTTCGGCGGCGAAGCTGCCGCCCGCGGCAGGCGCCGAAGCGAGCAGCTCCAGCGCCGCCTCCCGCGCGGCGCTGTCGCCTGCCACAGCCACCAGCCGCACCGGCTCCTCCGGCAGCGACCCCCATACTTCCTCGGCGGCCTCGACGGCGTCGCCGACCCTGCCTGCCAGGATGAGCCGCATGATCCCGGTACGCAGGTGCCCCAGCGCGGTCTCCTGCCCGCGCGATCCCGCCAGCACCAGCGTCAGCAACGCCGCCGCGCTGCTGAGCACGTGCTGGTCGGTACGGCTCAGCCCCGGCGAGCGCCCCACGGCGAGGTAGGCGCGCGGCCGCTCCCCCAGCGTCTGTACCACCACCTGCTCCCCGCCCGCGGTGACGGTGGCGCTGGCAGGCCCCGTGCGGGCACGCAGCCGGTCGATCTCACCGGACACGGTGGCCACGCGCCGCTTCGCTGAGGCGGGCGCGGCGTGCTCCACCTCGCCCGCACCGTCCAGCAGCAGCGCCCAGCCCCCCAGCAGCCGCGCCAGGGTACGTACCACCCCACCGCGCCCCGCGCTGCCCAGCGCGGCCCGGGTCAGCTCCTGCCGCGCCGCGTTGGTGGTGGTGACCTCGGCGTAGGTTTCGGCGGCCAGCGCCGCCGAGACGGATTTGCTGATCGCGATGAACGGGGTGGGCCGGGGCACCTCCAGCAGCGGCAGGCCAACCGCCTCGGCCTCGGCGAGCAGCCCGCCGGGGATCTCCGCGTGGGACAGCCCGACACCGAACCCGAGGGCGGTACCACCGCCTTCGGTGAAGCGGCGCACGAACCCGGCGAGGTCGCTGCCGGGATGCAGGGACAGGCCGGTGGTCAACAGCAGCTCCCCGCCCTCGAGGAACGGTGTCGGGTCGGTGAGCTCACTGACGTGCACCCAGGTGATCTCCCGGTCGAGGCCGCCCTCCCCTGCCCGCACCCGCAACCCGAGCTGCTGGTCGGCCACCAGTTCCCGCACCGTCGGCGGCATTGCGCCCTCCCCTTCCCGACGAGGATCCCCGACACGGAATTGACAGAGTGTCGATATTACCGCAGCAAACTGTCCATATCTGGCACTGACCGTGCCGATGCCGCGCCCCGAGTATGGAGCCGGATCGCGTTGAGGCTCAGGGTTCGGCGCAGGCCGCACCCACCACGAGAGAGGGCAGCATGACGACCGCACACGGTGGCAAGCAGACCGGCAACCGGCTGGTGACCGGCATCCCGGGACCGCAGTCGGCGGCGCTGCAGCAGCGCCGCGACCGGGCCGTGGCCGCAGGCGTGCCCTCGGTGTTGCCGGTGGCCACCGAACGCGGCGGGGACGGGCTGCTCGTCGACGCGGACGGCAACGAGCTGATCGACCTGGCCTCCGGCATCGCCGTCACCGGCGCGGGCAACCCCGCGCCCGCGGTGGCCGACGCGGTGGCCGAGCAGGTCTCGCGATTCACTCACAGCTGCTTCATGGTCACCCCGTACGAGAGCTACGTGCGGGTGTGCGAGGAGCTGGGCGAACTCACCCCCGGGGATCACGAGAAACGGTCGGCGCTGTTCAACTCGGGCGCCGAGGCGGTGGAGAACGCCGTGAAGATCGCCAGGCACGCCACCGGCAGGCAGGCCGTGGTGGTGTTCGACCACGCCTACCACGGCCGCACCAACCTGACGATGGCGCTGACCGCGAAGAACATGCCGTACAAGCACCGGTTCGGCCCGTTCGCGCCCGAGGTCCACCGGGTGCCGATGTCGTACCCGTTCCGCGATCCGGAGGGCATGACCGGCCAGCAGGCCGCGGCGCGGGCCACCACCCAGATGGCCAAGCACGTCGGCGCCGAGAACATCGCCGCGGTGCTCATCGAACCCATCCAGGGCGAGGGTGGGTTCGTGGTACCCGCCCCTGGTTTCCTGCGCGCCGTGGCCGACTGGTGCGCCGAACACGGCGTGCTGCTGATCGCCGACGAGATCCAGACCGGTTTCTGCCGTACCGGCGCGTGGTTCGCCTGCGAGCACGAGGACGTGGTGCCGGACCTGATCACCACCGCGAAGGGCATCGCGGGTGGGCTGCCGCTGGCGGCGGTCACCGGGCGCGCCGAGGTGATGAACGCGGTGCACGCGGGCGGGCTCGGCGGTACCTACGGCGGCAACCCGGTGGCCTGCGCCGCGGCGCTGGCCACCATCGAGACCATGCGCACCCGCGAGCTGGCCGCCGCGGCGCAGCGGATCGAGCGGGAGGCGCTGCGCAGGCTGGACGCGCTGGCCGAGCGCACCCCCGCGATCGGGGAGGTACGCGGCAGGGGCGCCATGCTCGCCATGGAGTTCGTCCGCCCCGGCACGACCGAACCCGATACCGAGTTCACCGCCCGGGTCGCCACGGCCTGCCACGAAGCAGGCGTGCTGGTGCTGACCTGCGGCACCTACGGCAACGTGCTGCGGCTGCTGCCACCGCTGGTGATTCCCGACGCGCTGCTCGACGAGGCGCTGTCGGTCATCGAGCACGCCGTGGCCGCAGGCTGATCCCACGTTTCCCCGTCCCCGAAACAAGCACAGGAAGCATCAGGAAGCATGGTGAACACCGTGACCATCATCCCGTTCTGGATCGACGGCAAGGCGTGCACCAGCGCCGAGCACCTCGAGGTGCGCAGCCCGCACGACGGGGCGCCCGCGGGCACCACCTGCCACGCCACTCCAGCCGACATCGAGCGCGCGGTCGCCTCCGCGCACGCCGCGCGGCACGAGACGGCACGGCTACCCGCCCACGTGCGGGCGGGCGCGCTCGACCACGTCTCGCACCGGCTGGCCGAGCGGTCCGACGAGGTCGCTGCCCTGATCACCGCCGAGTCCGGCAAGCCGCTGATGTGGTCACGCGCCGAGGTTTCCCGCGCGGTGTCGACCTTCCGGTGGGCCGCCGGGGAGGCCCGCAGGCACTCCGGCGAGCTGCAACGGCTGGACACCGACGCGGGCGGCACCGGCCGGATCGCGTTGGTGCGGCGGGTCTCGCGCGGGCCCGTACTGGGCATCACCCCGTTCAACTTCCCGCTGAACCTGGTGGCGCACAAGGTGGCTCCCGCGATCGCGGCGGGCTCGCCGATCGTGGTCAAGCCCGCGCCCGCGACGCCACTGACCGCGCTGCTGCTGGGTGAGCTGCTGGCCGAGACGGATCTGCCCGCCGGGGCGTGGTCGGTGCTGCCGGTGCCGAACGAGGCCGCGGGGATGCTGGTGGACGATCCGCGGCTGCCGGTGGTGTCGTTCACCGGCTCCGGCCCGGTCGGCTGGTCCATCCGCGACCGCGTGCCGCGCAAGCACGTCACGCTGGAGCTGGGCGGCAACGCCGCCGCCATCATCTGCCCGGATTGGACCGACCTGGACTTCGCTGCCCGGCGCATCGCCACGTTCGCCACCTACCAGGGCGGGCAGTCGTGCATCGCGGTGCAGCGAGTGTACGCGCACCGCGAGGTCTACCAGGAGCTGGCCGAGCGCGTGGTCGCCCGCGTGACCGAGCTCGGCACCGGTGACCCGACCGACCCGGCCACCGCGGTGGGGCCGCTCATCAGCGAGGATGCCGCCCGCCGGGTACAGGGCTGGGTGGACGAGGCGGTCGCGGCCGGGGCACGGGTGCTGACCGGCGGCACCCGTGACGGTGCCACCGTCGCCCCCACGGTACTGGCCGATGCCGGGGAGCACTGTGCGGTCAACGCCGAGGAGGTGTTCGCGCCGGTGCTGACGATCGCCCCTGTCGACTCGGTCGACGAGGCCTTCGCCCGCGTCAACGACTCCCGGTTCGGGCTGCAGACCGGGGTGTTCACCACCGACGTGCAGCTGGCCTTCCGGGCCGCCACGGAACTCGACGTCGGCGGCGTCATCGTCGGCGACGTGCCCAGCTACCGGGCCGACCAGATGCCCTACGGCGGGGTGAAGGACTCCGGCATCGGACGCGAGGGCCTCGCCTCGGCGATCGCGGATTTCACCGAGGAGCGTGTGCTGGTGCTGACCGGGGTGGAGCTGTAGCGATCACGAAGCGACCTCCTCGGCGTCGCCGAAGGTCATGGCGAGCTGGCCGATGCTGCTGCTGAACACCGCAGCCTTCGGCAGGCCGAGGCGCGCGAGCTCCTCGGCGATGGGATGCTCACCGAGCCGCACCCGCACCCCACCGGGGCGGGAACGCACCCAGCTCGGACGCATGTTCCACGGCGTGCGGCGCAGCACACCGTCGATGCAGGTGTAGGCGTCGACGGAGCTGCCGGGCATGCCGCCCGGCACCCGGATCCCCTGAGCGACACCCAGCTCCACGACCAGCTGCCCACCGATGCTGACCGCGCATCGCTTCTCCGGACCGTCCAGGTCGAGCTCGAACTCCGCCATCTCCTTCGGGAAGCCCCAGATCCGTCGGCCCGCTTCCAGCGTGAACGACCGGTCGACGGGTAGCCAGTGGATGAACACGCCGATCTCCCGCATACTCGATCCACGCCGCCGCGCCAGGAAGGCCACCGCGAACTCGTAGTACGGGCCGAGATCGTTGTCGATGTAGCTCACGAACGCCAGCGAGCAGAGCGCCTTGCCGGGCACCGGCTCGACCGGCACCATCCCCGAGTAGTCGATGATCGCGCGCGCCTCGCCTGCCGGGACGGTGAACATCGCCGAGCAGGCACCTGCCCTGCGAACTTGCACCGGCATCGCCACGCGCTGTCCCTGGATGAGATGACTCGCCATTCCACTAGTAGAACATGTTATTGATTATTCGTCACTACTGGCACACAATACGGGGTCATACCATATTTCATCCTGATGCATATACCAAGAACAGGTTCCGAATTTCGGAGGTGGTCATGAGCGTCGCCGGCATGGGAGTACTCGTCACCGGAGGCGGCAGCGGGATCGGTCTCGGGGTGGCGCGGCGGCTGGTCGGCGAGGGTGCGCACGTCACCGTGTGCGGCCGCACCGAGACCACGCTGTCCGCAGCGGCGGGCGAGCTCGCCGAGATCGCCACGGCGGGCGGCACCGCGACCTACGCGGTGGCCGATGTGGCCGACGAGGACGCCGTCGCCGCGGCCGTGACGCGGGCCGCCGAGCACGCGGGCGGCCGGTTGGACGGCGTGGTGACCTGCGCGGGCGGCAGCGGCTGGGTCGGGCCGATCACCCAGCTCCCGCTGGAGGAGTGGCACAACGCGGTGGCGACCAACCTGACAGGGACCATGCTGGCGCTCAAGCACGCCGGTGCCCTCATGGCCCGTGCCGGTGGCGGCTCGTTCGTCGGCATCTCCTCGATCGCCAGCTCCAACACCCACCGCTGGTTCGGCCCGTACGGGGTGACCAAGGCCGGGGTGGACCACCTGTGCCAGCTGGCCGCTGACGAGCTCGGACCGAGCAACGTGCGGGTCAACTGCATCCGACCAGGGCTGATCCGTACGGCCATGGTCGAGGCCATCACCGGATCCGACAACCCCGTCCGCGACGACTACGAATCCTGCATCCCGCTGCCCCGGATCGGTGAGGTGGACGATGTCGCCGAGCTGGCCCGGTTCCTCATCGGACCGGAGTCGAGCTGGGTCACAGGGCAGGTCATCAACGTCGACGGCGGGCATTCGCTGCGCAGGGGCCCCGACCTCTCGCCGTGGCTGGAACCCGCCTACGGCGCCGACGGCCTGCGCGGCATCGTCGACTAACGTCGACTGACGGTCGCCCCGCAGGCGCGTGATGCAATCCCGTGAGCAGTCCCGCGATGGCTCACCCATCCGCGGCAAGGGGCGGGGAGACCGGCATCCGGTTGAGGTCCGGGAACCGTCCCTCGCTGATGGTGACGTAAGCGTCTCCGCCCACGGTGAAGCCGACCGCCTCACCCTGGCGCTCGGGCACCTGCGGCGCATAGCACGGTTCGCCCCGGAACGCCTCGGCCACCGAACCCGACCGCTCGAACGCCAGGATCTCCTGGTAGGTCCGTACCAGGATCGTGCTGCCGTCCGGCGAGATGTCGGCTCCGGTGACCATGCCGCCCGGCAGCGGGCTGGGCGGCGGGAAGTGCCGGTCGAAATCGTAGGCCGGACCCGCGTCGAACTCGGCGACCTCGGTCATCATGATGGCCTCGCCCGGCCTCAGGTCCGCCGCGGCGGCGCGCATCACCTGGGAAACCCCGTTCTCGTCCAGCGAATCGAGGTAGGGCTTGGTAAGGATGTACAGGTCACCGGTGTGCGGGTCGACGAACATCGCCTCCGCGTCGATGATCCCGTCCGGGTAGGTGAACCGGAGCTCGTCGACGACGTCCAGCTCCCCTCCCGTGCCGTCGGGTCGTGTTTCCGGTTCCGCTACCCGGTAGACGACCACCTCATCGCGGCGCAGCTCCGCACCGGGGAAGTCGATGTCGAAGTTGTTGAAGTTCGCCCCGATGTCGCCGACATAAAGGTACTCGATTCCGGGTTCCGGGCCTGGCCCGGTCGCGATGTCCTCCCAGTCGATATTCTCCGCGCCAGCGACCGGATAGGCGCCGAGCATCTCGGCCGATGTAGACAGCGCGTACAGTTCCGGCTCATGGCCCGAGTCGTTGTGGGTCCAGAACACACCGTCGTGTGCCCTGCTGGCCACGATTCCGGAGGCCTCCTCCACGACCGGATCAGTGACCGTTCCGGCGGCCTCACCTTCACCGAACCGGTCGCACACCGACCCTCCCGTGTCACTGCCTACGTCCTTGCCAGTGTCCTCGCCTGCGGCGACCGCCTGCGGGGCCGCGGCAAGGGTGGACGCGGTGAGCGCGAGTGCCGCTGCCACCGCCAGGAGCGGGGAACGGGGGATCGTCGCGAACCGATGCCCTGAAGTCATCGCTGGATCCTTTCCGCGTGCCAGCCAGGACGGAGACGTTGATCAACCGGTCACGCGCGTCCCCTGCCCTGCTCCCACGGTGCCGTCACCAGCTGGGCATGCTACTAATTCTTTTTATTAAATGATGTAGAATAAAGAAGCGACGCCGAGCTGTCAAGCGAACAGCCGGGCCGCTCCGGGTAATCACGGCATCGACGGCGGCACTCAGCTCACGCGCTGCCCTTCCGCCTCGCTGTCGTCGAGCAGGTTCTCGAGGGCGCGCGCGGCGGTGGCCGCGGCGTGGCGCGCTCTGGACACGGCCTCGTCGTCGAAGTCGTGCACGAAGCCGGTGACCGACACGGCCGCGCGGCAGTATCCTCCCGCGCCGCGCACCGGCACCGCCACATCCGCGATCAGCGGATCGAGACCGCCCGAGCTGAACGCATAGCCCTCCCGACATACCGCCCGCAACTGGGCGCGCAACTGGGCGCCGCCCTCCCCGGCTTCTACCGCGGAGTCCAGAAACGACTCCTGCCTTCCGGTGTCACTGAAGGCCAGCAGCACCAGCCCGCTCGCCGAGCGCCACGGGTCGAACACCTCGCCACCGAACCCGAGGAACCGCTGGTATCGCTCAGGGCGCACCGTCTCGATCACCCGGCAGCCACCCTCCTCGAGCACCTCGACGCCCGCGATGCGCTCCGTCTCGGCGGCCAACCTGCTGAGCATCGGTCGGGCCGTGTCCGCGAGGGCATGGCGCGCCGCAGGCCCCTGGGTCATGCGCAGCAGCGCCCACCCCAGCATGTACCGGTCGTTCTCGTCACGCACCACGAAGTTGCGCGCGATCAACTCCGCGAGCGAGCGGTAGGCGGTAGCGCGGTGCAGCCCCACTCGCTCGGCCAGTTCGGACAGCCGCAACGGCCCTTCCGCGTCGGCCAGCGCGCTCAACAGGTCCAGTGCCTTGGCCACCGCGCTGCGATCGCTCCGCGCCATATTCGACCTCCTCTTGCCGCCGCACCCGCGCCCCGGGTAACGTTACACGAAACGCATGTTTCCGTCTACGCAACCGACTACGCAACCGAATGCCATGTCTGACATCGATCTGCTCTTCCATTCGGGGTATATCACCACGCTCGACCGTGCCGGGACCGTCACCGAGGCCGTCGCCGTATCGGGCAACCGCATCCACGCGCTCGGAACGAACGAGGAGATCCTGCCACTCGCCGGTGGCGGCACGCGCACGGTGGACCTCGCGGGTGGCACGGTGCTGCCCGGCATCAACGACTCCCACCTGCACTTGCAATTCTTCGGGCTGTCCCGCCCGCCGTTCAGCCTTGACCTCAGCGACCGGGCCGTGTCCAGTCTCGCCGAGATCCGCGACCAGGTCGCGGCCACCGCCGGGGCCACCAGCGGCTGGATCCGCGGCTGGGGCTGGACCGAGTCACACCTGGCCGAGCTGGCCGCGCGTGGCAGCGGCCCCACCCGCGCGGACCTGGACCCGGCCAGCCCGGACCACCCGGTGCTGCTGACCCACTTCTCCGGGCACGCCGCCTGGGCCAACTCCCGCGCTCTCGAACACGCAGGCATCACCGCATCCACTCCCGACCCGGGCGGCGGCCGCATCGTGCGCGACGCCGAGGGCGAGCCGACGGGTGAGCTCCACGAAGCCGCGGTGGCGCTGGTCGCCGACCGGATGCCCGAACCGGCCGCGGCCGAGCGGCGGGAGGCGACGGTGGCCGCCATGCGGGACCTGCTCCCGCTCGGCGTCACCAGCGTCACCGACCCGATCGTCACCCCACCGATGCTGCGCGATTACCTGGCGCTGCACCGGGCAGGCGAGCTACGCACCCGGGTGACCACGCTGCTGAACTGGACCTGGCCCTCGGTGACCACCCCGGTGGAGGTGGCCACCGAGGCGATGCGCTACACCGGCGCAAGCAGCGGGCTCGGCGACGACTGGCTGCGCATCGGGGGCTGCAAGCTGTTCGCCGACGGCATCCCGGCGCTGCGCTCGGCATGGATGTCGCAGCCGTACGACGACGGCTGTTGCGGCTCGCTGGTCACCGAGGGCGGCGACGACACCGAGCGCCAGGCCGCACTCGCCACGCTGATCGAGACGCTGCACCGGCACCGCTTCCAGGTGCAGGTGCATACCACAGGGGATCGCGCCTGCGAGGCCGTGGTGGACGCCTTCGCTGCCGCGGCCGAGGCCGACCCGTGGCCAGAAGCCAGGCACGTGCTCATCCACGCGAACCTGCCCAGCGAACGCGCCATCAAACTCATGGCGGCGCACGGTTTCGTGGCCAACACCCAGGCGCTGATCAAATGGCAGGTCTCGGACGCGCTGCGCGGCATCGTGGACGAGACAACCTGGCACCGCAACATGCCGGTGCGGTCCTTACTGGACGCCGGGGTCGTGGTGGCCGACAGCTCCGACGCCCCGATCACCTATCCCGACTGGCGCCAGGGGGTGGAGACGCTGGTGCTGCGCCGCACCCGCCACGCGGGCGAGGTCAGCGGAGCCGACCAGCGCATCAGCCGCGAGCAGGCACTGCGCGCCTGGACCAACGCCCCCGCCTACCAAGAGGGTCGCGAGCGCGCCAAGGGGCACCTCGCCCCCGGCGCGCTCGCCGATCTCACCGTACTCGCCGAGAACATCCACGCCGTGCCCGACGAGGAGCTGCACGCGGTCACGCCGGTGATGACGGTGGTGGACGGGCAGGTAGCGTGGGAGGGGTGGTGATCCGTTGTCACGACCCGGCGGGGAAAACGCGCACATCGATGCCGAGTCGGCTGGCTTCGGCGTGCTTGTCGTCCGAGGTCACCAACGGGACTCTCAAAGCGATCGCTAGAGCGATGTACGCAGCGTCATAGCATGTGAAATTCTCCAGGTGCCAGATCTCGGGCAGCAATCCGGCACCTTCATAGCGAAGAATCTTCAGATTGACGTAATCGTCGAGTGCTTGCCTGCCACGATCCGAGCGGAGCTTCTGGCCGCGCACATGCCCGCGGATCGCACTGGCGACCTCGAAATCAAGCAGGTGCGGAGCGCACAGCTCGTGCTCACCAAGCGTGACGAGGAGATCCGGGTTGACTGGGTGATCAATGAGCGCGTGCACGATCGCCGAGGAATCGACGACGATCACGACGCGTTGCGCAGCTTACGGATCTCGGACACGGTCTCGGCGACGGAGGGATTACCCACTCGGTCACGCTGTGCCAACCTGTCCATCACTTCGGCGTTCGTCGGCCGCGCCGCCAGCCGGTCGAGTTCGGCTCGCAAGTAGGCACTCAACGTGAGGCCCTGCTCGGCCGCCTGCGCCCGAATTGCGTTGACGGTCTCGGTCGGTACATCTCTGATCTGCACTAGTGGCATGAGACCATGGCATGCGAAAGTATGCAAAGCATCAAGTTCGCATGAATCTCGAGGCTGCGGCGTTGCCCGTACGCGCCGACCGGATACTCGAAGCGGTGACCGTCACCCCTTGCGGATCAGCTCGAAGACCCGGCTGCGCAGCTCGGTGAAGGCCGGGTCCGCCTTGGTCTGCACCTGGTCGCGGGGTTGCTCCAGCTCGACCGGGATGATCTCGCGGACCCGGCAGGGAGAGCCGCCCAGCACCACCACACGGTCGGCGAGGTAGACCGCCTCGTCGATGTCGTGGGTGACGAACACGACCGTGACCCCGAACTGCTCGCGCACCCGCTGCGCCAGATCTTCGAGCTCGAAGCGGGTCTGGGCGTCGACCGAGGCGAACGGCTCGTCCATCACCAGCACCTCAGGCTGGTAGGCCAGCGCGCGGGCGATCGCCACGCGCTGCTGCATCCCGCCGGAAAGCTGCCACGGGTAGTACCGCGGCACGTCGGCGAGACCGACAGCCTCCAGCGCTTCCCGCGCGCGCTCGCGTCGCTCGCGTTTGGACACTCCTTTGTTCACCAGCGGCAGGGTGACGTTCTTCTCCACTGTCAGCCACGGCATCAGCGAGCGGGTGTACTCCTGGAACACCAGAGCCAGCTTCTCCGGCGGTCCGGTGATCACCTCACCGTCCAGGTAGGCCCGTCCCGAGGTAGGGGGCAGCAGCCCGGCCAGGCACTTGAGCAGCGTCGTCTTTCCAGCGCCCGAGGGACCCACGATGCACACGAACTCGCCGATGTCCACGTCGAAGGTCAGCCCGTCGAGCACCGTCTTGGCGTTCGGCCCGCTACCATAGATCTTGCGCAGGCCTTCGATGACCAGGCGACGCTGAGCCTGCTGGGGGAGGTTCTGTTCCGTCACGACTTCCGTCATCATACGTGTCCCTATGCGGTCTTCGCCTGCTCACGCATGCCGACGTGCCAGTGCAGGATCCGGCGTTCGGCCAGCGTGAACAGTCGGTTGAACAGGTATCCGAGCAGCCCGAGCAGCAGCATCCCCGACCACATATCGGTGATCGCGAAGGTCTGCTGCGCCAGGATCGTCAGGTACCCGATGCCTTCCGTGGAGGCGAGCATCTCGCTGGTGATCATCACGACGAACGCCACGACCAGGCTCACCTGCAGACCACCCAGGATCTGTGGCGCGGCGGCCGGCAGCGTCACCCGGAAGAGACGGTCCCGCCCTGAGATCCGGTACACCCTGGTGACCTCGTCCAGCACCGGGTCGGCGGCCCGCACCCCGTCGAGGGTGGCGATCAGCGTGGCGAACAGCGCGGAGAAAGCGATGATCGCGATCTTCATCTCCGGGCCGAAACCCAGCAACAGGATCGCCACCGGCACGAGCGCGACCGGTGGGATGGAGCGCAGGAAGTGCACGATCGGTTCGATCGCGCGGCGCGCGACGGGCGACTGTGCCATCATCACACCGAGCGCGATGCCGGCCACGGCCGCCAGCACGTAGCCGATGAGCAGGTTGCGCAGGCTCGGCAGGACATCGCTGGCGAACAGGTCGAACAGCCACATCTCGTGGAACCGTTGCAGGATCTCCGACAGCGGCGGGTAGAACACCTGGCCCGCGCGCGCCGACCAGACCCACCACCCCACCACGAGCAGCACCGGTAGCCACAGCTCCACCGCGAGCGAGCGGATGCGAGATCTCACGGCGCCACCTCCCCCCGCACCGACGGGTGCCAG
The DNA here is from genome assembly GCF_033042135.1 of Haloechinothrix sp. LS1_15. Classification (NCBI taxonomy): domain Bacteria; kingdom Bacillati; phylum Actinomycetota; class Actinomycetes; order Pseudonocardiales; family Pseudonocardiaceae; genus Haloechinothrix; species Haloechinothrix sp. LS1_15. The sequence goes on along the minus strand of NZ_WBXM01000003.1, from coordinate 11,414 downwards.
TGCAGCGCTCGCCGCTCCAGCGCACGGAGCCCGTTGTGGAAGAACAGCCCGACGGTACCCATCACGACCACTAGCGCGTACATATCGGCATACAGCCCGGCACCCTGCGCGACGAACAGGGCGCGGCCGATGCCGGGAGCGCCTCCGACGAGCTCGGAGACCACCGCGATCACGAACGCCGCCGAGCCCGCGATGCGCACGCCGGTCACGATGAAGGCCGCCGCGCCGGGCAGCACGATCCGCACTGCCCGCTGCACGGTCCCGAACCCGAAGGAGCGCGCGGTGTCGACCAGCACCGGGTCGGCATCGCGCACCCCGGCGATCGTCTGGATCAGGATCGGCCACAGGCACCCGTAGAAGACCAGCACCACGCCCATCTCGGTGCTGGGTCCCAGCAGCAGCAGTACCAGCGGCATGATCACGATGGGCGGGATCGGCTTGAGGATCTCGATGATCAGCCGGGTGCTGCGGTAGGCGAACTCCACCGACCCCAGCAGCATGCCGAGCAGGATGCCGCCACCGGTGGCCAGGGCGAGCCCCACCAGCGCGGTGGTCAGCGTCTGTCCCAGCGAGCTCCAGAACGACGTGCTGGCCAATAGCCCGAGCAGGCTGGTCACCAGCGCGCCGACCGTCGGGAACGGCGCGGTCTCCAGCGGTCCGCGCGCCGCCAGTTCCCAGAGCACCAGGCACGCCAGGACGGCTGCCGTCCCGACCGCGGGACCACTCGACCCGGCGCGGCGCAGCCGCGTCGCGGTGTGCGTGACCGTCATGGCGCTCCTACCGGATGATCAGCTCGTCGAGGTCGGGCAGCTCGTCCAGGTAACCGAGATCGACCATGACGTCGGCGGCCCGCTCGATCTCGACCTCGGTCACCTCAGTCGGCCAGTGCGGAGGCTTGCCCTCGGCCAGCACCTCCACGGGGATCTGCGAGACCTCGGAGGCGTGCTCGAGCGCGGCGTCCAGGTTCTCGTTGGCGAAGCCGTTGGCCCGGTGGATCGCTCGCTCGAAGCGCTCCACCGCTTCCGGGTCCTGCTCGGCGAAGGTTCCCGAGGTCACCCACAGCCCCACCGCGCCCTCGAGGAAGAGCCCGATGGCGGGAAAGTCGATGATCTCGGCGCCCTCGGCCACCGCTTGATCGATGAACGGCGTGACGTTTCCGGCCGCGTCGACGCGACCCTCGGCCAGCGCGGCGTTCATGTCCTGGAAGCTCAGCGCGATCCACTCAACCTGCTCCGGATCGCCGCCGTCCTGCTCGATGGACGAGGCGATCGTGATCTCCATCTGGGCCTTGCGAGCCGGCACGGCAACCACCTTGCCCTCCAGGTCGGCGGGCGAGGAGATGTCGCTGCCCTCGGCGACCAGCACCGCGGTGTCATCCGGGCTGAGCTCGGGTGGTTTCCCGGCCTCGGCCCATTCCTCGTAGGCGTTCGCCGCGTAGCCATCGGCGGCGGCCACGACCTTCAGGTCGATACCCTCCGACAATGCCATCAACATCGGCATGGCGGGGGTGTAGGCGAACTGCACCTCACCACCCTGCATCGCGGCCATCGCCCCGGCCGGGTTGGGAACCGACTCCACCTCGATCTCGAGGTCCTCTTCGGCGAAAATGCCCTGTTCCAACCCCAGATGGAGAGCGCCGGTCGAATAGATCGGCAGCGCCCCGACGGTGACCTGCTGGGTACCGTCCTCGGTCTCGTCGACAGCAGCGCCGTCCTCCTCGGCCGGGCCGCACGCGGCCAGCGTCCCGAGGGCACCGGCGAAGACGAGTGCCATGAGCTGCGTGTGCGATCGCATGGTTCTCCTCAGGGGTGCTTCGCATTCCGCATTGCGTTACCTACAACGCAATCTTTGTTACCTGATACGGGCAGTAAAGCATGTGCCTGAGCTCACGGAAAGGCATTCGCTGTCTCAATTGCGACTCAGCTCAGACGAGTTTTCAACGGTTCCGGTAGACATCGTCTATGGCTAGGCTGGCAACGTGGAACGCCGCCAGATCGAGTACTTCCTTGCCGTGGTCGACCACGGTGGATTCACCGCTGCGGCCAATGCGCTGCACGTGGCGCAGCCCTCGCTGTCGCACGCGATCAAGGTCCTGGAGCGTGACCTGGGAGCCGAACTGTTCCACCGGCTACCGCGCGGGGTTCGCCTCACCGCCGCGGGCGAAGCGCTGATCGATTCGGCGCGCCGCACGCTGCGCGACATGGAAACCGCACGGGCCACCGTCCGCGAAGTGACCGGCCTGATGGCAGGCAGGCTGGACCTGGTGAGCTTGCCGACGCTGGCGCTCGACCCGCTGGCCCGTGTGATCGGGCGATTCCGCAACCACTATCCCCAGGTACGGATCCGGCTCGCCCAGTCCGAACTCGGCGACGACGTCCGCGAGGCGGTCCGCACCGGAGCCGCCGAGCTCGGGCTGGCCGACACCACCACCCGCAGTTTCGAGGAACTGGAGTCGGTCCGCATCAGCGACCAGGAACTGATCGTCACCCTCCCGCCGGGCACCCCACCGCCGCCGGGCGGGAGGGTCACGGTGGATGAGCTGCTCGCCATGGAGCTGGTCACCGGCTTCGAAGGGACCCTGGTGCGCGACCTGCTCACCCGCGAGGCACGCGAACGCGGCACCGAGCCGACCGTGGTCGTCGAGGTCGGCCACCGGGAATCCGCGCTGCACCTGGTGGCGGCCGGCGCCGGCTCGGCCGTACTACCGCGCCCGCTGGCCAAGCTCGCCGAGTTCGAAGGCGCGGTGCTCGCCTCGGTCGATCCCCCGCTGGAACGCGAGATCCACCTGGTCCGGCGACCCGGCTCGCTCTCCCCCGCGGCACGAGCGTTCCAGCAGGTGCTGCTCGACGGCGAGGAGCGCCAGGGGAAGACATAGATCAATTCTATCGGTAGAGCCGAAAACTGATCTTTGTGCTTATCCATCCGCCGGGGTGCAATCGATGGAGACACAGTGCCGCGGCTGCGACCGCGGCCGCTCCCTTGCGGATGAGGAGGTTCCGGTGACGACCACGCTCGTGCTGCTCGGTACAGCTGGCGGGCCCACCCCGCACGGTCACCGGTTCTCCCCCGCGCAAGCCGTGGTGGTCGACGGCGTGGCCTACGTGTTCGACTGCGGCAACGGGGTGGCACACCAGCTGGCCCGCGCCGGCATCCCGTTCTCGGCCATCCGGTCGGTGTTCGTCACGCACAACCACTCCGACCACAACGCCGACCTCGGCACCCTGTTGATGCTCGGCTGGTCGGGGCTGCGGCCACCGGTGCGGGTGTACGGCCCGCCGCCGGTCGAGAACATGGTCAAGCACCTGTGGGAAGGGCATCGCTACGACCTCGACCTCCGGGTCACCGATGAGGGCCGCCGGCCGCTGCACGAGATGGTCGAGGTCACCGAGGCCTCCCGTGGCGGCGTGGTCTACGCCGACGACCTGGTCACGGTGACCGCCACGCTCGTCGAGCACCCGCCGGTGCACCCCGCCTTCGGGTTCCGCATCGACACAGCCGACCGCTCGATCATCCTCTCCGGCGACACCGTGCCCTGCGACAACCTCGTCCAGCTCGCCACCGGCGCCGACGTGCTGGTGCACGAGACCATGCACGTGCCAGCCCTGGAGGGGCTGCTCTCCCGGCACAACGGCACCCGCCTCCGCGAGCACCTGCTCGCCAGCCACACCCGCTCCGACGAGGTCGGCATCGTGGCCGAGCGGGCCGGCGTGCCGCTGCTGGTGCTGTCGCACCTCACCCCCGCCGACGGCAGCGTCGACGACGAGACCTGGCGGCGCGAGGGACAGAAGGGCTACAGCGGCACCGTCATCGTCGGTCAGGACCTGCAGGAGATCTGATGAACCCCGTCGTGTCCGCGCTCGGACTCACCCCGGGCAAGGTCATCGCGGTCCACCTGAACTACCGCAGCCGGGCCACGCAGCGGGGGCGCACGCCCGCGCACCCCTCGTACTTCCTCAAAGCCCCGTCCTCGTTGAGCGGCAGCGGCGAGCTGGGCAGGCCCGATGGCACCGAGCTGCTGAGCTTCGAGGGCGAGATCGCGCTGGTCATCGGCACCACGGCACATCGGGTGGCGCCGACCGATGGCTGGTGTCATGTCGGCTGGGTCACCGCCGCGAACGACCTGGGACTGTACGACTTCCGGTACGCCGACCGCGGATCCAACCTGCGCGCCAAGAGCGGCGACGGCTTCACCCCGATCGGGCCGGGCTTCCTCCCAGCTGATGAGATCGCCCCCGCGCGGCTGCGGGTGCGGACCTGGGTGGACGGTCAGCCTGCGCAGTCGGCGGATGCCGGGGAGCTGCTGTTCGGCTTCGGTGAGCTGGTGGCCGACCTGTCCCGGTTGTCCACACTGCACCCCGGCGACGTGATCCTCACCGGCACCCCGGCCGGTGCCTCGATCGTCAAACCGGGGCAGCGGGTCGAGGTCGAGGTCGACCAGCCGGGGCAGGCCAGCACCGGGCGGCTGGCCACCACGATCACCACCGGCCCGGCGGTACCGCCGCACGGCGCGCCACCCCGCGTGGACGAGACCACCCGCTCCGAGGCCCGTGGCGAGACGGCCACCGAGCCGGTCGGCCAGGACGTGCTGGCACGGCTCCGCCACCTCGGGGTCGCCACTCTGTCCGCCCAGCTGCGCGCCCAGGGAATGCAGCAGGTCCACATCGACGGCGTGCGGCCCGCCAGGGCGGGCCGGGGATTCGCCGGGCGCGCGCGGACGCTGCGGTACGTCCCGCTGCGCGAGGATCTGTTCGCCGAGCACGGCGACGGGTTCAACGCGCAGAAGCGCGCGGTGGAGTCCCTCGGCCCCGGCGAGGTTCTGGTGATGGACGCTCGCGGCGATACAGCGGCAGGCACCATCGGCGACATCCTGGCGCTGCGCGCGCAGCAACGCGGCGCGGCAGCCATCGTCACCGACGGCTGCGCGCGGGACGCGGCCGCGATCGCCGGGCTGGACCTGCCGGTCTATCACGCCGGTGCCCACCCGGCCGTGCTCGGCCGCAGGCACGTCCCGTGGGAGGTCGACACCGCGATCGGCTGCGGCGGCGCCACCGTCGCCCCTGGCGATGTCGTCGTCGGCGACGACAACGGCGTGCTGGTGATCCCGCCCGCGCTGGCGGCGGAGGTGGCCGGTGATGCCGAGGAGCAGGAGCGCCGGGAGCGTTTCATCGCCGAGCAGGTCCGCGCCGGTCACGGCATCGCGGGCCTGTATCCGCTGACCGGGGAGTGGCTCGCCGCCTACCAGCGGTGGCAGCAGCGACACGCCGACGGTTCCGAAGGAGGCAGCCGGTGAAGTTCCGTGCCGATCCGCAGCAGATCCGGGGCTCGATCGCCCCGGTGGTCACGCCGTTCACCGAGACCGGCGAGCTCGACACCGGCAGCCTGCGCACCCTGGTGCGCCTCCAGCTCGAAGCCGGTTCCCACGGCATCTCGCTGGGTGGGTCCACCGGCGAACCGGGCGCGCAGACGGTGGCCGAGCGGTCCGAGGCCATCCGCGCCGCCGCGGCCGTCATCGACGACCAGGTGCCGTTCGTGCCAGGCACCGGCTCGGCGAAGCTGGACGAGACGCTGGAGCTGACCGGCATCGCCGCAGAGGCGGGCGCGGATGCGGCGCTGATCATCACCCCGTACTACGCCCGCCCCACCCAGGAGGGGCTGTATACCTGGTACGCCACCGTGGCGCGGGAGTTCCCGGACCTGCCGCTGGTGATCTACAACGTGCCGTCGCGCACCGCGGTGGACATCGCGCCGGAGACGGTGGCGCGGCTGTTCACCGATTGCGACACCATCGTCGGGCTCAAGGAGACCACCAAGGACTTCGAGCACTTCTCCCGGGTGCTGCACGCCTGCGGGCCGGAGCTGCTGGTGTGGTCCGGTATCGAGCTGCTGTGCCTGCCGCTGCTGGCGCTGGGCGGGGTCGGGTTCGTCAGCGCGGTGGCCAATATCGCGCCGGCGGCGGTGGCCCGGATGTACGAGGTGTGGATCGCCGGGGATCACGGCACCGCCCGCGAGCTGCATTACCGGCTACACCCGCTGGTGGATGTGGTGTTCACCGAGACCAACCCGGCGGCGGCGAAGTGGGTGCTGGCGCAGCGCGGGCTGATCGGCACGGATCACGTGCGGCCGCCACTGATCCCGCTGACCAGCGCCGGCCAGGTCAGGGTCCGCGAGCTGCTGTCCGGCGCCGAGGACCTGCTCGTCACGACGGAGGGCACCCATGATGGAAAGCGCTGACGCACCGCGACGCCCGGCCGACCTGCCGGAGCGTTTCGACCACGTCATCGGCGGCGAGACCGTTCCCAGCGTCTCCGGCGAAACCGTCGAGGTGCTGGAGCCGGTGGCCAACAAGCCCTACGCGGTCGCCGCTGCCGGGCAGGCCGCCGACATCGACCGCGCGGTCGCCGCCGCCAGGGCCGCGTTCACCGAGGGCCCGTGGCCGGAGATGACCGCGCGTGGCCGCGCGAGCGTGCTGTACCGGATCGCCGAGGGCATCGAGGCGCGCGAGCAGCGACTGGCCGAGCTGGAGAGCTTCGATACCGGCCTGCCCATCACGCAGGCCCGTGGCCAGGCGCGCCGCGCCGCCGAGAACTTCCGGTTCTTCGCCGACGTGATCGTGGCGCTGCACGAGGACGCCTACCGGGTTCCCGGCTCGCAGATCAACTACGTGGTGCGGCGGCCGGTGGGGGTAGCGGGGCTGATCACGCCGTGGAACACGCCGTTCATGCTGGAGAGCTGGAAGCTCGCCCCGGCGCTGGCTGCCGGTTGCCCGGTGGTGCTCAAACCCGCCGAGTACACCCCGGCCTCGGCGAGCCTGTGGGCGGGCATCATGGCGGAGGCAGGCCTGCCGGAGGGGGTGTTCAACCTGGTCAACGGCTTCGGCAAGCAGGCGGGCCAGGCGCTGGTCGACCACCCGGACGTGCCGCTGATCTCGTTCACCGGCGAGAGCGCGACCGGCAAGGAGATCATGCGCCGTGCCGCGTCCCACCTCAAGGGACTGTCCATGGAGCTGGGTGGCAAGTCGCCCGCGATCGTGTTCGCCGATGCCGACCTGCCGTCGGCGCTGGATTCCACGCTGTTCGGCGTGTTCTCGCTCAACGGCGAGCGCTGCACCGCCGGTTCGCGGATCCTGGTGGAGCGCCCCGTCTACGAGGAGTTCTGCTCCCGGTATGCCGAGCGCGCCCGCGCGATCGTGGTCGGCCCGCCGCACGAGGCGGCCACCGAGGTGGGCGCGCTGGTGCATCCCGAGCACTACGAGCGGGTGCTCGGCTACGTCGAGACCGGCAAGGCCGAAGCCACGCTGCTGGCCGGGGGCGGGCGGCCCGAGCACCTGCCGGAAGGCAACTACCTCGCCCCGACGGTGTTCGCCGACGTGCCACCGCAGGCGCGGATCTTCCGGGAGGAGATCTTCGGGCCGGTCGTGGCGATCACCCCGTTCGACACCGAGGCCGAGGCCATCGAGCTGGCCAACGCGGTGGACTACGGCCTGGCCGCCTACGTGTGGACCACCGATCTGCAACGGGGCCACCGGGTGGGTGCGTCGATCGACGCCGGGATGGTCTGGCTGAACTCGCACAACATCCGGGACCTGCGCACCCCCTTCGGTGGGGTGAAAGCCAGCGGGCTGGGTAAGGAAGGCGGCGAGCGCAGCATCGACTTCTACACCAACGAGCACATCATCCACGTCGCCCTGGGCCAGGTGCACACCCCGCGCTTCGGCACCGGGCAGTCGAGCTGAGGGAACGGCGATGAACGCGACGACACCCCCCGACATCCTCCGAGCCGCCTACGCCGAGCTGATCGTCACCGACCTGGCGGCCGCGCGCTGGTTCTATGTGGATGTGCTCGGCCTGGTGATCACCGCCGAGGAGCCGGGCGCGCTGTACCTGCGGGCGTTCGAGGAGTACCTGCACCACAGCCTCGTGCTGCGGCAGGGGGAACGGCCCGCGTTGGCGCGGCTGGGCTACCGGGTACGCGGGCAGGACCAGGTCGACGCCGCCGAGCGCTACTTCACCGCGCGCGGGCTGGACACCCGCCGCGTGCCCGAGGGAACCACCCGAGGTATTGGCGAGGCGGTGCGGGTGCGGGACCCGCTGGGTCTGCCGGTGGAGTTCTTTTACGACGCGACCCATACCGAGCGGTTCACCCAGCACTACCACCGGCAACCCGCCAACGCCATCAGCATGCTGGACCACTTCAACGTGATGGTGCCGGACGTGCGGGCCGGTTACGACTACTACACCAGCCTGGGGTTCGGAGTATCGGAGACCATTGAGGACAGCGAATCACTGTACGCGACCTGGCTGTTCCGCAAGCCGACGGTGCACGACATCGCGATCACCGGTGGCGACGGCCCCCGGCTGCACCACATCGCGTTCTCCGCCCACGAGCGGCACCAAATCCTGCACACCTGCGACGTGCTCGGCTCGCTCCGGGCCGAGCACCACATCGAACGCGGACCCGGCAGGCACGGCGTGTCCAACGCCTTCTACCTGTACCTGCGCGACCCGGACGGGCACCGCATCGAGATCTACACCAGTGACTACTACACCGGCGATCCCGACAACCCCACGATCCGCTGGGACGTCACCGACAACCGCAGGCGCTCCTTCTGGGGCCACGAGGTCGTACCCTCCTGGTACAACGAGGCCTCCGAGGTGCTGGACCTGGACGGCGCACCGGTACCGATCAGCTCCCCATCGAGGCGGGAAGCCGCAGCAGCGATCGGTGCCGACGGCTTCGGCGTGACCGGCACCGGCGAGTCACAGCGGGGCTTCAAGCTCGGACACCAGGTATAGCGCGGACATGCTGTTCGGCCAGCGGCGATGCTAATATGCTTTTATGCGCACCACGGTCGAGCTACCACCCGAGCTGCTACGTGCCGCCAAAGCCGAGGCTGCCGCTCGCGGTGAAACCCTTAAGGAGTTCCTCACCCGCGCGGTGACGCATGAACTCGGAAGCGTCGCGACCGCCACGCGACGTGGACGGGTGACGCTTCCCCTGGTTCCCAGTTCACGCCCAGGGTCTGTCGACCTGACCAACGAGGCTATCGAGGCGATCCTCGCCGCTGAAGACGCAGAGAAGTACGGCAGCCACTGATGCTCCTCGACGTCGGCGTGTGGCTTGCTGCCCTATGGCAAGGGCACGTCCATCATCAACGGGTTGCTCCGTGGTTCGATGACCATGATGGCGAGCTCGTCCTGTGCCGCGTCAGCCAGATGGGTGTGTTGCGCCTGCTGTGCAATAGCGCAGTGATGGGCGATGACGTGCTCACGCGTGCCACGAGCTGGACGGTCATCGATCGCCTTCGTTCCGATGAACGCGTCCGGTTCGCACCGGAACCACCTCAGCTCGAGCAGGTCTGGCGTGCGCTATCCGCGCGCGAGGACAACAGCCATAAGCTGTGGACGGACGATTACCTGGCGGCGTTCGCCCAAGCGGCCGATCGTCCCTTGGTAACGCTGGACACCGCCTTCGTGCACCGCTACCGCTCTATCAGCGTGCACTCGCTGCTGTAGGCGGCGCCGACGGTTTCGGCGTGGCCTCCACCCGCTCCCGCGTGATGTCGTCGATGGTGCGGCAGCCGGTCAGGCCCATGGTGATGTCGAGTTCGGCGAGCAGGTGCTCCAGCACCGCGCGCACCCCGTCCTCACCGTCGATGGCGAGCCCGTAGGCGTACGGCCTGCCGACGAGGACCGCGCTGGCACCGAGGGCGAGCGCGGTGAACACGTCGGCGCCGCTGCGGATACCGCTGTCGAACAGCACGGGCACCCGCCCGTCCACGGCCGACACGATGCCGGGCAGCGCATCCAGTGCGCCGATGGCGCCGTCGACCTGACGTCCGCCGTGGTTGGAGACGATGACGCCGTCCACCCCGGCGTCGAGCGCGCGGGCCGCGTCGTCCGGGTGCTGTAGCCCCTTGACGAGGATCGGCAGCGAGGTGTGCTGCCGGAGCCACGGCAGGTCGCCCCAGGTCAGCGCCGAGTTGGAGAAGACGTCGAGGAAGGTTTCCACCGCGGCGCGCGGCAGCCGGGACCGCAGGTTGTCCCAGAAGCTGCCCGGGTAGTGGCTGATGATCGAGGCGAGGGTGCGTAGCGCGGTCGGCGTCGGGGTGGGCGTGTCGCCCTGCCGCGGCTGCTTGGCCCGCTGCCGCACCAGCTCGGTGAAGGCTGGATCGCTGGTGTACTGGGCGATGCCCTGCCCGCGGGCGAACGGCAGGAACGCCCGGTCGAGGTCGCGGGTGCGCCAGCCGACGATGTGGGTGTCGAGCGTGACCACGATGGCCGAGCAGCCGGAGCGCTCGGCGCGGGTGACCATGCTGGCGACCACATCGGGCTCGGAGCCCCAGTAGAGCTGGTACCAGCGGTCGGCTTCGCCGAGCGCTGCGCCGATGTCCTCCATCGGGTGCGAAGCCTGGGTGGAGATGGTCATCGGGACGGACAGCTCGCGCGCCGCGCGCGCCACGGCGAGGTCGGCCTGCCGGTGCATCAGCTCCAGCACCCCGATCGGCGCGAGCAGCAGCGGGCTGGGGTACCGCCTGCCGAGCAGCTCGATCGACAGGTCGCGCTCGGCGACGTCGGTGAGCATGCGGGGCACGATGCGCCACCGGTCGAACGCCTCCCGGTTGGCCGCGGCGGTGGTTTCCAGGCCTGCCGAACCCGCGGTGTAGCCCCAGGCGTTACGGCTCATGGCACGGCGCGCGGCCTGCTCCAGCCGGTCGGGGTTGACGGGCACGCCGGGACGCTTCCCGGAGATGCCGTCGCGGTAGATGCGTGCCTGGATCGCGCGGCCAAAGGTTTCGATCGGGCTGCTCATCCGGCCAGCATAACCCCAAGATCTACACAGGCGTAAGATCACGCGTGGCATTGCGCGGTGTTCGTTGTTTGGGTATGTGGGATGCGAGCCACGGTGGTGGGATGCAGGTTGGATGACCGTCGGCTCCCATGTGGATATCCCATTCCGAATGATGGATCAGCCTGTGGTGATGTCCACAGAGGAGGGCGGGGTTGTCGAGGTTGGTGGGTCCGCCGTCGGCCCGGTGGTGAATGTGATGCGCCTGGCACCGGCGTTCGGGCCGGGTGCAGCCGGGGAAGACACAGCCGCCGTCGCGCAGCGCCAGGGCGCGGCGTTGGGTGGTGGAGACGGTGCGTTGGCCGCGGCCGCCGAGTACGGCGGGGATCACTCCGGCGTCGCAGGCATAGCGGCGGGCCTGCTCGGCACTCAGCGGCAGCTCCCGGTTGAGCAGCGCAGTCGAGGCTGGTAGCCCGTCGGCACACAGCTCGCGCAGCGGGAAGGTGATCACTAGGCGGGGTTTCTCCCCACCTTCGGCGGGAAGTTTGCCCTCGTCGAGTACGAGCCCGACCATGGCCGCGAACGCGTCACCCTGGCGCTGCTCCGGAGGCCGGGTATCGGGGGTGCCG